>CAZRYW010000029.1:0-15470 GCA_964604405.1 uncultured Oscillospiraceae bacterium
CAAGCAGAGTATGGGGTTTCAGCTGTAGGATATTAATGACAGTTGGATAGCTTGAGGATAGGACATTTTTGTTACAAAATACTTGCATCTATTTCGTGTACGAAATCCAAAAAAAGTACGATAAATACCGTGTTTTCGGTTGATATCGTACTTTTTTGTTTTGGTTCTTTGTCAAATAGTGGGGTCAAATCCATAAAAAAGAATTTCTTTAAAGGTGGTAGCAGTTACGCTGCCACCTTTTTGTAATAAAAAAAGGGCTCTATAATAAATGTTGGGGTAACAGACAATAGAGCTTTATAAAAAAACAGTAGATCATATTGAGGAGCGGCAAGATTTCATTGTATCTTGCCGCCGCCGACTACTACGTCGCCGTCGTAGAGGACGACGGACTGACCTTTTGTGATTGCCCGTTGAGGTGAATCGAATACAACACGAATTGTGTCGGAGTCCGTCTGGATAACGGTTGCGGGTTGTGCCGTATGTCGATAACGAACTTTGGCATATACACGCATTGGTTTTTCGATTGATGCAACGGATATAAGATTGATATCTTTCGCGATAAGAGTATCGGTAAACAAATCGTCGTTTGCTCCGAGGACAACTTCGTTTTTGGCGGGATCGACCCTTACGACGTAAAGCGGGGATGAGTGGGATATGCCGAGACCTTTGCGCTGACCGACGGTGTAACGAATGATGCCTTTGTGTTTGCCCAAAATTTTGCCGTCAAGCGTTACAAAATTACCTTCGGGATATTTTTTTTCTTGGGTGCGTTCTATGAAATCATAGTACATTTCGTCTTTTACGAAGCATATGTCTTGGCTGTCGCCTTTGTCGGCATTGACAAATCCCATTTCGGAAGCGATTTTTCTTGTTTCGTCTTTGGAAAAAGAACCGAGAGGAAAGAGCGCGTGCGAGAGTTGAGGTTGGGTAAGAGAATAGAGCACGTAACTCTGGTCTTTTGATTCGTCGAGTGCTTTTTTCAAGATGTATCTTTTTGTGTCGGGATTGTACTCAACTCGTGCATAATGACCTGTGGCTACAAAGTCGCAGCCCATCTTTACGCCTTCGTCGAAAAGACGTTCAAACTTCATGAAACGGTTGCAGTCAACACAGGGGTTGGGAGTGGAGCCGTTTTCGTATGACGAAATAAACTTGTCGATGACGTTTTCACGGAAACCGTCACTCATGTTGACGACGGAAAACGGAATGGAAAGTTTGTCGGCAACGGATTGAGCGTCTTCGATATCTTTTTGGGTGCAGCATGACGGGGTGAGAGTGCCGTCGAAAAGCTTCATCAAAATACCTTGACAGTCGTGCCCGGATTTTTTCATCAGGTGAGCGACAACGGAAGAGTCAACGCCGCCGCTCATTGCGATTAATATTTTAGTCATTTGTAGTCCTCCTTACATCGCCTCTGTCGGTTACAATGCGATAACCAACGCTTGAAACACGTTTTTCGAGGCAGAATCGACATTCGGCGGCTTCGTCGCCGGTGCAGATTTTGTTTTCGTATAAATCATAGAGTTTTCTGACCCTGACGGGCGAAAGGTTTGGCATGACAACGTTGGCACCTCTCAAAAGCCCCAGTTCACGTCCCTCGGGATGAATCGAACCGAGAGCCGTCGTTGCGGGGATGAGTGCATACGGGAACATGATACGCAAAACGGATATCATGCGTAAAGTAAGCTCCAACGAGCCTGATGGGAAAGATGAAAACGGCGTTTCACGGTGTGTGATAAAAGGACCTATTCCTATCATATCGGGAGAAAGCTCTTTTAAAAAGCGTAAATCGGCAATAAGGTTTTCGGTTGTTTGATAAGGCGAACCGACCATAAAACCGCTGCCTGTTTGATAACCAATCTCTTTTAAATCATAAAGACATTTTTTGCGATTGGATAGGCTCATGGAATCGGGGTGAAGCTTGTTGTAGTGGCGGTCGCTTGCTGTCTCGTGACGAAGAAGATAACGGTTTGCGCCTGCCGAAAAATACGATTTGTAGCTCTCTCGACTTTTTTCGCCGATCGAAAGAGTAATCGCACAGTCGGGATAAGTTTCGCGTATCGAAGATACGATATCGCATATGTTTTTGTCGGTGAAGTGCATGTCTTCGCCGCCTTGGAGCACAAAGGTGCGAAATCCCAAGGAATAACCCTCTTTGCAACAGGACAAAATCTCGTCTTTCGAAAGCCGGTAACGGACGGATTTTGTGTTGCCCGCACGAATACCGCAATAGAAACAATTGTTTTTGCAATAATTCGTGAATTCGATAAGACCTCGGATATATACGTCGGTACCGTAAATTTCACGACGGAGAGTATCGGCTTTTTTTGCAAGTTCAAAATCGTATTTGTTTGTATTTATAATTTCGTAAAGTTCGCTGTCGGTAAAATTTTTCATATTGACCTCTTTATTGATATGCCTACATTGAGTGAACCCGGGAAAGTCGTGCGATATTCTCCGGGAGTCATGCCCTCGTACTTTTTGAAAAGTTTGTAAAAAGCTTTTGAGTCGGAAAAACCGCATTGACGAGCGGTCTCGTCAATCGACAAATCGGAGCAGAGAAGTATCTGCTTTGCATGCATCATTCGGCAATGGGTTATATAGCTTTTGGCACTCATGCCTGTTTTTTCTTTGACCTTTGAAGAAATATAATCGGCGCTGTAACCGAACTGTTCGGCAACGGAAGAAACCGTAATGTTTTCGGAAAAATGAGAATGTATCCAATCGCAAACGTCGCCCGATAAGCTGAGATGCGGAAACTTTTTGTCCAAAATTGCGTTTTTGACACCGTGCAAAAGAAGCGTTGCGGCACAGTCCGAATCGGAGGGCGAAAGCGGAGCAAAATGAAAAAGCTGACGAAAAAGCTGAAGAATTTCGCCGGGATTTTCGAAATGATACAACAGCGGAAAATCGGTGTCGTTTTCATCGTCGGTTAAAAAATGCATCCAGTAAAATTCAACATTGCCGTCCGACGGCTTGTAGCCGTAGTGGAGCCTGCCGGCTTTTAAAAATACGACGTCGCCCTCACGAACGGTGAGATAGTTGTCGTCTTCGGCAAGATACATCACACCTTGCCGCATCAATATGAGTTCGTTGAATCGCATTGAACGTTTCATATGAACAAAGTTTTGCGGAAACTCGAATTTGCCACATTCGTCAAAAGTAATCATCTCGGATTTCGCCACCTTTACTGCGGAATTGGGGATTGAAGAATATTTTGAAAAAATGTATTCTGTATGTAGTTTAACATAGTTAAATCAATTAGTAAAGGAGAAAATAGAGGAAAATGAAAAAGCGGATTTTGGCACAGGCGCTTGCTTTGACGATTCTTTCGTCACAGGTTGTGAGTGCACAAAGCTCTTATGCAAATGCGGCACTCGGTATAGAAAACAATAAAGCCGAGGCATCGTTTGAGGTGGACGGCGACGAAAAAGATGTTTTTGCGTCGTTGGTACTGACGGACGGCTCGGATGTTGTGAGAGATATTATAACACGAAAATTCGATACCGATACTTTAAGTCGCATAAAGCTGGTGAGCAATATTATTTTGGAGAAAGGATTCAGTATTAAAGCAATGCTGTGGGATAAGAATATGAACCCTTTGATGTATGAAAAATCTATAATATACGAAAAGTCGGAAGATAAAGGTTTTGTGGACATGAACCGAATTGAGTTGGAAGACGGTATTTTCAAACAGAGTCAAGAAGTCGGAATGGAATATATTTTGGATATGGATGTAGACAGACTTTTGGCACCGAGTTTTGAAATGGCGAATCTTCCGACACCGAACGGCGCGGCTCGTTACGGTGGATGGGAGAAGAAAGGCGCAAGCAACTGGGGATGGAGTGCGGATACTTTTACCCTTGCGGGGCACACGCTCGGTCATTGGATGAGTGCGACGGCGGTGATGTATGCATCAACGGGAAATGAAGAGCTGAAAGAAAAGCTCGACTATGCGATAACGCAGCTCAAATACATACAGGATACGACAAAAAGCGGATACATCGGCGGATGCAACATAGAGACGTTTGAAAAATGTTTTAAAGGTGATACGAGCTGGGCAAACAACTATTGGGTTCCGTGGTACGGAGTGCACAAAATTTATCAGGGGCTTATAGATGCGTATGAATATACCGATAACACGTCAGCTCTCGACGTATGCGTGAATTTTGCAAACTGGGCAATGGACGGATTGAACAAAATGACCGATGAACAGGTGCAGAATATGCTGAACGTTGAATACGGCGGTATGAACGATGTTTTTGCGGAACTTTACAAACTGACGGGAAGAGAAGAATACCTTGTTACGGCAAGAAGATTTACGCATGACAAGATATTGAATCCTCTTTCGAACGAACAGGACAATCTTACGGGATTGCACGCAAACACACAGATTCCGAAGATAATCGGTGCAGCGGAGATTTTCGAACAAGACAGCGAAAAGTATCAGGCATACGGAAAAGCGGCAAAGTATTTTTGGAACAGCGTTGTAAATAACCGTTCTTTTGTAATAGGCGGCAACAGCGTCAGCGAGCACTTTGAAAGTTTGGGTCTTGAGTCGCTTCATCACAAGACAAGCGAAAGCTGTAATACATATAACATGTTGAAGCTGACAGAGCACATGTTCGATTGGGAACATGACAGCAAATATATGGATTATTACGAGAGAGCGCTTTACAATCACATACTCGGAACGCAGGATCCCGATACGGGAAACAAGATGTATTTTGTATCGCTTTTGCAAGGCCATTACCGCATATACGGAACAAAGTACGATTCTTTCTGGTGCTGCACGGGAACGGGTATGGAAAATGCGGGAAGATATTCGAAGTGCATATATTACAAGGATGCGGACGAAATGTACGTGAACCTTTATATTCCTTCAAGCGTAAAGTGGGAAGAAAAGGGCTTGGAGCTGAAACAGGAAACAAACTATCCTTATGATGATAAGATTCGCATAACGGTGACAGACGGCGAAGCGGACGCAAGTATTAAATTCCGTGTTCCGTCGTGGGCGAAAAAAGGTGCGACAGCCGTATACAACAATCAAACATACAAAAAGGACAACGGCGGATATCTCGAAATTGAAGGAACTTTTAAAAAGGGTGACGTGATCGAACTGACGATTCCCATGGAAAGTGAAATATATAACTCGAGAACGGCAAACCAAATTGTATTTATGTACGGACCTATTGTTTTGGCAGCACCGCTCGGAACTGAAAACTTCCCGAATGATACAGTAGAGAAGGAAACGGGACTTGACACGACAACTACGGATGTTCCGTATATTACCTACGAAGGTGACAGCATTGACGATTTGATTGAGATTGTTGACCGCAGCAAGCTCATATTCAAGCTCAACGGAGAATATTTGAGCAGCGGAGAAGACGTGTTGCTCAAGCCGTTTTATGAAATACATCACGAATTCCATAATGTGTATTGGAATATGAATATGGCGGGAGATCTCTTCTTGAAGAGACTTAACAACGTAACGATTGATCAGGTTCAGCCTGACGGACAACAGGATGAGTTGGGTCACAATTTGGAGACAAATTGTACGGGATATCACAATGACTCGTTCTCGTCCGGAGGCAAAAATTATATGTGGAGAGACGCTTGGGGCGTGAAAGACGCATATTTCTCATATATGCTCGGCGTGAACAAAGATGAGAAAAACTATCTTTGCGTTGAATATTGGGGCAGCGATGTTCCTTTTTCAAAGTCGGGAAAGACGTATACAAGAGACTTTTCGATATATGTGGACGGAGTGAAGATTGCATCGCAGGTGATAAACAATAACAAGCCGCAAAGCTCCTACTACCGCTATTACGAAATTCCGGAAGAAGTGACAAAGGGCAAGGACTCCGTGACAATTAAATTCGAAGCGAACGGAGAAACATGCTGTGCGGGCGGTGTGCTCGGAGCGAGAACCGTGAAAGAGATAATCGAACAGTAATTGAAAACAGTATTGTAAGTTTTTCGAAAAACCGTATGGGTCAAGTGTCCATGCGGTTTTTTTGAAAAATCGGGGAAATCGGTGTTTTTGTAGGGAAAAAAGGGGATTTCGGTGTTTGTTTTCAAAGGGTTTACAAATTTTTCACAAACAGGTATTGACAAGTGAGGAAACAGGTGGTATTCTATCGTTAGCACTCGAGGTAAGTGAGTGCTAACAAATATGAACCTAACAAAAAGAGGTGAAACTCTATGGAATTAGGAGAAAGAAAAAAATTGATACTTCAGGCGATAGTTGAGGACTATATTGCCTCGGCGGAACCTGTGGGTTCGAGAAACATAGCAAAAAATCATGATTTGGGATTGAGTGCCGCAACGATAAGAAACGAGATGGCGGATCTCGAAGAGATGGGATTTCTCGACAAACCTCATACGTCGGCGGGAAGAGTTCCGAGCCAATTGGGGTACAGATTTTATGTTGACTCGCTTATGAAGCGTTACAGCGCAACGGTTGAGGATATTGAAAATCTCAATACGGAGCTGCATCAAAGGTATTTGAACCTTAACAATGTGGCAAGCTGTATATCGGATATTATTTCGAAAGTAACGAAGTGTCCTACGGTTGTTACCATGCCGACCGCTCCCGGAGGAAAAATCGTAAACGTGAAGATGATTATGATTGAAGAAAATCTTGCGCTTATAGTTGTTGTTTTGGAGGGCGGAAGCGTCAGAAACAAAAAAGTTAAAGTATCGGGCATAACATACAGAGAGATAGATGCGATATCGGACTTTTTGAATTCGCAGCTTTCCGGTCTCACGGCAAGTGATATAGACGAGTCGAGGATAATGCTTATTTACGGAGCGATGGGCAAGTACAAGGACTTTTTGAAGGTTGTGCTTGAGTTTGTGCTCGAATGTTTGAAAAACAATATTACGCAAGTTTATGTGGGCGGTGCGTCAAATATTTTGAATCACCCGGAATTTTGCGATATTGACCGTGCGAGAGAGTTTTTGAGCTTTATCGACAACAGAGAAAATGCGACAAAGGTTTTGAGTTTGTCGGAAAACATCGACTCGGACGGCGTTAAGGTGTTAATCGGTGACGAAACCGGAATGAAAGAAATGCATGACACCAGCGTTGTTTTGGCAAACTATAATGCAGGCGGGCTTTTCAGCGGTAAAATAGGTGTTATAGGACCGACAAGAATGGACTATGCACGTATTATGTCATCGCTTGAAACAATAAATGCTCAGTTGAGTACAGTTTTGAATGAGATTCTTTATGAAGATGAATAGAGGTGAACAGGGTGGCTAAAAAGAAAAACGAAGATGAAATCGTTACAAACGAAGAAATAACAAATGAAGCATCCGATGTTGAAGAAGCGGAAGAAACTTTGGAAGAAGTCGAAGCCGAAATCAGCGAAGAGGATGAAAAAGACAAGGAATTGAAAGCCTTGAACGACAAATATCTCAGAGTGGTTGCCGAATACGATAACTACAGAAAGCGCACCGCAAAAGAAAAGGAAAGCATTTACCCCGAGGCAAAGGTTGCCGTTGTGGCGGCGATGCTTCCGGTGATGGATAATTTGGAGAGGGCTCTTAATGCGGCGAAAGCCGAAGACCCGCTTTACGAAGGCGTTAAGATGACGCTGAAGCAATTTGAAGACGCTTTTAAGAACATAGGTGTTGAAGAGATAAAAGCAGTCGGCGAAAAGTTTGACCCGAAATTTCACAATGCGGTAATGCATATCGAAGATGAGAATTTCGGAGAAAACGAAATTGCCGAGGAGTTCCAAAAGGGTTATAAACTCGGCGACAGAATAATACGCTACAGTATGGTCAAAGTGGCAAACTGATATTTTAATGTTGAAAAACTGAAAGGAAGTAATAAATATGGCAAAGATTATAGGTATTGACTTGGGTACTACAAACTCCTGCGTTGCTGTTATGGAAGGCGGCGAACCCGTTGTAATCGCAAACGCAGAGGGCGGAAGAACAACTCCCTCCGTTGTGGCTTTCACAAAGGACGGCGAAAGACTCGTCGGTCAGAGTGCGAAAAGACAGGCGGTTACAAATCCCGATAAGACTGTTATCTCCATTAAGAGAGAAATGGGTACAAACTACAAGGTAAATATTGACGACAAGAGCTACACACCTCCGGAAATTTCGGCGATGGTTTTGCAGAAGCTTAAAGCAGATGCCGAAAGCTATCTCGGCGAAAAAGTTTCTCAGGCTGTTATCACGGTTCCCGCTTATTTCTCCGACTCGCAGAGACAGGCAACAAAGGATGCGGGCAGAATTGCCGGTTTGGACGTTCTTCGTATTATAAACGAACCCACGGCTGCGGCTTTTGCATACGGCATGGACAAAGAAGACGATTTGAAGATTATGGTATATGACCTCGGCGGCGGTACGTTCGATGTATCCATCCTCGAAATCGGCGACGGTGTATTCCAGGTTCTTGCCACAAACGGCGATACAAAGCTCGGCGGTGACGACTTTGACCAGAGAATTATGGACTATCTTGTTGCGGAATTTAAGAAAGAACAGGGCATTGACCTTTCCGGAGATAAGATGGCTATGCAGAGATTGAAGGAAGCTGCGGAAAAAGCGAAGATCGAACTTTCCGGTCTTACAACAAGTAACATCAACCTTCCCTTTATCACAGCTGACGCAACAGGCCCCAAGCATCTCGATGTTACACTTACACGTGCTAAGTTCAACGAGCTTACGGCAGATCTTGTTGAAAGAACAATGGTTCCCACAAGAAACGCTCTTCGTGATGCAGGCTTGTCCGCAAACGAAGTTGACAAGGTGCTCATGGTAGGCGGTTCCAGCCGTATTCCCGCAGTTAACGAAGCTGTTGCAAAGCTTATAGGCAAAGAACCTCACAAGGGTATCAACCCCGATGAATGTGTTGCAATCGGTGCGGCTATTCAGGCGGGTGTTCTTGCGGGCGACGTTAAGGATATCGTTCTTTTGGACGTTACTCCTCTTTCTCTCGGTATCGAAACACTCGGCGGCGTATGCACACGTCTTATCGAAAGAAATACAACGATTCCCGTAAAGAAGAGCCAGGTGTTCTCAACGGCGGCAGACAATCAGCCCGCAGTTGACATTCACGTTTTGCAGGGTGAAAGAGAATTTGCCGCACAGAACAAGACTCTCGGTAAGTTCCAGCTCTCCGGTATTGCTCCCGCTCCCCGCGGTATTCCTCAGATTGAAGTTACATTCGATATTGATGCAAACGGTATCGTAAACGTATCCGCAAAGGATCTCGGTACAGGCAAGGCTCAGAACATTACAATTACGGCATCGGGCAACCTCAGCGAAGATGAAATCAACAAGGCTGTACAGGAAGCAGAGCAGTTTGCTGAAGAAGATAAGAAGCGTAAGGAAGATATCGATACAAGAAACAACGCAGACCAGATGGTTTATCAGTGCGAAAAGGCGCTCGGAGAAGTCGGCGACAAGATTACGGAAGAAGAAAAGAGCGGTATTCAGACTGAAATCGACAAGGTTAAGGAAGCTCTCAACGGTACGGATTCCGAAGCAATTAAAGCAGCTGTTGACTCTCTTACAAAGAAGTTTTACGAAATAGCTCCCAAGATTTATCAGCAGCCCGGTCAGGAAGGCGCTCCCAATGCGGGTGCTCCCAATTCCGACGGTGTATATGATGCTGAATTTACTCAGGAAGACAATCAGTAATCAATATTTTATGACAGAGTCGGACAGAATTTTGTCCGACTCTATCGTGCGTATTATGAGGTGAACATTTTGGCAGACAAGAGAGATTATTATGAAGTGCTTGGCGTTGACAAAAGCGCAAGTGCCGATGAAATAAAAAAAGCATACAGAAAGCTTGCAAAGCAATATCATCCCGATTTGAACAAAGACAATCCCGAGGCTGCGGATAAATTCCGTGAAATTGGTGAAGCCTACGGAGTATTGTCGGATAATGAAAAGAGAGCGAAGTACGATCAGTTCGGTCATGCGGGTGTAGACGGCTCGGGAGGCTACTCGCAGGGCGGTTTCGGCGGATTCGGTGATTTCGGAGATTTGGGCGATATTTTCGGTTCGTTCTTCGGCGGCGGATTCTCGGGAGGAGCATCGTCGAGACGAAACGCTCCGACAAAGGGCAGAGATATGCGTGCAAGCATCAATTTGACGTTTGAAGAAGCGGCATTCGGTTGCAAAAAAGAAGTTAAGGTATCGAGACTCGAAAATTGTACAACTTGCGGAGGCAACGGGGCAAAACCCGGTACAAAGCCGCAGACTTGTACGAAGTGCTTGGGAAGAGGTCAGATAAGAACGGTTCAGAACACAATGCTCGGTCAGATGCAGACGACAACGACGTGTCCCGATTGCCGAGGCAAGGGAACGATTGTGACAGAAAGATGTCCGGAATGTCAGGGCGCCGGAAAGACGAGAGTTTCGGACAAAATATCGGTTAATATTCCCCAGGGTGTTGATGACGGTCAGTCACTTCGTGTGAGAGGCAAAGGAGACGCAGGCGACAACGGCGGTCCGAACGGAGATTTGTATATTTCGATTTCGATAAAGCGTCATCCGATTTTCGAAAGAGAAGAATACGATGTGTTTGTTGATGTTCCGATTTCGTTTGTGCAGGCAACACTCGGAAGCGATATTGAAGTTCCGACGTTGGACGGTAAAAAGTCGCTCAATATTCCGGAAGGAACGCAGAGCGGAACGAGATTTAAGATGAAAGGGTTCGGTATTCCGTATCCCGGAGGAAACGGAAGAGGCGATCAGTACGTTACGGTGAACGTGGAAATACCAAAAAATCTTACGCAAAAGCAGAAAGAGTCGCTCATGAAATTTGCGGAAGAAACAAACGAAAAGAATTACAATCAGCAAAAAAAGTGGAGTGCGAAGATTAAGGACTACTTTAATAAATAATAAAGGAGCGAAAAGATGAACTGGCTTCAAGTGGCTATAGAAACAACCGCAGACGGAATAGACGCAGTATGCAATGCTTTGACAGAGGTCGGTATTGTGGGATTTGAAATCGAGGATAAAGATGACTTTAACTCGTTTTTGGAAGACAACAGACAATCATGGGATTATGTCGATGAAGAGCTGTACAACGAAAAGCAAGGTTCCACAAAAGTGAAGATATACATTGAAGAGGATGAAAAAGCAGCCGAAAAACTGACAAGTGTGAAAAATGCATTGGAAGTTATTCGTTGCGAAGAATACGGCTCTTTGGATGTGAAAATAGAAAACCTCGCACAAGAGGATTGGGAAAACAACTGGAGACAGTATTTTAAACCGTTGTATGTCGGAGATAACATTATCATAAAGCCGCATTGGGAAGAGGTGGAAAATACGGACGGAAAGCTCGTATTTGAAATTGATCCCGGTATGACTTTCGGTTCGGGACAGCACGAGACAACACGCATGTGTGTGGAAGCACTTGAAAAGTGCGTACATAAGGGAGATAAGGTTGCGGATCTCGGATGCGGAAGCGGTATTTTGTCCGTAATTGCGATTTTGCTCGGTGCGGAAAGTGCGTATGCGGTGGATATTGACCCGAACTGCGAAAAAATCGCATATGAAAATGCGGCGCTCAACGATGTGGGTCGTGATGTCTATACGGTGGAGTGCGGTAACGTATTGACGGATACAAAGCTTTGCGAAAAGCTTGCACGTGAAAAATACGACGTGGTTGTTGCAAATATTGTAGCCGATGTTATTATTCCTCTGTCGGAAAAGGTGAGACGTTTTATGAAAGAGGACGCAAGATTCATATGCTCGGGAATTATTGATTTCAGACGAGATGAAGTGGAAGAAGCGCTCGTTAAAAACGGATTCGAGATTCTCGAAGTGAAGCATGACGGGGATTGGTACGCTTTTGTATGCAGATAGGAGAAACTTATGGCAAATTTTTTTGTGGATGAGGAAGCTTTTTTGAAAGACCCGATTGAAATTGATGGGGAAGAAGCGAATCATATCGTAAAGGTTCTTCGAATGAAAACGGGAGAAAAGCTGACTGTTTTTGACGGAAAAGGCATGTGCGCCGATTGCGTGATTGAAAAAATCGAGGCAAAGACGGTTGTGGTGAAAGCGGAAAAACGATACGAATCGCTGACAGAACCCAAATTGAAAATAACACTTTTTCAGGCTGTTCCCAAAAATCCGAAGACGGATTTGATAATACAAAAAGCAACGGAGCTCGGCGTTACGGAGATTGTTTTGGTGAACACGAAACGCATTGTTGCCAAAATAGACAAGGAATCGAAAATGGAAAGAATGAGACGCATTGCTTTTGAAGCCGCAAAACAATGCGGCAGAGCATATATTCCCAAGGTGATAGGCCCGATAAGCTTTGACGAAGCTGTTTCGATTGCAAAAGAAAAGGACGTTGCGATAATTCCCTACGAATGCGAAAAGCAGGGAAAAATATCGGATTATGTCAACTCGGCGGTATCGTCTTTGGCGATTTTTATAGGCCCTGAAGGCGGTTTCGAAGAGAGCGAAATCGAAAAAGCCGTATCGTGCAACGTGAAACCGGTTACACTCGGAAAGAGAATTTTGAGAACCGAAACGGCGGGACTGATTGCATCGGCGATAAGTCTTTTTGCAGCCGGAGATATGGAATAAAACATTTAAAGAGAAAAGTTGCATTCGGGTGCAACTTTTTTCGGTTTTGAAAGGTATTATATATGGATTGTTGCAGAAAGATGTTTCGGTGAAAAAAGTATAAAAATTATCATTGAAATATTGTTTTTTCTGTGCTATACTGTAAAAGGTATGATAAAATTGTTAATTTTTTAATCCTACAAGGAGGGCATATTATGACCAAAAAGTTATTATCATTGCTTTTAGTGATGACGATGCTTCTTTCGATTTTCGCAGTCGGTGTTGCGGCTTCCGAAACGGATGAAGTTGTTGTGACAAACGAAGAAGCAACGGGAGATTCGTCCGAAGACACGGATGAATCCACAACGGAAAAAGTTGAGAAAAAAGTTACACTTAAAATGGACAACTCATATCTTCCCAACGCTATTGTAACAATCAAGGGTACTGCCACAGGTGTTAACGGCGTTATCGTTGAAATTACTTGCGATGAAGACAGAGTGAATGTTACAGAAACCGTAAACGTTTCGAAGTTTGTATCGACAGGCGTTAAATTCCAGCTCGATGATGCTACGGTAGGTGCGGAATATGTTGTAACGGTTTACGACTTTGACGACGAAGAAACGGTTTTGGCAGAAGACAGTTTCCTTATTAAAAAGAATCCTTCTTCCGCCGACAAAGCAGATGACGGTTCAAACAAGGTAACTGTTTGGATTGAAGGCTTGACGGATCGTTATGTTGACGAAACAAAAGTAAATCTCAGCGTTTTGGATGACGATGAAAGAGATGTTTATCATCTTGTAAAGTATCTTTTGAAGGATATCGGACGTAACTTTAAGGACAACAAAAAGAAGATTACGGCTATTGCATCTACGGCGACAAATTCTACATACACGCTCAAAGACGGTACCACAACAAAGAACTTTGACGACTGTGTTTGGGGATTCTTTAAGAACGGTGTAGCTATCTATGATGACGACTGGACACAGACGGAAATCACGGGCGGTGACGAAATCGCAGTTTATTTCGGCGAACCCGGTAAGGTTGGTTATCCCGTTGTTACGATATCGCCCGAAAGCATCAGCGCAAAGGATAAGGTATCGATTAAGGTTGAAAACCAGATTACAGACCCCGACACGGGTGATGTTACAAAAGAACCCGTTAAGAGTGCGAAAATCGCTTTCATTAAGAGAGGTTCCACAAGCAAGAGCAGCACAAAGACGACAGATAAGAACGGTGAGGTTTCTTTTGAAGCTTCAAGCAGCTGGATAACGACAAACCAGGGCGGTAAGATCATGACATCTTACTATCAGTCAACATCAAAGCCCATCATTATGGTTTCCGTAAAGGACGAGCTCAAGACCGACAGAGAAGGTACGTTCCAGGCATATGTAAGAATCGAAGGTGCTCACAAGACACTTCTTGCAAGAAAGAAGAGTGCAAAGAGCGAAGAATACGATCTTTACAACTTTATGTTGGAAGTTTTGGAAGATGAAGATTTTGAATATGAAGTAAACGATGACGACAACAACTTTGTTTATTTGGAATCGAAATCCACATCCGGTTACTCCAACGAAAACGGAGATATTACACGTGACAGCGGTTGGTATGTTGCCGTAAACGATGTTATTTACACTCCCGATGACGATTTGGAAGATGTTGAAGTTTTCGCAAACGACGAAATCCTCTTCTATTTCGGCGATAAGGATACGGTTCCCGTTGTTTATTACAAAATCGACGGTGAACTCAAGACGGAAAAGAAGGTTTACGTATATTTCTACAGCGATTCCGAAATGACGGATCCCATCGAAGATTTGGATGTTTATTTTGACGGCGACGAATATCGCAACAAGAAGCTTTCCACAAACTCCGACGGTAGAATTACTCTTCCTACGGTAGAGTATAAGGGTAAATATACTCTTTCTTGGGGTGAACAGGTATCTGTTAAGGCAGACGAATGCCCTGAAGCTATCTATTCGGAAATAGAGCTTTCTTATACGGGTACGGCAAACACTTCGTCAAACGGCGGTTCCACAACGACTACTACAACGTCCAAAAAAGATTACGATGACGACGATGACGACGATGACGATTGGAACACGACAACATCCAAGAAGAACGAAGAAACAACAAAGAAAACAGATCCTTGGGATGACGGAGACTACACGACACCTACGGAAAAGGAAACAGATTTTGTTCCCGGTCCTTCCAAATATTATCCCGATCAGAACATTGATTCCTGGGCTGTTGCAAATGTGAACAAGGCTCATGAATACGGTCTTATGAGCGGTACAGCAAAGGGATATTTCGAACCCCAGAGAGAAATCACAAGAGCGGAATTCACGGCGATTATTTGCAGAATTCTCAATCTTGATACAGATGCTAATTTCACGCAGAAGTTTAATGATGTTAAGAAAAACGATTGGCACTATGCATACGTAATGGCAGCTTACAATGCGGGATATGTTAACGGTATGAGCGATACAAGCTTTGCACCGAACAACTATATCACACGTGAAGAAATTGCCGTTATGGTATCCAGAATCCTCAATGTTACGGGTAATGAAGAAGATGCTTATCAGTTTACCGACGGACAGAACATTGCGGCTTGGGCGAGAATTTATGTTGCGGCAGTTAACCAGACGGGTATCATGAAGGGCGACCAGTTCGGTCAGTTCTTGCCCAAAAATCAGGTTAACCGTCAGACGGTGGCGACAATTGCGGTTCGTCTTTACGAATATTTGCATGGCGCTAACTGAGAATTGAATAACGACAGTCAAAAGGACATTCGGAAAACCGAATGTCCTTTTTGCGTGGTGTCTTTAGACGTGGAAAAAACCCCCCGGTTTTACTGGGGGAAGATAAAAGCTTTAGCAATAGAAAACCTCCATGATATAATAGTAAATGGTTTGGCGACC
>CAZRYW010000030.1:0-14671 GCA_964604405.1 uncultured Oscillospiraceae bacterium
AAAAATGCAGATTATGAAGCACGCAAAGTCTCATTCCGAGCATTTCTTTTGCCTTAAAAAGATGACGGATGTAACTTCTCGAATAATTCTTGCACGCAGGACATTGGCAGCCTTCCATCAACGGCTTATCGTCACGTGCGAATTTGTTGTTGTTCAAATTCAACACACCTTTATCCGTGAACAGGTTTGCGTGTCTTGCGTTTCGGCTTGTTATTACGCAGTCAAAAAAGTCAACACCTCTGTCAACCGCTTCCAAAATGTTAATGGGAGTACCCACGCCCATCAAATATCTCGGTTTGTCTTTCGGCATATGCGGTTCAACCGCATCTATAATCCGATACATTTCTTCGGCGCTTTCGCCCACCGCCAATCCGCCTATGGCATATCCGGGCAAATCGAGCTTTGCGATTTCTTTCATATGCCAAACTCTCAAATCATCGTATGTACCGCCCTGATTAATTCCCCAAAGCATCTGATGAGGATTTACCGTATCCGGAAGCGAATTCAATCTGTCCAGCTCTTTTTTACATCTTTCCAGCCAACGGTATGTTCTCTCACACGAATTTTTCACATACTGATACGGAGACGGATTTTCTATACATTCGTCAAATGCCATTGCAATCGTCGAACCCAAATTCGACTGAATTCTCATGCTTTCCTCGGGGCCCATAAAAATTCTTTTTCCGTCAATGTGCGACTGAAATTGAACCCCCTCTTCGGTAATCTTGCGAAGCTTCGACAAGCTGAAAACCTGAAACCCGCCGCTGTCCGTAAGAATCGGTCTGTCCCAGTTCATAAACTTGTGCAATCCGCCCATTTCTTTTATCAAATCGTCGCCCGGGCGAATATGCAAATGATATGTATTGCTCAGTTCGACCTGACAGCCGACTTCTTTCAAATCCAATGATGACACGGCACCCTTAATTGCCGCACTCGTGCCCACATTCATGAAAACAGGTGTCTGCACGGTTCCGTGAACCGTTTCGAACTTACCTCTTCTCGCTTTTCCTTCTTGTTTCAATAATGTATACATATTTCCAAAACCTCTTCACATGTTATTTAATAATCATCGCATCGCCGAAGCTGAAGAAACGATACTTTTCCTTTACCGCAACATTGTATGCGTTAAGTATTTTCTCCTTGTCGCACAATGCGCTCACAAGCATTATCAAAGTTGACTTCGGCAAATGAAAATTCGTAATGAGTGCTTTTGTTATCTTGAATTCATAACCCGGATAAATAAAAATATCCGTCCATCCCGACGACGCTTTCAATCGTCCGTTTTCGGCAGCACTTTCGACCGTGCGACAGCTTGTCGTTCCGACGCAAATCACTCTGCCACCGCTTTCGATTGTATCGTTGACCGTTTTTGCACACTCTTCGCTCACCGAATAATATTCCGAATGCATTTTGTGTTCTTCGACGTTATCCACCTTTACGGGTCTGAAAGTTCCCAATCCCACGTGAAGTGTAACAAATGCCAATTTAACGCCCATATCTTCGATTTCTTTCAACAATTCGGGTGTAAAATGCAATCCTGCCGTAGGTGCCGCCGCACTTCCCTCGTGAACGGAATACACCGTCTGATACATTTCCTTGTCTTCAAGTTTTTCCGTTATGTACGGCGGAAGCGGCATTTCACCGAGTTCTTCCAAAACGTTTTCGAAAAGTCCCTCGTAGAAAAATTCGACAATTCTGTTACCGTTATCCAAAACCTTTTTAATTTTGGCAACGAGTTTTCCGTCACCGAAAACAAACCTTGCACCTTCTTTTGCTTTTCGTCCGGGTTTCAAAATAACCTCCCACTCATTTTGAGAGTGTCTTGTCAAAAGCAAAAATTCGATTGCACCGCCTGTTTTTTCTTTCACTCCGTAAAGCCTTGCGGGAATTACTCTCGTATCGTTCAAAACAAGACAATCGCCGGGTTTAACGTAATTTTTAATATTATAAAAATAATCGTGCCCGATATCGCCTGTATTTCTGTCAATGCTCATCAATCTTGCCGCCGCACGATCCGAGAGCGGATGCTGTGCAATCAGCTCTTCGGGCAAATAATAATCAAATTCTTCTGTATTCATATTCCGTTATCACTCCATTGTGTTTCTTCATCGTCCGAACTTTCATCAAAATCCGACTCTTCTTTGACAATTTCTATGTCCGTAAAATAAAATTCCAAAATATCTTCGTAAGAATATCCTTCGAGTGCCATAGAATAAGCCCCCCATTGGCTCATTCCCACAAGATGTCCCCATCCGTGACCGTTAAACGTATACGAATCGTAACAGTCGTCATCTTCTTTGATAACAACCGTGGAATACGGGATCTTTTCTATGCCGTTTTCCGTCAAAACATATTGCGGATTTACAACCTCCACAACTCCGTTCTCCGTCAAAACGCTGTGAACCATTGTTTCCGTTTCCGTCTTCAAAATCGGAGCGGATGAAATTTTTTCGATTTCATATGCCTGACTGTTAAGTGACAAAACAGTTCTCGTCTGCGTTTTCGTCACCGTTTTTTCACCGTTGTCGCCCACAAAAGTCAACTTCAAAACTCCGTTATTGTCGCTCACGGAGTCGATTTTTATGTCACGCAACTCGCCTACTCCCATGCCCTTGGCGTTTAGGATATTTTCGATTTCTTCTTTTGTATACGTTACGCTCCAATCATATCTTGTTGCATATTTCGGATTTTCGTGAATATCCTTTTTACCCCGGAGATATCCGAGTGCATTAATCCAAACATTTTCGCTGTCCTCCGTGTAACCTCCGTCGCACGAAAAGTAGTACAGCGGCACGATCTTATCTTCGTATTTGACAACTACTCCCCTCGTCTCCTCAACGGCACGTCTCGTACTTTCGGCTTCGGATTTAATCCCGCCGTATACCTGGCAATGCTGACTGTTGCAAATATCAAAACCATCGTTTTTGTGCTTTCCCGCAATCGTATATGCATAGTTTCTCGCACATACCGCCTGCGCTTTAAGCGCTTCAATCGGCCAACTTGCACTCATTTCCTTGCCGAGCAAACTCGCCAAATAGTCATCCTCACTCACCGTATTGACAACACAAATTCTGCCGTTTTTCGGCAAAACGGAAAAGGTTCCTCTGTACGGCGAACCGTTATATGTTATCGGAGTATCCGATATTATCGTAACGGCAGAGTATGTCGTCTCAAAAAAATCGCATGCGAGAGTATTTTCAAAATTGTATATCACACATTCCGTCTTTTCGGGAACAAGCGCCACGGCAATACCGTTTTCATCCAAAACCTCAATTTCGCTATCCGAAAAAAACTTCGCTTCGCTCACCGCTTCCGAGCCGTAGCTTATACCGACTCTCAAAAATTTTTCTTCCGTATCGCCATGTGCGCTCACACATATCGAACAGCACATCATAATCATCATTACCAAAACAGGATACCAAATTTTTCGCATTTTTCCCATCCTTTCGGTTCAATGTTTTCTCGGCAAATTAATCCGTTTATACTATATCATATCTTTTTCAAAATATCCACCCCTATTTTGAAAATTTATTTGACAATAAAAGGTGTGGGTGGTATTATAGATTAAAGGATTTTAGGCATTACGCCTTTTCCTTTACGGAATAAATCTTATTTAGTAAGGTAGTGTTAAAAATGAACAAGAAATTGACAGTAGCCGTTGTAGGTGCAACAGGTATGGTAGGCAGAACATTCCTCAAGGTTCTCGAAGAAAAACAACTTCCCGTAGATACATATTATCTTTTCGCTTCAAAAAAAAGCGCAGGCAGCAAGGTTGAATTTATGGGCAAAGAATACGTTATCGAAGAACTTACGGAAACATCTTTCGACCGCGGCATCGACATTGCTCTTTTCTCCGCAGGCGGTTCCACAAGCGAAAAGTTCGCTCCCATCGCCGCATCCAAAGGCTGCATCGTTATAGATAACTCCTCCGCATGGAGAATGGATCCCGAAGTTCCGCTTGTAGTTCCCGAGGTTAACCCCGAAGATATCAAATGGAACAAAGGCATCATCGCAAACCCCAACTGTTCCACGATTCAGGCAATGGTTGCTCTCAAGCCTCTTGACGACAAGTACAAAATCAAGAGAGTTGTTTATTCGACATATCAGGCAGTTTCCGGTGCAGGTGTAGGCGGTTGGAACGACCTCGAAAACGGTCTCCGCGGCGAAGCTCCCACAAAGTTCCCTCACCCCATCGCAGGCAACTGTATTCCTCACATTGACGTCTTCCTCCCCAACGGTTACACCAAGGAAGAAGAAAAAATGATTAACGAAACAAGAAAAATTCTCGGCAATCCCGATATGAGAATCACGGCAACAACAGTTCGTGTTCCCGTATTCAACGGTCACAGCGAGTCTATCAACGTTGAGTTCGAAAACTCTTTCGACCTTGACGAGCTCAGAGAAACTCTCGCTTCCGCTCCCGGCATTGTCGTTCAGGACGATACAAAAAACAACGTTTATCCCATGGCTATCAATGCGGCAGGCACAAACGAAACATATGTCGGTCGTATTCGTCGTGACGAAAGCGTTGAAAACGGCGTAAACCTTTGGGTTGTTGCCGACAACATCAGAAAAGGCGCTGCCGCAAACGCTGTTCAGATTGCGGAAAAGCTCATCGAATATATGAACTAATTTTTTAAGAAAGGGTCTTATCTTATGACTAACAATCCCATTTTTACCGGTTCCGGCGTAGCTCTCGTAACTCCCTTTTTCGATGACCGCACGGTCGATTTCGAAACATTGGGAAAACTGGTTGAATTTCAGATTGAAAACGGTACGGATGCCATTATCGCTTGCGGCACAACGGGCGAATCCGCAACGCTCAACGACAAAGAACACCTCAGCGTTGTTGAATATGTCATCAAAAAGGTAGCTGGCAGAATTCCCGTTATCGCAGGCACAGGCAGTAACGATACTCGCCACGGCGTCGAACTTTGCAAAGAAGCCGCAGCTCTCGGTGCCGATGCCCTCCTCACCGTTACTCCCTACTATAACAAAACAAGTCAGCGCGGTCTCATCAAGCATTTCGAAATGATGGCAGATGCCTCCGATTGTCCCATGATTGTATACAATGTTCCCGGCAGAACCGGATTAAACGTTCTCCCCGAAACAATGGTTGAGCTTGCAAAGCATAAAAACATTGTCGGTATCAAAGAAGCTTCCGGCAATCTTTCTCAGGTTGCAAAGCTTGCAAGCCTCGTCGGAGACAGCATTGATATTTATTCGGGCAACGATGACCAAAACGTTCCCATTCTCTCTTTGGGCGGTGCGGGTACTATTTCCGTTCTCGCAAACGTTGCACCTCGCAAAACTCACGATATGATATCTTCGTTCCTTTCGGGCGATATTGCAACTCCTCGCCGCCTCCAGCTCGAAGCTATCGAACTTATAGACGCACTCTTCTGCGAAACAAATCCCATCCCCGTAAAGAAAGCATGCGAACTCATGGGTCTTTGTTCCGGCAACCTCAGAATGCCTCTTTACGAAATTTCCGAAAAAAATGCCGAACGCTTGACTTCGGCAATGAAAAATTACGGTATTCTTTAATTTTATTTTTCGAAAAACCGAAACGCAGACAAATTACTGTCTGCGTTTTCTGTAAAAACAATCATATCAATACGAAAGGATGTTACAAATGACAAATATATTACTTTCGGGATGTTCTGGCAAAATGGGCAGAGTTATAGGCGAAATCGTAAACAACGACCCCGAATGCAAAATCGTCGGCGGTATAGACTTGGTTGACGATTCCACTCTTCCTTTTCCCGTTTTCTCTTCACCCGACAAGGTTGATGTTTCCGCCGATGTCATCATCGACTTTTCTCACCCCTCATGCCTTGAAGGTATCATGAATTATTCCGCAAAACACTCCGTCCCCGCAGTTATATGTACCACGGGACTTTCACCCGAACAAAAAGCGTTTATGGCTTCAAAGGCATCCGAAACAGCGGTTTTCTTTTCCGCAAACATGAGTTTGGGAGTTAACGTATTAATCGACCTTGCAAAAAAGGCCACAACCGTTCTCGAAGACAATTTCGATATCGAAATTGTCGAAGCTCACCATAACCGCAAATTGGATGCGCCCAGCGGCACCGCTCTCTACATTGCCGATTCCATCAACGAAGTATGCAAAGAAACCAAAGAATACGTCTACGACCGTCACTCCGTCCGCAAAAAGCGTGAAAAGAGCGAAATGGGTATCCATGCCATCCGAGGCGGCACAATTGTCGGTGAGCACACCGTTATTTTTGCGGGCAATGATGAAATCATCGAGTTAAAGCACACCGCACTCTCCCGCGACGTTTTTGCCGAAGGTGCTGTTGCCGCCGCAAAGTTCATGGTCGGCAAAACACCCGGAATGTATGACATGAATGACCTTATCGCATCAAAATGAGGTGTAAAAATATGAAACAATGCGTTTTGGATCCCGAAAAAATTTGCGATGATTGCGGCGAATGTGACACATGCGATCTCGATCCCGCAAAAAAATGCGACAGTTGTGGCAAATGCCTCGGACTTGATGCCGAAAGCCGTGCCGTTATTATCGACGATATCGAAACAGAATAATTTCAACTCAAAGAGGAAGTCTTCATTCGTGAAGGCTTCCTCTTTTCAGTGTTCAATTCCCTTTTGTATCAACGCTTATTTTACCGGATGTCTTTTTTCGCATCACCATATCCGAAAACACATCTTTCGCCAATATCGCCAAATATCCATTTCCTTCATCGCAGTAGTTTTCCTCTATGATATCAAGCGTTTCTCTCAATTGCAGCATTGCGGCAAATTCATGTTTGCATTTGCCGTTCGCAAAGCACGAACAATTCAAATTCCGTATCTCTCCATCCGAAAATTCAAATTCTATTTCGTAAACATCGCTTCCCTCTACAATCGCACGTCCTCTGCCATTGTCTGTTTCAATATATCTCACACGGCTTTCCATATAATATTCATGTCCCTTTTCCGCCGCTTCATCCGAAATTTTCATTTTCGACAAATCATTCAATGCGAATCCGTATGTATCGTCATTGCCGCTTACCACATCACCATCATCTTCAAAAGCTTTAAACCACGCAAGCACTTTTTGATACGGTATCACATTTCTGTCAAACGTTATCATATGAGAACCCGCCAAATAAAAATCTCCTTTAATATCGGTGTCAACCACACCAATAACTTTTTTGTAATCAGACAACTTGATTTTAAAAGAATAGTTCACCTTTGTAACCTGACCTCTGTACCCTTCAAGTTTTCCTTCAACATATACATAATCTCCGACTTTCAGATCAAAACGATCGTTATAATACGACCATTCTCTGCCTCTGTGCGGAAAATAAACACTCACCACAGATGCTCTCGGAATTATAGCTTCTTCTCCTCTTTCGATTACAACTTCCTCGGTTTCGTGTTTTTCATTCAAACAAAATCCTATAGGGCTCTTTTTCATTTCAAAACCACTCCTTAAAATTCGTTGTTTCTGTTTTCATATTTATTCTAACAAAATACCTGTCCCTAAAAAAGGACAGGCAACCAACAAATTTGACCCTTAATTGTAAAACTAAATGCAATTTTTTCTTAACTTTTATCTTTACAAACTTGCATTTAGTTTTACAATCCCTCATTTTTGATGTACATTTAATTTACACCGTACAGCTCATAAAAAAGGATGGTTTATTGTGAGTAAACATTTATCTGATCGTGCTATGATTGAAAAACTGTTGGTTATGGATTTTACATTTGCATGCATTGTTAAGAAGCAAACTGTATTGATATTTGCAAGGAATATGAGTCTTTGCATTGTGAATTATTGGATATTCTATATATACATTATATATCAGTCTATGAAAAAATCAATATTTTTCCCAAACAAAAAGACCGCCCATTACGGACGGTCGTGTATAGAAATATTGTTTTTATGTTTTACATATTCGAGATGTTGTTCATATCATAAAATTATCGCACCGATTTCCCTTAGCGGATATTTAGGTGTGCCCATTCCTCGTATTCACCGAGCCGCTTAATAAAGCCGTCAAACTCAGGAACTGTAAAATCCAACTCTCCATATCTCGTAGCATATATGACGCCTTTATCTATCAGTTTTGCCCTTATCGGTGATATAGATTTCCCGCTTTTGCCGATATATTTTGACACATCCGCAATATTACAAGGTAATTCTCCGCATTGTACCATTGAAAATATAAATGTTTTTTCCATATCTGAACAACGCTCATATCTCGCTTTGAAAAATCCGCTGTCAAGAGCTTGTAAAAAATCTGCCACACTATTTTCCACGTTGAACACGTCAACAAATTTCCCATCTGCTTTGTCATAAGCAATATGACACAACTGCTGAATAAAGAATGGATACCCTTTTGTAATTTCGACTATTTTCTCGATAGCTTCTGTTGAAAACTCCGCACCCACTTTTTTTGCAGGTTCAACGATAGCATTTTCCGCCTGTTGACTATTTAATGCTCCAATGGATTTATACGCAAATAATCTCTCTGCATAAGATTTTACATCAGACAGCATTTTAACGATTTTGGGAAGCCCTGCACCAATTATCATAATCGGATGCCCCAGCTGGTTTGAACGATGTATGGCGGTCAACAAAGCACTTAATTCATCTTTTTTCATATACTGCATTTCATCAATAAAGAAACATATCGGGACACCGCTTTCTGTCGCAACTTGTCCGACACAATCAAATACATCCGTCAAGCTCATACCCAAACTATTCATTACGTAAAATTCTTTTTCCTGTGCCGACAAAGAAAATGTTTTATTTTCAGGGTCAAAGGATACCACTAATGATTTTAATGCATCCATCGCCCTTTCCACTAAGTTTTTGAATCTCTCTTTTCCGCTAAATTTTCTCAAATACATTTGACAGCTTGCAGAAATTTGCGATATAAAGTCCTTCCGTGTTTCAACTTCAATCTGCTTACAATACAATCCCATATCCGTTGCCATTGAATAAAATTCATTCATCAGTACAGTTTTGCCGACACCACGCAACCCGTAATATATGACTGATTGAATAGGAATATTATGTTTAAGCGTTTCAAACATATTCCCCATATCTTCAACATCCTTTTCCCTTCCTGCTAAAAATGTCGGCTTTAAACCCGCACCTGCTCTATAAGGGTTTATTTTAAACATAAATAACACACTCCTCTCGTCCTTACATGTATTATATCATAGTTTCTCGCACACGTCAATGTGCTTTAGTTGTTTCTCGACGATTCTCGTAAAAAATACGATAGATTTTATTGGATTTATCTCCCATCCTACCCATATATTTTTTTCATAAGTTCGGCAGCTTTGTCTTTCGCACTATCGTCGTCAACAATATACCTCCTCGTTGTGTCAACGTGGCTATGACCTACCGCTCGTCTTACAAACTCAATATCCCTTGTTCTGTTGTATAATTCAGTACAAAACGCCGCTCTTAATTTATGTGGGCTAATCTCAAAACCCAACGCTTCTTTTGAGTATTTTTTAACGATTGCATCAATAGTCGCCGGACATATGCGTGTAGTTTGATTGGATATAAAAATAGCACTGTTTTCTTTGCCTGCCATTTTAATTTCCCTGTCGGCGAGCCAATCTTTCAGTGCGGTTTTCATAGTATCATTCATTTTATAAACGTGCGTTTTATGTCTTTTTTATTGATTGCAGTTGCATTTTCATTCAAACCAACAAATTTGACCCTCTAAATATTCATCATGTAAAAAACCAATATAACCCACGTGATGATTATCATCGGAATTCCCAGCGTAAAACACTTTTGCCGTATCTTGTGCCTGAAAATGTACATTGCTCCGCTCGCTCCGAGCGCACCTCCGAAAAGCGCCGTTCCCATCAAAACCGTTACCGGAATCCTCTGCTTTTCTTTCAAGGCTTTGAGCTTGTCAATTCCGAACAAAACAAAAGTCAATATGTTTATCATCACCAAATACAACGTCAATATTTTATGTCTTTCAAAAAAAGCATAAAAATCAAACGTCAATTCTTCATCACGATTCCCTTTAAAAAGCAAAATTGCTATTATCTGTATCACCAAAAAGCACAACGCAAAAACCATCGTCATCGCATTATCTTTTTTTGCTTTTCGGTCAAACAGCAAAATTGCAATCAACACGCCCGGAGAACCGCCCACAGCCGCCACGGGTATCGCAACCCACTCCGATTTTCCACATTTTGTATGTTCGGATATAAAAACATTCAAAACGTACAACAAAAACCCCAACAAATTAACCGCAATCAAATATTTTATCATCATATTCCAATCCAAAAGTCTCATTTTACATCACTTTTTAACACGACAGTCTCCGCTTTTGAAACAGGCTCGATAGCTTCCTTCGTATTCCACAAAAACACCTTTGCATATTCAGCCTCTTTGTTTTCCGAAAAAACTACATTTGTATGTGTCCATACATCTTTTGTCGGCACAATTATATAATCGAGCAAAATATCATCCTTATTGTACAATGCAATGTGGAGCATTTTATCACTCACAGAGTTTGCTGACTTGACAAAAAATACAATATGCCCTGCCGCAATCGAACATTTTACTTGCAATTCACTTTCGTCTTCTCCGTATTCAGTCTTTTCCATCGTCATGAAAATTTTTGCGGTATTGTCCTCCCAAACACAGGGTATTTGAGCCGAATATTCTCCGCATCTTAACAATAGCGATTTTTCGATCGGCAAATAGCAACAAATTTCATCTCCGACACATACAACATTTGCATAAACTTCCCCGTCCGATACAATTTCAAAAACATCCTGTTCGCAAAGCTCTTCTTTGTTTTGTACTTTTACACCCACCTTATAAAGCACATTCCCGTCTTTGTCCAAAGGCTGTACAATTTTTCCGTTTTCATCATAAAACAATGCGTTCACATATCCTCCATACAAAACAAGAGTATTCGACAATACCACGTCGCACCCGTCTTTTCCGTTTGAAGATACACTTGCCGCATAGTGCGTTTTTCCGCCTGTACCGCCTCTTGCGGTAATTCTCGTATTTTCGTCCGTATCAAGTGAACCCGTCATTCCGTCACCGCCGCTGCCGCCTTTTGATGTTTTCGCTTTACCTCCGTCACCTCCGTTGCCACCCGCAACAGACAAAACTGCGTTTTCTTTCATTGTTACGTCGCCAAAAACAGCCGTTGCACCGCTTCCGCCGGTTGAAGTTCCCGATGTCGGAGTCACGCTTGCTGTGTACAAATTACCGCCATCACCGCCGTCGCCTCCGCTTGCATACAAAACAGCACTCCCGCACAAATAAACGTCTCCCTCAACTCCGTATCCTCCCGCACCTCCGCCACCGTAAGATGTGGGATAGCTTGAGTTGCCGCTGTCGCCGTTTGATGCGTTTCCTCCGAAGATTTCACCTTTTGCCTCGTCGAAAAGTTTAATCGAGCCGAATACTCCGTCGCCTCCGTTACCTCCTCTGTTCAAAGAACCGTAACTGCCGTCGCCTCCGCAAGCTTTCAAAACGCTTTTCTCATAAATTCTAACATTCCCGTGTACACCGCAACCGCTGTGGCTGTCATTTGTTCTGTTTTCGCCACCGCAAATTACGGCACTTGCATTGCCTTTCAAAACAACATTCCCGCACACACCGTCACCCGGAGTTCCAACTGACGAATACCCCGTTCTCGATCCGAAATAGTTGCCCATTCCGCCGTTTATGTTCACTATGGCATTATCCGAGCAAAGCAAGTTTCCTCGTATTCCGCAGCCGCCGTCGCCGCCTTTTCCTCCCGACTCCGAAAAAATATAAACATATCCTCCGTCGCCCGCAGTTATATTGACCGTTCCGCTGTTTTTACATTCAACGTTTCCTTTTATTGCGTCACCGGCAGTTATTCCGTCAACCGACTTCGATGTACCGTCTTTTCCGTCACCCGATATAATGCTGATTGTTCCCGATGCGTCAAATATAACATTTCCGATAATGCAATGGGTCAAATTCGAATTGTAAATGCTTTTTCCCGATTGCAAAACCAAATCACCGTCACCGCATATCTTTACGTTTCCGATTACGCATTTCGAATTATCCGTCGCTTTAAAACTGTTTTTGCCGTGCACTTCGATTGTGCATTGAATATCGTCATCAAATTCAAAAAATGCCGCTCCGCTGTTGGATGCGGCATTAATGTTTTCCAGCTTAATGACAGTTGTATTCTCGCAAATCACAGAAAAATTTGTATATGTTTTCCCCACACCTCCTACAATCGAAATCGAAGATATCTCTTTCGGAACATATATTGCTCCGATTTTTTCCGTTTGCGAAACATCAATAATATCTCCGTTTTCAAACGTGTCCCAAATTTCGGCATCATACCCCGATAAAAAATCGGTTTCCGTTATCGTATACACCTTTGCTCCAACCGAAATCGCACTTGACAATACAAAAAAGAAGCATATAACAGGTAGAGAAAAAATTTTATTTTTCATCAGATTACTCATCCTTTTTCAATTTTATCTGTTCATCGTATTATAAAGCTTCGCCAATCCGCCCTCGCTGGTTTCTCTGTAGCGTCTTTTCAAGTCCTTACCCGTCTGATACATAACCTCCACCACAAGATCAAACGATATTTTTCTTGTCTCACTCAAAAAGCTTGCCAAACTCACGGCATTTATCGCACGCATTGCCGCCACGGCATTTCTCTCTATGCACGGAATTTGCACCAACCCGCCCACAGGGTCACACGTCAACCCCAAATGGTGCTCCATCGCAATTTCCGTAGCGTATTCTATCTCATCCAAGCTCAATCCGAAAAGCTCGCCGAGTGCCGCAGCCGCCATCGAGCAGGCAGAACCGATTTCCGCCTGACAGCCGCATTCCGCACCCGATATGGATGCATTTGTTTTTATTATATTTCCTATCACTCCCGCAGTCGCCAAAGCTTTCACGATTTCATCATCCGAAAATCCTCTCAACTCCTGCTGATAATACAATACGGCAGGCAAAACTCCCGCACTTCCGCACGTGGGAGCGGTAACTATTGTACCGCCTGCGGCATTTTCTTCGCTGACCGCAAAAGCATATGCACACACCAGTCTGTTTTCTCTTGTTTGTGCACTTTCATCAATATGACGTGTATTAAAAAGTTTTTTTGCCTTTCTTTCCACGTCAAGACCACCGGGCAGCACTCCCGCCGTTTTGATTCCTCGTCTCACGCTGTCCTTCATCGTGCTCCAAATTTCCGCCAAATAATCAAAAACAGCGTCGCCCTCTTCTTCTTTCACATATTCCCAAATTCGCATATCTCGCATTTTGCAATGTTCGCTTATCTGTGTAAAATTCGTCAACGAGTAAACGTCATCCGAGTCGGCACCCTCTTCGTTTTCGATTTTGATCATGCCTCCGCCAACGCTCAAAATCCTCTCCTTACCGATTTCTTTACCGTTTTCGAAAGCGGCAATATCCATCGTGTTCGGATGCGGAAGATTGTCCGTTTCACAATCAAAACAAATTTCCACCTCAATCGGTGCAAACGTTTCTCTGATTATCCTGTCCGTGCCGTGTCCCTCGCCCGTCTTACTGAGCGAACCGTACAAAACAACTTTAAAAAAATCCGCATTGCCGTATTTATTTTTGCAAAAACCGCACGCTCTTTCGGGACCCATCGTATGACTGCTCGAAGGACCTCGACCTATTTTGTATAATTCATAAAGAGATTTCATGTTTTTTCTCCTTGATAATATCGTTAGTTATATTCTACACCCTTTTGCGTTTCTTTTCAACACCAATTTATCATCATTGATTTTTTAAGGATTGTAAAACTAAACGCAAGTTTGTAAAGGTAAAAGTTAAGAAAAAATTGCATTTAGTTTTACAATTAAGGGCAATATTTGCAGTTACCTGTCCGTATTTATGGACAGGTAACGTGTTAAAATTAAGTCATAAAACAACGGAGGTAATAAAAAATGTGCTACGTATTAACCGACAATAACTTTTTCATAGGCAAGGATTTCAAAGGTCGCCCCATCGCCGTAACCGTAAAGGACAAAGCATACACTTTCAAAACAGGCGTTGCGGCAGATAATTTTTTGAGATGCCTTCCCGATTCAATGAAGCAATACAACTGGACAGTCTGTGACACGGATGACCCCGACAATGATTTCTCGATTCCCACCATCAAAAAATTCGGTAACCCCACCAAAACAACAACTATGGAAGACGACAATTTCGATATATGCTCGTTCTTCACGCAAACAATCGAGATAATGTCGCAGATAGACCGTTTCATTGCAAACATGGCAAGCAATGAACAAATTGTTGATATGAAAATTCTTGACGTCCGCCATTACATAAGAGATAACAACCACAAACTCAGCGCCATCCAAATGCAACGACTCGGTTATTATCTTCAAGACCTCGAAAAAGAACGTTACGATTACAAATCCAAACGACTTATCGCTTCAATGTTCTCCCAAAACATCGAAGCATTAAAAAACAAAAGCAACATCGACAAAATGAACGACGTATTAACAAGCAAATACCGCCCCAAAGTTCTTGACGATACCGATATCGAATATATCATCAACAAGAAAAAAGACATCACTTGTATCGCCTGACCATATCTCACTCCACCCCCACTCCTCACCTGTGAGCAAAACCGAATCTGCTCTGCCTCTCGCTGTAGCGAAGCGC
>CAZRYW010000031.1:0-14214 GCA_964604405.1 uncultured Oscillospiraceae bacterium
TCGCGACGTTCACCTTGGCAAGGTGACGCTCTACCACTGAGCCACTCCCGCATCAACAATATGTATTATAACAGGAGAAAAGCGAAAAGTCAACACTTTTTTTGATATTTTTTCAAAAAAAGGACAAGAGATTAAAAATCCCTTGTCCTTTTGATTTTGATTTAGTCTGCGATTTCAACTGCGAAGTTGTCGATATAGATTTCGCCGTATTTTTCCGCACCTACGCTGAATGTGATTGTGTCGATGGGGTTTGAATCCCAATCGTAGCTTGTTGCATCAACGTATGCGGTGGAATATTCGGCTGTTCTGTGGCCGTCGTTGATTGTGAACGAAACGGTCTTGGAGGAGGGGGATACATGGATTTTGACTGTGTATAAAGCTCCTACCATAAGAGAATCGTAATAATCGCCGACGCCCTCAACGCCGTTGAATGCGTGGAAAATTTGGGTCTGACTGCCGCCGTCAAACCAACGTGTGTTACGAACCTTTCCGTATGTGCCTCTGCCGTTTTCGTCGTTCCAGTTAACCGTTTGACGGAACTGAAGAGCACAGGGCGTTGCATTGCCGTCGTTGTAAACGGGAGTGCCGTGGGAAAGAGTGAAACCTGCGTTGTCGGTGTTGTTCCAGCTCATTTCGTTGATATAACGCATTGTGAAGCTTACGGTATAGTCTTTGCCGTCTGTGTCGGGAAGAGAATGGGACGCCATAATTGCGCCGTTACTGCTTGTTGTGCGGTAAAGATGAAGCGCTGTGTTGCCGAAAGGCGCTTTTGTGATTGCCGCATAATTTTTGTCGCTGACGGAAGCGTTTGAACCGTAAGCTTTGCCTATCCAACCGTTGAAGGTATCTTCGTTTTCGTCCAAAATAAGCTTTTCGGTGCCGTCATAGGAGAAAGCATCGTACATAGCGTATTTGTTATGGTCGGTTGTGGTATCAAACGGAACGGAAATAATAGAGCTCATCGGATGCTCTATACCGCTGTTCCATGCGAGAAGAACTACTCGGTCGCCGTCTTCGATGTCGGCTGTGTAGTCGATTTCGGCGGTAACTTCGGCATCGCCCAAGGTTGAAAGTGAACCGTCGGGCATTTTGGGTGCGCCTATCATACCGATTTGAGGAACGCTTCGTGCGGGAACGTTCTTTTGTGCGGTTGTGATGTTTTTGAGAGTATTGTCCTTGTCGTAGTGAGCCAAGGCAAGATATACGTCGCCGTCGCCGATAGAGATGTTTGTAATCTTGAATTGACCTGTGAGAGAAACATTTTTGCCTACGGGAAGAGTAGTTACGCTTTCACCGTCGGCTAAAAGAAATGCATCGGCAAACATTTCGGGGGAGTCCTGAGTTACAAAACCGTCGGAAGAATAGTCGGTCATAACGCCTGTTTTGTATTCGTAGTTCATCCAGTAGCGGTATTCACCCGAAATCCACAAGAGACGGGGACCTTGGTGGTTGCCGTCGGAGTCAACCTTGTAATTGTAGATTGCATTGGGACGGGCATTGTTGATTTTTGAGTTTTCTGTCAGGGGCTCTCTGATTGTCCAGGTTGCACCGTGGTCTTCGCTTTCCCAACGGTAGATTTCGAATACGTTGCCGTATGTGCCCATTGTGGGAATTGAAAGATAAATCACGTTGGCATCGTCGGCATTGTGGTCAAATGTGAGACCGCCCGAATAACAACGTTCCTGAGTAGCATTTTCGTGGAACCATTTGCCGCCGTAAGTGAGGAATGTTCGTACCCATTCTTCGGTTTCGGAATCCCAACGAGCGTACCAGTAATAGTGATGGCTTCGAGAGGAATCTCCGGAAGCCGCAACGTATTTGTCGGGAAGAGAACCGTCTTTTCCGGGAGCTGTTGCGGTAACGTCAACATAGACAATGCAAGGCTCGCCTTTTTCGTTGGCTTTGATATCCCAAGTCCATCCTCGGCGTTCGGTGTTGCCCGTTCTGGGATTGAAGCTTTCGCCTGTTTGTTCGCTTGCGTCAAACACCAAAAGCTCGGGGAAAGAGTCAACCAAGTCAACCGTTACTATACCCCATTGTCCGTTTGTACCGAGAGCACCTTGGTTTTTGTAAGATGCATCGTTCTCTTTGGGAAGAGGCTGAAGGAGATTATCCTTGGCGGTATAGAGGTTTTGATCGGCTATATCGAGGTAGATATAGTAGATGTGGTTTCTCTTATCGTTGTCGGGATGGTTTGCCGTAAATGTGATATAAATCTTGTTGCGTTCAAAATCGTAATCGTATTTTGTGTAGGGTCGTCTGCCGGAGTCGGTCAAGCCGCCGTCTGTTTTTGCATTGGGCGCATTGTTGCCGTCGTATGTGGAGTAGCCGTATGTTGTGTTTGCAAACTGCGTTTGTTTCATGACGATTTCGCAGACACCGTTTTCATCGGGAATGGAGAATTTTGCGAATGTGGGTTTCCAATGCACACCTCTCCAACCTACGTATATAACGTCGTTTCCGATAATGCCCTCGTCATCGTGAACGATGAAAACCGTGGGGTATGTTGCGTTGTATGTTTTGTTGTCGGCTTCGGTGTAACAGTAATAAGTCTGCCAGTCGTTCCATTCGGAAATATCTTCGGGATTTTTTGTTACACAGTAGTACATATAAGGTTCGTTTGTGTGCATCGAGTAGAATACCATAATTCTGCCGTCGGGAAGTACTACTACCGCAGGGTTGTTATGGTCGTCGGATTCCAAGAAAGGATGGAGCTCGACACGCTTGTATTCGTCTGTATCGTGGTCAAGCTCGGAAACAATGATTGTACCTTCGTCTTCGACCCAACCCATGTAGGTTTTGTCGTGCTTGAAAGTATAGCCGTTGTTGGAAGAGTAGAGACCTGACTCGTAGCGTGAAGAGAGAGCATCACCGGGCTGAATATGAGTACCGGAGGGCTCAACGTACCAGTTCCAACCGCCGTTGTTTGTTGCAACCGTATTTTCGGTTGTTTTGGGAAGAAGAGTTACTTCGCGAACTTTTACTGTTGCGGAAAGCGTTGTGCTTGATATGTTGGCTATTTTGCCCGTAACCGTGTATTCACCGACGGTTGATGTGTCAACCGAAGAAACATCCCATACTACATTGACGGAAAGACTCTGAGCATCGGAAAGAGTGAGCTTTACCGATGAGGGGAGATTTACGCTGCCGCCCTGGACAACTACTGTAACGATATCGTTGTAAGAGTCAACCGTAACGGCGTTGTAGCGAACTTTGAGAGTCATATCTCCGGTTACCTTGACGGTGGGAGCGTAGTTGACATCTTCCATTGCGTAAAGAGAGTTACCCTGTTCAATGAGGCGGGAAAGATAAGTTGCCGTGTATGTGCTGTCGGTTGTACACTTGAGCGTGTAGGAATCTGCCACGCTGTTGCCGTTTTCGTCAACGGGAGCAACAGTAAGAAGCGAGTAGCCGTCTGCCCAATGAACACGAAAATCCGTGATGGTTACATCACCCGAAACGAACATTCTGTCGATTTCGGATATGGAGGAGTCACGGAAAGCGGCGGGGGACGAATTGAGCTTTACAAATTCGCCGCCGTCTTTTGAAATATACTGAGTATAAGTTTTGTCGGACATGTTGATTTCGGTTCTCAAAAGATATTCGGTGTTGTATTCGCAGACAACATCGGATGCGACCCAACCGTTGTCGTGGTATTCAAATACGTAATTATCGCCCGATTTATTTGAGAACATTCTCAAAAGTGCCGCCGTGGAATCGAAAGAGGACGATGAAGAACCGCCGTACATGATGAGCATGTTGGTTCCGCTTTCGACTTTGAACGAAGAATCAAACACGGCTGTACCGCCGCCGAAGTTGATTCCCACGGAGTTGAAAGCCGAAAAATCAGCACCGTCGGATGATCCCGAGGACACAAAGGAGTTGAGCGATGCGTCGCAGGAAAGACGGGGAATTGTGATCTCGGCTTCTTTGTTGCCGATGACAGCTTTGTAAGAATCACTCGTTTCGTCCGATGAGGATTTTGTCCAGTCAACGGGAACGGAAAGAGTGCGGTTTGTATCGGTTGTAATGTTGATATATGAGGGCAAAGCGACCTTACCGCCGTCTATTGAGGGGGAGGGCACTAAGTCGGATTGTACCGATGAAACCGTGATGGGAGAATATTTGATAGAAAGATTATTAAGTCCCGAAGTTAAAGTAATGGGAGAAATTTCCTCACGGGCATAGTATGTATCCGAAATTTTTAAAACCATGGGAGCAATATCCTCGGTGACGGAGAAAGTGTCGCCGGAGTAGAGCTTTGTGAAGTCTTTTTGATCGGAGTACTTTTTGTCGGTTGTTTCCATGGTGATATGTAACGACGCTTCGGCACCGTAGGTGAGTGTAATGGTGGGAGCGAGAGAGCCTTCGTCATAACCGCAGAAACCTATCATGCCTCGAAGAGAGAACTTGTCGTCTCGGTTGGTGAGCATGATACCGATACCTTCGGAGTCGGGATAGGCGGATAAATACTCGGAAATATCAATGTCGATAGAGACGGGATATGAGTAATCGCCCTGATTTTGTACGGCGGAGGGAGGTGTAAAAGACGCAAGCAAGATATCGCTTGTGGGATTTTGCACTCCGTCAACCTGCGAGTAATCAACGGCATAAATGTTGACGCCTGAGTTGCTCTCGTTCATGTTTTGAGTTTTTGAAACAGTAAGGTTTAATGTTGCTTTTGTGACGGACTGTCCCGCAAGGTCAACATCGCCGAAAGGAAAGGCAATGTAGCCTGTTCTGTAGCCGTCTGTTCCCGATGCCCAGCTGAGAGCATACGGACGGTTTTGATAACCGTGCATTGTTACGGCTCCGTTTTTCGAAGAGCCGTGCGTGTAGCTTATAGATGAGGTGAGAGTTGATTGCTGTGCATGAATTTCGATTGCGGGGAATGCAAGCAAAACACTCAAAATCATCGAAAGCGACAAGATGAGAGATAGAAATTTTTTCATGTTTTTTCCTCCTTTAATATTTGTTGATTACATTATATACTTTGAAAAAAAGATAGTCAATAAGGTAAAAACAAAAAACAGAGTTCTGCTTGGGAAAAAGGGCTGCAAAAAAAGCACGGTGTAGCCGTGCTTTTTTGCGGAAAATATTAATCCATGATTTCTACCGTGAAATCGTCAACGTAAATTTCGCCCCATTTGTCGCTGCCTACGCTGAATGTGATTGTATCAATGGGGTTGGAATCCCAGTCATACGAATTTGCATCAACGTAATTTTCTGTTTTGTAAACTGTTCTGTGACCGTCGAAGATGGAGAACGAAATTGTCTTGTTTGCGGGAGAAACGTCGATTGTTACTTCGTAGTTGCTGCCCGTCATGAGAGCATCGTATTCGTTGCCTCTGCCGTACTCGGAATAGATACTGTTTCCGAATATCCAATCCATGCTGCCGCCGTCAAACCAACGTGTTCTTCTGAGATAACCTTGTGTGCCTCTGCCGTTGTAATGACGCCATCCCGAAGAATGACGGAACTGAAGAGCACAAGGAGTTGCGTTGCCGTCGTTGTAAACGGGAACACCGTGAGAAAGAGTGAAACCTGCGTTTGTTGTATTGTTCCAGCTCATTTCATCGATGTAACGCATACTGAATTTTATCTGATAATCTTTACCGTTTGTATCGGGAAGAGAGTGTGATGCCATAATAGCACCGCTGCCGCTTTCGCCGCCGGAACATACTCTGTAAAGATGAAGTCCCGTGTTACCGAAGGGTGCTTTTGTGATTGCGGCATAGTTGTGTGTGCCGATGGAAGCACCGCTTCCGTAAGCCTTGCTCACCCAACCGTTGAAAGTATCTTCGTCATCGTTCAAAATGAGCTTGTCGTCGCCTTCGTATGTGAATGTTTCGCTGAATGCGTACTTGTTGCCGGTTGTGGAAGCTTCGAATACAACGGAAGTAATATCGCTCATGGGATGCTCGATGCCCTTGTTCCATGCAAAGAGCTTGATTGTATCGCCGTCTGCGATAGTTGCCGTGTAGTCGATTTCTTCGACGATTTCATCCGTACCCATGGGAGAGAGAGAACCGTCGGGCATCTTGGGTGCACCTACCATACCTATCTGAGTTACGCTACGTGCGGGAATTGTCGCTTCACGGGATACGATGTTTACAAGAGCTCCGTCGGAATTGTAGTGAGCGAGAGCGAGATATACTTCGCCGTCGCCGATTGAAATATTTGTGATGTTGAATTTGCCCGTCAGAGAAACGTTTTCGCCTGTGGGAACAGCATCAACCTTTTCGCCGTCGGAATAAAGATGTGCGTCCGCAAACATTTCGGGATCGTCTTGAGTGATGAATCCGTCTGCGGAGAAGTCTGTCCATACACCTGTCTTGTATTCGTAGTTCATCCAGTAACGGTATTCGCCGCTCTTCCACAAAAGTCTGGGACCTTGGTGGTTGCCGTCGGAGTCTACTTTGTAGTTGTAGATGGCATTGGGACGAACATTGTTAATCTTGGAGTTTTCGGTGATGGGCTCACGTGTTGTCCATGTTGCACCGTGGTCATCGGATTCCCAACGGTAAATTTCGAAAATGTTACCGTATGTGCCCATTGTGGGGATGGAAAGGTAAATTACGTTTGCATCATCCGCATTGTGGTCGAATGTGAGACCGCCCGAATAGCAACGTTCCTGAGTTGCGTTTTCGTGCCACCATTTGCCGCCGTATGTGAGGAAGGTCTTGACCCATTGTTCGGTTTCGGAATCCCAACGAGCGTACCAGTAATAGTGGTGAGAACGTGTGGAATCGTTGATGGAAGGACCGTAAGATGTGGGCAAAGAACCGTTTTCGCCGGGAGCTGTTGCCGTGATATCAACGTAAACGATACAGGGTTCACCCTTTTCGTTGCCCTTAATATCCCAAGTCCAGCCTCGACGCTCGTTGCTGCCGCCGTTGCCGTAGCTTTCGCCTGTCTGTTCGCTTGCATCAAATACCAAAAGTTCGGGATAAGTCCAAATGAGTTCGTTGATGAGAACGCCCCATTGACCTGTTGTGCCGTTTGCACCCTGAGCACGGTATTCAGCCTTGTTTTCGAAAGGAAGCGGCTGGAGGTATGTGCCCTTTGCCGTGTAAAGACCCTGGTCTTCGATATCGAGCATTACATAATAAATGTGGTTCTTTACATCGTTATCGGGGTGGTTTGCCGTGAAAGTGATATAAATCTTGTTTCTTTCAACATCGTAGTCATACTTTGTGTAAGGACGGCGACCGCTGTCGGCTTTACCGCCGTCATCGTAAGAATAGTACGATGTGTTTGCAAACTGTGTCTGACCCATAACGGTTTCGATGACACCGTTTTCGTCGGGCATTGAGAACTTGGCAAGAGTGGGTTTCCAATGAACGCCTCTCCAACCTACGTAAATAACGTCGTTGCCTTCGATGCCGCAATCGTCATGTACCATAAATACCGTGGGATATGTTGCGTTGTATGTGTTTGTTTCCATGTTGTTGGAGGTTTGGCAATAGTAATACTGCCAGTCGTTCCATTCGGAAATATCTTCGGGGTTTTTGGATACGCAGTAGTACATTCTTTCTTCTGTTGTGTGCTTGGAGTAGAATACCATAATTCTGCCGTCGGGAAGAACTACGACTGCGGGGTTGTTGTGGTCATCGGCTTCCAAAAATTCGTGGATAACGACTCTCTTGTATGTGTCGTTGTCATGGTCGTATTCGCCCACAACGATTGTACCTTCGTCTTCGACCCAACCCATATAGGTCTTGTCGTGCTTGAATGTGTAGCCGTTGTTGGAAGAGTAGAGACCTGACTCGTAACGTGTTGCAAGAGCATCTCCGGGCTGAATGTGAGTACCGGAGGGTTCAACATACCAGTTCCAACCGCCGTTGTTTGTCGCAACCGTGTTTTCGGTTGTCTTGGGAAGAATTTCGACATCACGAACGTTAACCGTTGCGGACGCTTTCATTTCGAGAGTGTCGATTGTACCTACCGCCGTGTATTCACCTACGGTAGAGGTATCAACATCGCTTGTGTCCCAAGATACATTGTAAAGAATCTTCTGTCCGTCGGAGAAAATCATCTTAACCTGACTCGGAAGATTGATTCCGCCGTCGCCTCTTACGTGGTTAACGTAGGGAGATTCGAACTCAACCATCTGTGTCTTGTGATATTTGACCGTGAGAGTATCTTCGCCCTCCGAAACAGTCTTTTTGGGTGTTTCGTCAACGTTTTCGATGATGTAAAGGTCGTCGCCCGATTCGATGAGACGGGGAGCGGAAGAATCGGAATATTCGACTCCGGTTGCCGCTTTTACTCTGTAACCGTCACGAATGGATTTTGAGTTTTCATCAACGTATTCAACGTTGAGGTAGCTGAAGCCGTCAACCCAAGTTGTGTAATGATTTTTCATGGTTACGGAACCTGTGGAAATCATTCGGTCAATGGAGGATACGTTTTGATTACGGAACGCAGCGGGAGAAGATGTAATCGAAACATAGCTTTCGCCGTTATCGGAGGAAATCTCCATTGTGTAAGTTTTGTTTGTAATATCAATTGTTGTGCGGAGTATGTAATTTGTGTTATAAGCACAGGGAACGGAAGACTGCTTCCATTCGCCGTCATGGTATTCGAAAACGTAGTTTCCGTTTACCGTTGTGTTCATATAACGAAGAAGCGCTGCGGCATTTGCAAAGTTTGATGTGGACGAGTTACCGTACATAACAAGCTTGTTTGTGCCTTCGCTTGCGGAGAAATGAGTCTCGGCAACGATTGTGCCGCCGTTGTAGTTGTTGATGTAGTTGTACAAACCGAAGTTTGCGCTGTTGGAGTCATCGCCCGCATGCCAGAAAGTTTCAACAGAATGGTCATATGCAAAAACAGTTACCGAAACAGTCACGGGAACTTCGATTGCATCGCTTTGTTCGGAAAAAACAACGGATGCAGTACCGTTAACGGTTGTCGTTTGACCTACGGTGTAATTTTCGGGAGCATCCCATGTGATGGGAGCATTGACTATGGAACCGAGAGTACCTTCGACACGAACCGTTTTGGGAAGAGTAACTATCGAAGAGCTCGAAACCTTGATGGGAGACAATGTGCCTACAGAGTCAACTTTTTCGGTGATAACGCTTTCGGCATCTTCGATTTCGTAAAGACCGAAGGATGACAAAACTCTGCCCTGAGCCCATGCGAAAGATACACGAACAAATTCGTCTGTTGCGGTAAACACAAAGTTGTTTTTGCCTGCAACGGATTCGTTTCTGTCACAGAGTGTGTTTGTTGCGGTATCGTTCAATGCGCTGCTGCCCTCGGTAACTCGTGCCCATTCGATTGCGGAATCGAGATTGAATGTGAGATAATATGTTTTGCCAACTTCGACATCCCACGCACGGAAAAGACAGGAAACGTCATTGCTGCCGGAATTACCGGAGAGAGTGATTGCGTTGTTTTCAACCTTGAAGTTTGATGTTGAAGCGGCAGCTGTTGTGCCGTTGTACCAACCTGTCAAACCGTAGGAAAAATCGGCATTGGGAATGAGGTTTTTGCTCTTTACGGTATACTGGCTGCCGTCATGAGCGATTGTGTCGCCGATTTTGTAACTGCCGGAATTTTCGACAGCTGTCATTTCGATTGTGCCCGATTCGGAAAGAGAGGTTTCGGGAGCTGTGTAAAGAACGTTTTCGCCGTTTGCGCTATAGGAAAAGGCGGGGAAAAGAGCATTTTCTTCGCCCTTTGCGCTGTCGTAGCGTTTTTTGGATGTTGATACCACGTTGCCGTTTGCGCTGTAGCTTGCAACAACTTCAACAGATGTTTCGCTGTTGGAAACGGTTGCGATTGTGAGATCGGCAAAACCGATGTGTGCCCAGTCAGTCCACCAACCGTTGGACGATACAATGGATTTGAAACCTGAAACGGTGCCGTCGAGAGCAAGGTTTTCGTAAACCTTTTCGCCGTTTACGTAATATTCAACGCTATGAGTTGTGCCGTCCGAGTTGTTATAGGCAACAATTGCCATGGGTGTATAATTTGACGGAAAGCCCATAGCGTAAATGTCGTCATTGCCGGAATGAGATGCACCCGGAGTTGTTGCGTTTTTGTCAAGCTTTAAAAATGTAATTTCGTTGTCGTTTACATCTTTAAAAGAAAAGTCGTAATAGCAGTTGTCCGCGCCTTCCTGCCATTTGTGCTTCCATTCGATGATAAGTACATCACCGTCTTGTGATGCGGACTGAACGGAATCGGAAGCCGTTACGACAGCGTCCGTGTCAGTACCGGAAGGACTGTAGAACTGAAGTACGTCGTACCCGTCATAGGTTCTCAAATTGCCGTAAGAACCTGTAGATGTCCATCCGTCCCAATTTTCGGATACGGGAGCATCGTAAAGGGCTCCGATTGTGGGAGCCGACCAAACCACTTCGCCGCCGAGAAGCTCGGTAACGGTGGTGGTCTCTGCCGCACTAACCGTCAATGCCGGGACAATGGATATTACCATTGCGATTGAAACGAAAAGTGCGATAAACCGTTTAAGTTTCATAACAAAACCCTCCTATTATAATATAGGTATATTTTACTATGAATAAGACGAAGTGTCAACAATCTGCATAAAAAAATTACCGAAAATATTGGGTTGTTTGTGGATTTGTACAAAGGGCTCGAAATTTTGATGGTTGAAAGAGGGCGAATAATATGTTATGATATTCGGGTAAAGATAGAGAAAACGGGTGAAATGATGAAAAAGATTGTCTTTTTTGATGTGGACGGTACAATAGTTACCGATGTTAGTGTGGGCGAGGGGAAATATATTCCCGAAAGCTGTAAAAATGCCATAAAAAAAGCCCGTGAAAACGGGAATTTGTGTTTTATAAATTCGGGTAGACCGTACGGAAATGTGGAAAAATATATTTTGGATATAGGATTTGACGGAGTTGTGTCAGGATGCGGCACAAACATTCATATCGGAGACGAAGATATTTTTCACGTGACGGTTGACAAAAATGTGGCATTGAAATGTTATGAGCTTTGCAAAAAATACTCGATGACGGCTTTTTTCGAAGGCAGAGACGCAACGTATTATATAGATAACGGATACAAGGTAGAATGGCTGTCGGATTTTGCAAATGAAATAGAAAAATCGGGCAGCACGGTAAAGTATGAGATTGACGAAGATTTCGGCTTTGACAAATTTTGTGCGTTTCATGATGTGAACTGCGATACGAAAGAGTTTTTGAGCGAGATGAAAAAATATTTTTCGGTTATAGTGAGAGACGAAACGTTTTTTGAGCTTGTGCCGAAAGAGTGTTCGAAAGGCAAGGGGATAGAAAAAGTTTGCGAATATTACTCGTTGCCGATTGAACAAAGCTATGCGATAGGCGACAGCTTGAACGATTTGGAGATGTTTAACGCAACACCCAATTCAATCGGCATGGGAAACGGCCGTGATGTACATGATTTTGTGAGCTTTGTGACACGTGATATAACCGATGACGGCGTGGAATATGCATTGAAGCATTTTGATATTATTTGAGGAGGAAGTAAAATGGAAATCACAAAAGCAATAAGATACATAGGAGTTGACGACACGGATATTGACCTTTTTGAAAGTCAGTATGTTGTGCCGAACGGCGTGAGCTACAATTCGTACATTATCCATGACGAGAAAATTGCCGTGATGGATACGTGCGACAAGAGAAAAACGGGAGAGTGGCTTGGAAATTTGGAAAAAGAGCTTGACGGAAAAAAGCCCGATTATCTTGTTGTAAGTCATCTCGAACCCGACCATGCCGGAAGTTTGGGAGCTTTTTGCGAAAAATATCCCGAAACAGCATTGGTTGTGAACGACAAGACGCTCAAAATGTTGCCGCAGTTTTTTGACGGTGAATTTGATAAAAAATGCCTTGTGGTAAAAGAGGGCGAAGAGTTGAACCTGGGAGAACATACGCTTGTGTTTTACATGGCGCCCATGGTGCATTGGCCCGAAGTTATGGTTGAATACGAAAAGAGCGAAAAGGTATTGTTCTCGGCAGACGGATTCGGAAAGTTCGGTGCTCTTTGTTGCGACGAGCCGTGGGATTGCGAAGCGAGAAGATATTATATGAATATCGTCGGTAAATACGGCGCACAGGTGCAGGCACTTTTGAAAAAAGTCGCATTGCTTGAAGTTGAAACAATCTGTCCGCTCCACGGACCCGTGCTGAAAGAAAATCTTGCACATTACATTGAAAAGTACGATATTTGGTCGTCATACCGCCCCGAAAACGAAGGCGTTGTTGTTGCATTTGCATCAATACACGGCAATACCGCCGATGCGGCAAGACAAATTGCACGCCAAATCGAAAAGACGGGCACTAAAGTGAGTGTATTTGATCTGGCACGTGACGACTGGGCGGAAGCTGTCGAAGACGCATTCCGTTATGACAGATTGATCTGTGCGGCGGCAACGTATGACGGATTTTTGTTCGGACCGATGGAGAAATTCCTTTCGACTCTCAAGAAAAAGAATTATCAGAAGAGAAAGGTTGCGCTTGTCGAAAACGGAACATGGGCACCCATGAGCGGAAAAATCATGCGTGAGTATTTTGAATCGTTTAAGGAAATTGAATTGTATGACAAAGTATTGTCAATCAAATCCGTTTTGAAAGAGTCTCAGCAATCTGATGTTGAAGAATTAGTGGAATTTATGGTAAAATAATATGAACATTGATACGAAAATTACTCCGAGGCTGAAAATGGTGGCATCGCTCGTACCCGTGTGCGATACTGTGGCGGATATCGGCACGGATCACGGGTATTTGCCGATTTATCTTGTGAAAAGCGGAATTTGTAAAAAAGCCGTTGCCGCCGACGTGAACGAGGGTCCGATAAATGCGGCGAGAAAAAATATTTCGCTCATGAGAATGGGAGATAAGATTGAAACAAGGCTTTCCGACGGGTTGAAAAACATTGATTTTGCCGATTGCGTGACGATATCGGGCATGGGCGGCGAATTGATGGCGACAATTTTGGCGGGAAGAAAAGATAATATGACAAGGTTTGTTCTTCAGCCGCAGCGAAGCTACGATGTTTTGAGGCGATATCTTGCCGAAAACGGGTTCGAAATAAAAAAAGAAGCCGTTTGCAGAGAAAACGACAAGATGTATTCGGCATTTTACGCCGAATATACGAAAAATGTGTATGAGATAACAAAAAAAGATGCGTTAATCGGGAAAAAAGAGCTTTTCGATGACGTGAAAATGTATGAAGAATATGTTTCTTACAGGAGAAAAGAAGTCGAAAAGGTGCTCGGACAAATGGAGACGGCAGGCGTTACGGGCGAAAAATACGACGAAATGAAAGAGCTTGAAAAAATGCTGGGGTGAGTTATGAAAATCGGAGAAATTGTAGATTTTACGGAAAAAATCGCACCGCAATCTATTGCACTCGATTATGACAATGTGGGACTTTTGGTAGGTCGCCAAGATGCGGAAGTTACGAAAATTTTGACAGCACTCGACTGCAATATAAATGTGGTAAAAGAGGCGATTGAAAAAGGCTGCGAATTGATATTCTGCCATCATCCGGTGATGTTTTCGGGAGTGAAGAAGATAACCGACGAAACAAAAGAAGGAGAAATGCTTCTTACGGCAATCGAAAATAATGTGGCGATTTTGGCGGCACATACGAATTTGGATTTTGCCGAGGGCGGTCTGAACGACTATTTTTTGGAAAAACTCGGCTATCAAGCAATCGGAAGCATTGTTGAAAACGAGGGAAGAATTTTTAAAACCGAAATAACGCTCGGAGATTTGTGCGAAAAAATAAAAAGGGTATTTGATATTTCGCATATTCGCGTGGGAGGCGACACGAACTCCGTTTGCGAAGTTTGTGCGCTTTGCACGGGAAGCGGAAAGAGCCTTTTGGCGGACGTTTTGGGTAATGCCGATACTTTTATTACGGGTGAAATGGGGCATCATGATATTTTGAATGCAATCGAAAACGGTTGCAATTATATTGAAATATCGCATTACGACAGCGAAAAGATTGCGATGGAGCTGATAAAAAACAAGCTTGACGAAAATTTTGAAAAAATCGAAGTTTTTATGTCGAGAGAAAACAAAAACCCTTTGACATTTGTGTAGATATTGGGTATAATGCATTTTGAGCAAGCTGAACGGTCGCGGGGGCGCTATGCGTCAATGAGGAAAGTCCGAGCTCCACAGGACAGGGTGCCGGGTAACTCCCGGTGAAGGCGACTTTAAGGAAAGTGCAACAGAAATAAAC
>CAZRYW010000032.1:0-14052 GCA_964604405.1 uncultured Oscillospiraceae bacterium
TGCGAAGATTGCCTTGGCAAGATTTGCAGTTGCGTGTCGAATTTTTCGACACGCTAAAACCGCCGTAAAATTACGGCGGTTTTTTGCAGAGTATCTACTGATTGCATTGAGTCTCGGTTTCGAAGCAACCTTGTCTCGGCGGAAAAAACTCATCAACGGGGAACTCAATATTTTCAAAAATATTGCACGGGTCATCAACCGTCGATGCCACACATTCTTTTTCGGGAATACAAAAATCATAAGCGGGAATCAATAGCTGCACATTTCTTTCAAGCTTAACTATTGTAAAAAGTCCCAAAGATATATAAACGTTTCTTGCAGTATCACATTGACCGATAAATCTGTCATCAAACACACGTCTCACACAATCGGGGATGTTGCAAATATCCAAATCATCAGGTGCATAGCTGCAACCTTCGCCTCTTTCCGCAATTTTCGCACCCAAACAAATGGGGTCCACAACTTCCACTACGGCTTTGGGCATGTTGGTTTTTTGCCACAGCTGCGGATCAAAGCTGTCTTCTTTGTATTTTGATTCAAAAATTTTCGCACTTCCCTCGCTGCCGAAAAGCACGACTTTTTTGTTAAAGGTCGCAAGCCCCTCAACTGTTACGGGTCTTGCGACACCTGTATACACATCAAGCGTTATCTTGAAAAAATAATTCAAGTCAACCGTATAATATCCCCGATTAAACGGCATTCTTTCGGTGTTTGTAAACACCCATATAACTTCGCTTTTTCTGCATTTAACATCCAACGCACGATTGATTATTTCCTGCCCGGTCTCGGTCAGATAAACCCTCAAGCACTCTATGCACTCTTTGCTTCTGCACGAATCATACACTTGTTCTGTCTGTATGCAAACCTTTTCACGGCAACCGAATGAGCAATTTGTATTTTCGTCCATAATTTTACCTCCAAAAAAATACTATGTAGCGAACTACACTACATAGTATTCTCCAAGACAAAATTTGTTACTTTCAAATAAAACCGCCGTCACAGGTCAAAACCTGTCCCGTAATAAAGCTTGCTTTTTCGCTTGCCAAAAAGTATATCGCCTCGGCAACTTCTTCAGGTGTGCCGATTTTTCCGAGAGCTGTTTCTTCTTTCAATTCGTCCATCGCTTCGCAGTCGAGATGATCGTTCATTTTTGTGTCTATCACACCGGGTGCGACGCAGTTTACACGAATATTCGACGGACCGTACTCTTTTGCCAAAGATTTTGTCAAACTGATTACCGCCGCTTTCGTTGCGCTGTAATGCGCCTCGCACGATGCTCCCGTCACGCCCCACATGGACGAAACATTCACAATACTTCCGCTTTTCGATTCCACCATATCACGAAGCGCACATTGACACATATTAAATACTCCCGTCACGTTTACATCGAATATTCTGTTCCATTCCCAAAGCGTAATATCCAAAAACAGTTTTTGCTGTGCCACTCCCGCATTGTTTATCAAAATATCGACATTTCCGATTCTTTCGTGAAAATCAAGAAACATGTTGTCCACATCTTCTCTCGATGCAACATCACATTGAAAAACTTCACAGTTTATATCTTCGATTTTTCTCAATTCGTCACGGAGCGCATATGCCGATTCCACATCTCTGTAATAAGCAATTCCGACGTTATATCCGTATTGAGCGAACACTCGTGCGGTCGCACTTCCGATTCCGCCCGAAGCCCCCGTAATAAGTACATTTTTCTTCATCATTCTTCACCCTTTATATATGCTGCAACATCACGCAAATTTTTAACACTCACTATTTGTATTCCGTCGGTTTTTTCAATTGACCCCAATGCGTCAAACGGCATCATACATCTCTTAAATCCCATTTTTTTCGACTCGTTGAGTCTTCTTTGCGCCATTGATACCGTTCTGACTTCTCCCGTAAGACCTATTTCTCCGAAAAACGTCATATCTTCGGGCAAAGTTTTGTTCATATAGCATGATATTATCGCACACACAATTCCCAAATCACAAGCATTCTCGGGTATTTTTATTCCTCCCGTAACGTTTATGTAAACGTCGGTTTCACTCATTTTAAACCCAAGTGCCTTTTCGATAACGGCACACATTAGCGTCAAGCGATTAAAGTCCACTCCGTCGCCCGTTCTCCTCGGTGCCGCAAAGCTTGTTTTTACGCACAATGCCTGTATTTCCGCCAAGATCGGTCTCGTACCTTCCACGGCGCACACGACCGCACTTCCCGGAACATCCACAGGTCGTCCCGACAAAAGCATCAACGACGGATTGGGCACATCGCACAACCCCTTGTCACGCATTTCGAAAACGCCTATTTCATCGGTTGAGCCGAAGCGGTTTTTTACCGCTCTGACAACTCTGTAACTTTGGTGACGCTCACCTTCAAAATACAGTACGCAGTCCACCATGTGTTCCAGCACTCTCGGGCCGGCAATACTTCCCTCTTTCGTTACGTGTCCGACAATAAAAAACGTAATCGAGTTCTCTTTTGCACATTTCATAAACCTGAGAGTACACTCCCTAACTTGCCCAACGCTTCCGGGTGCCGATGACAGTTCCGACGAATAAATTGTCTGCACCGAGTCTATTATACACACCTTCGCCGAGCTCTGTTTGACCGCGTCCATAACGCTGTCAAGGTCGGTTTCGTTTGCGATAAGCATTTGAGACTCTTTTATTCCGAGTCTCTCCGCTCTTATTTTTATCTGTTTTTCGCTTTCTTCTCCCGAGATATAAAGCGTGGTCGTGTTTTTTGCACAAAACGATGCAACCTGCAAAAGAAGCGTCGATTTACCGATTCCCGGTTCTCCGCCGCACAACACAAGACTGCCTTTAACGATTCCTCCGCCCAAAACCCTGTCGAGCTCATCGCTTCCCGATGATATTCTCTCCTCGTTTTCCATTGTAATCTCGCTAATCTTTTTCAGTTCGGTTTTTTTTACATTTTCACTCGCCGCACTTGTCCTCTCGGCCTTTTCTTCTATAAAACTCATAAAAGTCTCGCAAGAAGGACATTTACCCAGCCATTTTACAGCCTCATAACCGCACTCCTTGCACACAAAAACGGTTTTTGATTTCATAATAATATTTCAATCCTTTAAACATTTGGCAATATTATATCAAATTATGCTTTCTTTTTCAACATTTTTTAAATTAATTATAGCATATTTACTTTACTTGTGTTATAATCGGTATATGAGGTGAAATTATGGATTATCATTTTGATAGCAAAGAGGATATAAAACTTATAATCCTCACCGTTATAAACGATTTTAATATTCCCGTTTCCAATGCAATGATTGTCGATACGGTTCTTACTCATTCTTTTGCCGAATATTTCGATATTCAGCAATATTTGTACGAGCTTACCGATTCGCAGCTTGTTACATATTACGTCGAAAACGACGTTCGTTATTATTCGCTCACCCCCAAAGGCAAAAATGCCGTAGAATTTTTTGCTAAAAAAATTCCGAGGACCGTTCGCGAAAGACTTTTCAAAACCGCCAAAATCAAAGCAAAAGAACAGCTTGACAATCAAAGCGTGATAGCCGATTATTATCCCGAGAACGATATGGAGTATACCGTTGTAATGAAAATCGTGGAACGGGGCTACGATATGCTCAATTTGAAGATGAGCGTCGGCAGCGAAGCTATAGCAAAAGCAATGTGCGAACGCTTTTCAAAAGATCCCGAGGGATTTTATTCTACCGTATTCGGTCTCTTGGTTGACGAAAGCAGTGAAATTTAACAGTTTTTGAATATTTAACCTTGACTTGAATTTAACAAAACTATATAATTAAACCAATAAAATATTTTACAAAAAAGGAGACAGGTAAATGACTATTGCAGAATTAAAAAAAGAATTTGTCAAATACTACGGAGGAACAGAGGACGATATTCGTATTTTCATGTCCCCCGGCAGAGTAAACCTCATCGGTGAGCACACCGACTACTGCGGAGGCTTTGTTTTCCCCGCAGCCATTACAATGGGTACATATATTGCCGCAAGAAAAACAAACGATAAAATCATCAAAATGCGTGCAACGGATCTTCCCGATTACGTCGAAGCGGATGCAACACGCATCAACGACTACAAGCATCTCTCCTGGGGTAACTATCAACTCGGTGTTGCTGCCGAACTTGAAAAAAGAGGCTATGAAATCGTAGGTTGCGAACTTCTCTACGACGACACAATCCCTCACGGCGGCGGACTTTCCTCTTCCGCTGCAATCGAAGTTGCAACAGCCATCACATTCGCAACATTCTCCAATGAATTGAAAGGCATTACCGAGCCTCTCGATATGATTGAAATGGCTCTTTGCGGTCAGGGTGCCGAAAACAACTATTGCGGTGTTAACTGCGGTATCATGGATCAGTTTGCTTCCGCTATGGGCAAAAAGGATCACGTAATCTTCCTCGATTGTAAAAAACTCGAAGATTACAAGCTCGTTCCCCTCAAGATGGACGGATACAAGATTGTTATCTCCAACACAAACAAAAAGAGAAGCTTGGCCGACAGCAAATACAACGAAAGAAGAGCCGAAACCGAAGAAGGTTTTGCCGAACTTCACGAAGCTCTCCCCTCCGCTACATGCCTCGGCGATATTTCTCTCGAAGAATTCGAAGCAAACAAGCATCTTATCAAGCGTGACATCGTTCGTCAGAGAGTAACTCACGTTATCGAAGAAGACGACAGAGTATTAAAATCCATCGAAGCTCTTCAGAACGGTGATATTCTCGAGTTCGGTCGTCTCATCAATGCCAGCGGCGACTCCCTCCGTGACCTTTACGAAGTAACAGGTAAAGAACTCGATACTCTCGTTTCCGAAGCCAGAAAGGTTGACGGCACAATCGGTTCCAGAATGACCGGTGCAGGCTTCGGCGGTTGTACAATGAGCATTGTTCGTGAAGATGCCGTTGATGCGTTTATCGAACAGGTTGGTAAGGCATACAACGAAATCATCGGCTATCCCGCATCGTTCTATGTTGACGATATCGGCGACGGCGGCCACGAAGTAAAGTAATTGTTTAAAATCATACATACAGTTCATAACCACCCGACATACGGGTGGTTGAGCGTGTCGAAAAATTCGACACGCAACTGCAAATCTTGCCAAGGCAATCTTCGCAGTTTATTATTTTTTACAAGGAATAAAGTGGCGATTTCTCGTGCAAGAGGCTTGAAGCCTCCTTAAATCGCCACTTTCGGCGGGGTGGATGCGATCAACCCCGCCGATTTTCTTTGGGAAACCTTTTTTTCCAAACCTTACGCTGTTGTATTAAAAATATGTTTATCGACAGTCTGAACCACCCGACATACGGGTGGTTATTTGTTTCAGGCGTAATTTGATAACATATATCAAAGAAGACTTTGACCGATTATGGTCAAAGTCTTCTTTGATGCTTAAATCATATTCCTTTTAAAATACCGTTTCCACCGTTCATTTCATTCAAAACGGCTCTCAAAACCGAAAATCTTCCGGGATACATCTTTTTAATCATTTTCAACACGGCTTCATCTCCGCAAGAAGAAATAACAAGTTGTGTAAACTCGGCCATATCCTCGGTGCTGTTGGTGTTTCCGTAGCCCGATACCTTGTTTATATCGCTGTTCATCGCACTTGTGTATCGTCCGCTCGAATGAACATATCCCCAAGAAAAGCTCAACGAATGACCTACTTCATGCGATGCGGTTCTCGCAAACTGTTCGGCACTCACATCGTATGTTGTTCTCACATACATTTCGTTTGCACCGCAGTTAAACTGATTTGCCGTATGATAATAATCTTTAATTGTCCTGATATATTTTCTGAATTGATACGGTATATATCCGAAACCTTTTGCGATGTTTTTGATAACATTCGCATTTCTTCCGTAAATGATTACGGTCTGCTCAACATTTGTCTTCGATGTATCGCTGTAATACGTCGCCACGGCCTTGTATGCCCAAAGGTTTTCTCCGTCTTTGCCTTTATAATTCGCACTTCCTGTTATTTCACCCAGTTCATACGTTCCGTGTGCTCCGGTTGTTGATTTGGTGACTTCTCTGTTTATCTGTTGGGTCGGCACATATGAGAAAATCTTTTTCAATGCCGCAGATTGCTCATCAGCAGTTTTGTTTTCGTAGTTAGAGCCCATATACGACAAAAGCTGTCCTCGTCTGTTCGACGAAAGCCACATCGCCTGACTTGTAATACCGTAAATTCTATTTCTCTCGTTAGCCGACAAATTCAAAAATCCCTGCGATACAAGCATCTGCGAGAACGTATCGTAATTTACTATATCCAACACCCACCAGGACGACTCATCATCACATTCGTACTCTCCGACAAGCACATCTCCGTCACGCACCAAATACATACCGCTTGAGCGTTGCTTTATCGCATATACATTTTGCATTCCGCCTGTTTTTTCAGGGTCTATCCTGATAAATCTCCAGTTGTTGATTTTGTTTGTCAACACTTTTCCCGTATCCAATGCGAGATATGTTCCGTTCACGTTTTTCAATCCGTAGTAACTTTCGGCATTGGAGTTAACGTTATACGGCGCCGTCCATAACAAATTTCGGTTGTTATCGCTCCATTGCTCCATGCTTACGCCGTTTGCAATCGAAAGATATTTTTCATTATCATATGCACGCAGCGAAAATTCGTTACTCAACAGGTGATTGTCGGGGCTTTCCATATCGTAATTAAAACTGTATTCTTTGGTGACGTTGTATTCTTCCGCAATCGGCTTCATGCTTTCGCAATTTTCCCAAACAAAGCATTTAACCGTGCTCTCATCCGAATCGTTTTTCGTCAAATCAATGCAGTACGAGTTCATTCCCTCGCCTATATCAATCGTTTTTGTTCCTATATTTTTCAAGCCTTCGGAGTATTGTGCCACGACAAGCGTAGCCGAATTGTGCATTTCTTTCGAATCTATTTTTACAATCGCACGATTCAGTCCTTTAACAATCGCAGCTGATGTAATGTCCACATCGGGAGAATCATATTCTTCCCTTTTCAAGTATTCTATTCCGTTCTCCGAGAGCGTAACGTTCAAGAATGTAAAATTATCCATTTTTCCTTTGAAATCGGGATTTGTTGCACTTTGAGTCAAATACCATTGCGAACGACCGATGTAATTTGATGTGGAATGATTGTCAAAGCAGGCACCCGCCATTGTAAATTTGATGTTATCCGATTCACATTCAAGTTTTCCGTTTATGTAAATACACGTTGTTCCTCTGTCCGCATTGTATGTTACGGCAACATGTGCCCATTCGCCCTCGGCAAGCTTTCCGTTCGATGTGGCAAGCTGTGTGTTGCCGCCGTTATTCACTCCGACACTTAAAGTACCGTTCGAATTAACTTTCGTGAATGCATAATAGTTTTTATCATATGTTCCGTTTTCGATGCCGAAATCATATATTCGCTGCCCGTCCAAGCTCAAATCGTCACAACGCACCCAACAAGCTATGGTGTAATCCACAACGTTTTTATTAATATTATCGGGAAGCTTAATTACCTTGTTTTTTTCAAGATTCGCTCTTTGGTTTCTTTGAACGGATTCATCGCTTGCGGTTGCGTCGCAATTTCCGTTTTCGTCCAAAACAACCAAACCGTCCGTATCAAAATTATATTTCAACACCGTGGCATTTTTTATTCCGTCTTCACCGTATCCTTTGATTTTCAAAACAAAGCTTTCGGTTTCGATTGTATATCCTCCTTTTGACACGCTTGCATATACTTCTGTTTCGCAATCATCAAAACCGCGCAAAACATTTCCCTTGCCGTCTATCGGTGTGCTGTCCGCAACATGCCACTCCACTGTGAAAGCTTCGCCGTTATCATTAATCCAAGAACTCGGAAAATCAACATTTTCGGTTATGTATTCTTTCGACAATTCCGATATATATTTTTCGACTTCATCACATACGTTTTCAACGTCCTTCTCAAATCCCGTGTCATACATCGAGTATACGACTCTTTCGTTGAGTGCGCTGTTATACACGGCAAAATCGTCATATTCAGCCTTTATATCAGGGTTGTCTTTGGCATAATCCGTATCATACCAGTTCGTTCTTCCGACAAAATTGTTTGCTGTTTTATCGGCAAACTCATTCGGACTGTGTGTTATATCATAAGTTTCTATAATCTTTTCACCGTTTGAAAATACCGTTGTTTTATTGTTTTCCGCATCGTAACACATTGCAATCTGATACGATTTTTCGGAATTTTCAAACGGCTTTTCTGCGTCGGTTGTCTGCACGGCATATACGGTTGAACCGTTATTGTACTTCATTCCCGCCGCAAATTCGCTTGCTCTCAAAAATACGCTGTTACCTGAATTTGCACCGAAATCAAATATTCGGCTGTTGTTTATTGCATTTCCGACTATTTTCACATTTGTAACAACGCTTAAGCTTTCCAGTTCGTCTCTGAATTCTTCATAATCAATTTGCATTGCGCCGTTTCCGTTCAAAATCAATTTACCGTCTTCGATTTTTGCCTCATCTTTCAAAAGTGCATCATAATTGTTTTTCGATATATCTTCGCATCTTCCGTCCTGAGTCAAATTTTCAAAATCATACTTTGCTACAAGATAATCCTCGGGCTTCGTAATTACTATATACGGTGCGTTCTTGCCGTTCGGCGTATCTATAAATACCGCCGCCCCGGGAACCTGTATTCTGACAACAATCACAACGGTTTCTCCGCTTTCGTTGTCATATCTTGCATTATCGAGTGCATTTACCGCAATGTCCGTAATATCAACACTCTTCCATCCGAGATTGTCCGTCGCAACCTTTTCTTTCGACCAGTATACGCACTTTTCGGAATAATCTCCTTTCACTTGCAAAAACTCATCGTCGTTCATACCACCGAGCGTATAATTCTCCAAGATAGGATTTTTCGTCTCGTAACACGCTACGCGAATCCACTTGTTGTTAATGTTTTCGTGCACCGCATCAACGTAAAATCTAATGTCGGCTTCCGCAATCTCGGCAGGATTTATATCTGCGGGAATTTCAAATTCCAACACGCCGATTCTTGCACTTCCGAGTGAGGACACCCCGTCCGCTTGAGATACGTTTTTAATATACGGCGCTTTGTTTTTCGTTGCGGAGGCATCATTTCCTCCTGCGGCAACGCAAATCCCTTCACGAAAAGCAACTCCGCTGTAGCCGCCGTTTGTGGCTTTATATATTTTTCCCGCCTCATTCGATTTCACATACAAAATTTCCATCTCTTGCGGATTTGTTTCTGTTACAAATGCAGTTTCGGCGTCTTGTGCTATCACATATCTGTTTCCGTTTTTGTAGTAGGCAGAGTTCAACACATCTTTTGCGTCAAACTCCTCCCCCTCAAAACCTTTGAGAGTTTTTTCATCAAACACATTTCCGTTTTCGTCAACGGCTTTCACACTTTTGTATGCATTGTAAACTTGCACATCAAAAGTTATATCGTCAATTTCGGAGGCAATTCCCGAATTGCACGAAAAGCCGTCGGATTCAAGATTTGTCAAATAAATTCCGACCGATTCTACACTCGGATATTTTTCAAAGTAATCCGTCAAGTCAAATTCGCAACCGTTTTGTGCGGGATCGGAATCTATCAAATACGTACACTTGAATATTCCCTCATCAACCGCATTTCTCAACAATTCGCCGTTTTTCGTTTCATAGGCTCTCTTTACGTCTTCACCGTTAACCAAAACAACGGCGGCTGTCGGCATCTGCCTTTCTCCGTTATTGAGGGTTGCGCCGTTAATAACAAAATCCGCTTTTACTGTTGTTATATCTTTGTCAAATTCAAAATCTTCTTCCATATCGAAAACCGCAAAAGCCGAACGGTAACTCGCATTGTTTCCTCCCGACCATGACACAATCGTTATGGAATCGTCTACATCAACGCATTGCTTGTCCCAAGCCCACGTAAACATAATATTTCCCGTCTTTGCCATAACATTCATCGGAATCAATCCCAAAATCATTGTCAAAGTCAGAAAATACGACAAAACTTTTTTCATTTCTCTTCCCCCTTTTATAATTCAATTATAACATAATATTCACGTTTTTCACGTCAATTATTGCTTTTTTATAGACATATCTTGACTTTCTTTTTTCAAAAACAAACAACATAAGCAATTTTTGTCCAAGATTTTGCAAGCAAATACTATCAAAACAGTAAAAATTATGTTATTATAATAAAAAAATCTAAAAGGTGATGAATATGAAAAAATTACTCTCTCTAATTCTTTCTTCCGTTATGCTTCTCTCTTTCGGAGTACCGATTGCGAATGCAAACTCTGCGGAAAACACACTTCCGACTCCCGTTTTGTATTATAACTTCGACGACGGCTCAAATGCCGCAATCGGAGACAGTGCGACCGCCTACAATGTCAGCTTCACTCAAAACGGCGTTTCGGGCAAAGCATGCTATCTCGACGGCAGCACATCATATCTCAAACTCCCCGATAATATCAACAAATCCCTCAAGGATGATTTTTCCGTTACAACATGGGTCAAATTCGACTCTCTGTCGTCATGGATGCGTATTTTCGACTTCGGTTCGGACAACTCGCATTATGCGTTTTTGGGTCTCTCGTCGTCAAACGATTTAAGATACGCACAACTGACCGATAAAACAAAAAAAGAGATAAATATGACGGCGCAAAACTTTGTAAAAGCCGACGAATGGATTCATATATCGCTGGTTCGAGATTGTAAAGTGATGAAACTTTACATCAACGGCATTCTCGCATCCGAGAGCACGGCTTTCGGTGAACACACTCCTTCCGATATCGAAAACTCGTCCAACTACATCGGAAAATCACAGTTTTCGGCAGACCCTTATTTAAAAGGTCATATCGACGAATTCAAAGTTTTCGATACTGCGCTCACACCTTGCGAAGTAGTTGAAAACATGGCTTTCGGAATCAACGGCGACTACGCATATTACATCGCAAATTCCGCCAATTTGAGCGATTTCATGACCGTAAAGGAAAGCCTTACACTTCCTTATTTCTCCTCGGAATATGCCTCAATCGTTTGGTCAAGCGACATCGAAAGCGTTATCTCGTCTCAAGGCGTTCTTTCTCGTCCCGAAGAAGATACCCTCGTCACTCTCACGGCAACCGTTTCGATAAACGGCGAATCTCAAAAGTTTTCCTACACTCTTTTTGTTCCGTCAAAAGACAACGTAAATGCCCATATAAAAGTTGACGCCACAAAAAAAGGTGTCGATATCAATCCCGATATGATAGGTCTTTTTTTCGAAGACATAAACTATGCCGCAGACGGCGGTTTGTATGCCGAATGTGTTCAAAACCGTTCGTTTGAAGCCGTCAACGCACAATGGGACGGTGTTCCGAAAGCAATTTCCGACTATGCATGGACATTTTCCTCTACCCCATCGTTTTCGCACGAAGCTCCTTTGAACGAAAACAATACAACATACTTAAAATTTGACAAACCCAAGGCATTAACAAGCTTTTCAAACGCTTGCTACGACGGTTTTCCCGTCAAAGCAGGCGAAAAATTCGATTTTTCGGTATTTATAAAAACCATCGGCACATATCAAGGTCAAATCATGGTAACTCTTTTCGAAGACGACCGTATTATAGGCAGAACATATATCGACTCCGTATCTTCCGATTGGACAAAATACGAAAAAGTCATAACCGCCGTCTCCGATGCTTCCAACGCCAAAATCAAGCTGACGATTTTGGAATCAACAAACGCAAGTATCTGTTTTGACATGGTATCCCTTTTCCCTCAAAACACATGGATGAACCGCAAAAACGGTCTTCGTGCCGACCTTGTTCAAATGCTCAAAGATCTTCACCCGGGATTTTTACGTTTCCCCGGAGGTTGTATTATAGAAGGTTATAACCTTTCCAACCGTTACTCTTGGAAAGACACCGTCGGAAAAGTCGAAGAACGCAAAGAAAACTGGAATCGCTGGCAGCTTCATACAAGCGGCAACGGCAGATACGGCTATTGCCAAAGCTACGGACTCGGTTTTTACGAATATTTCCTCCTCTGTGAAGATATAGGTGCATTCCCTCTCCCCGTTGTAAACGTCGGCATTGGTTGCCAATATCAAACAGGCGACGTATCGAGTATGGACGAATTATATTCCGTCTACATTCAAGATGCTCTCGATTTGATTGAATTTGCCAACGGCGACACCGACACAACATGGGGTTCTCTTCGTGCCGAAATGGGTCACAGCGAACCGTTCAATCTTGAGTATATAGGTATCGGCAACGAACAATGGGAAACAGACAAGGTTAACTTCTTCGAACGATACGAAGCTTTCGAAGAAGAAATCCATGCACTTTATCCCGACATAAAGCTTATTGCCACATCGGGTCCCGATGCATCGGGTACAAAATTCGACAATGCATGGGATTTTCTGCATTCTCATTCAGATAACGGCGAAACCGATTTTGCCTATGCGGTTGATGAACACTATTATCGCACACCCGACTGGTTCTATACCAATCTTGACCGCTACGACGGCTATGACCGTTCATCTTACAAGGTTTTCGCAGGCGAGTATGCTTCACGATATTATCAAGGCAAGGATCAAAGCAACCTCTACAATGCATTGTCGATAGCCGCATTTATGACAAGCCTTGAAAAAAATGCCGACGTGGTGGCATTGGCATCCTACGCTCCTCTCTTTTCCCGTGAAGGCTATACCCAATGGTATCCCGACCTTATCGGTTTTGACAATTCTTCCGTTTTCGGTTCTCCCGATTACTATGTGCAAAGCATGTATTCCAACAACACAGGCAGCTACACCGTTTCGAACACTACCGAAAACTACGACAATTCTTACACGCCCCACGGCAAAATCGGTATCAGTACATGGCTTACATCCGCATCTTTTTACGACATTTCTCTTACCGACAACCTTACGGGAGAATCCATCGAGATTTCTTCTCCCGATTTAACCGACACATCTTGGACTCTCACCGACAATGTCTATACCCAAACAGACTCGGGTGCGTATAATCCCATGCTCCTCTTCGGTACCGAGGACATGCAAGACTATACCCTTACCTTAAAAGCAAAAAAACATTCCGGAAACGAAGGCTTTTTGATTCCCGTGATGTGGACTGATGACAACAATTATTTCACTTGCAACATCGGCGGTTGGAACAACTCCTACAGCGCAATTCAGCGCACGGCAAACGGATCTACAAGCGAATACTCTGTTCAGAACACATCCGTTCATATCGAAAATAACCGCGAATACGAGATAAAAGTTACGGTTGAGCCTCACAAGCTTACGCTTTATCTTGACGGCGAGGTTATCAATTTTGCATCGTTCAGGCAAAACGTGTATTCCACATCGTCCTTTGACGAAGAAAGCGGAGATATCATCATCAAGGCAGTCAACACATCAAGTGCCGATATGGAGACACTTTTCGATATAACCGCCGACTACATCAATCCGATTGCTTCTGTTACCATGCTCTTTGCAGACGACGTCAATTCCGTCAACAGCATCGAAAATCCCGAAAACATCGCTCCCGTAACATTTACAACCGAAGTCTGTGATAAATTCACTTACATTCTTCCGAAAAATTCGTTTACGGTTTTCCGTATTCATACGTCGGAAAATGCCGTTTCCGAGATTTCCGATATATCCCTAACGTTACAAAAAGGCGAAAAACTTATTTTGCCCGAGCAAGTGAGCGCAAAACTCACAAACGGCAATGATACCTCGGTTCATGTTTTATGGGATAACGTTCCTGCCGATGCAACTACTGTTTCGGGCACATTCAGAGTTTCCGGAAAAGTCGTATCATCCGACAAATATGTAAACGCAAATATTACCGTTTCCGAAACCGACTCTTCGCACCCCATAAATCCGAGCATCACATTCGATGACAATAATGTTAATGTTTCGTTGGATTTTACCGACGGTCGTGACGATAATACCGTCCATGCTTTTATCGCAGGCTACGATAAAAGCGGCACAATGACAAGGATTAAGTCATCTCGATTATCTTCCGATAATTCGACTTTTTCCGTTCCGCTCTCTTATTTTGAATCCGA
>CAZRYW010000033.1:0-13746 GCA_964604405.1 uncultured Oscillospiraceae bacterium
CTTTATGTGAAAAACCGCCAAGTTTCCTCGGCGGTTTTTGTGCATGTTGTATAGTTTATGTCGCATAAGGTCTTTTAAAGAACCTGTGCGACATAAAAAATCCCATTATAGAAACAATCGTATCCGTAACAGGATATGTCAGCCAAAAATATTCAAGCCCAAACCTTGAAAAAATATACGCAAGCGGCACAAACAGACACACCGTTCGTATTATGGTCAACGCCGAGCTTTCCAAGCTTTTACCCACAGCCTGAAAAAGCACGGGAAAAGTGAGCGAAATCGCAAGCGGCACAAAGCTTGTTCCTATAATCCTGAATGCACCCACTCCGATCTCCAAAACATGTTCATCCCTCGAAAAGAATAAAATCATCTCTCTCGGGAAAATTTCAAAGCACAACGTTCCCAAAACCATCAGCCCCGCACCGAAAGCAAGTGCCGCATTAAGTATCCGCTTGCAGCGGTCTATCTTTTTCGCCGCATAATTGAAGCTCAATACCGGCACAACGCAAGTTTGCATTGCTCCGACAGGTATAAAAAAGAACGTTTGCCATTTGTAGTACAACCCCAGCACCGTCACCGCCGCATCCGAAAACGTGGCAAGAATCATATTCAGTCCGAATATGTACAAAGTATATGCCGACTGCATCAGCATATTCGGCATTCCGTAGCCGAATATCTTTTTTATGTAACTCGGATATTTTTCAATATTTGGCGACGGATAAAATCCTTTTTTCATCACCACCGCCGCTGCCGCAATTTGCCCCGCAACCGTTGCAATCGCCGCACCCGCAATTCCCATTTTCGGCAACCCGAACATTCCGAAAATCAAAATCGGGTCAAGGGCAATATTTGTCAATGCCCCCACAATTTGTGCCGCCATCGGAGTTTTCATATCTCCTCTCGCCTGCAAAATCTTCGTCCAAACGCTTTCCGCAAAAATCCCGATACTGCACACGCAGACTATTCTCCCGTATGTCACAACATCCCTTACAATCTGTGCATCTTCCGTTTGCATTTTTGCATAATACGGCATAAAAACCATACATACCGCAGCAAACACCGCCCACATCGCAATTGCCAACGGTGTTCCGACACCGGCATATTCGTTCGCCTCGTCTTCTCTGCCTATTCCCATTTTCGCCGCCATCACCGTGTTGATTCCGACTCCCGCACCGACCGCAAGCGCAATCATCAATAACTGTAACGGATATATAATCGATAACGCCGTCAGTCCCGAACTCGAATACTTTCCCACGAAAAAGCTGTCCATAATATTATACAATGCCTGTATGAGCTGTGCCAGCATAACCGGTGGCGCCAATTTAAACAAGATTTTTCCTATTTTTTCCGTTCCGAAATAATTATCGTTTGTCATCGTTTCTTCCATATCGCTTCTCCCAATATTTTTTCATGTTTATTATAGACTTATTCATTGCCGTTTTCAACCGTCTGCCTGTATTTTTTCGGTGGACAACCCATCCGTTCTCTGAAAACTTTTGTAAAATAACTAAACGAATTAAACCCACACTTTTCGGCTATTTCGCATATAGGCATATCCGTTCTCTTCAGCATCTCACACCCTTTGTCTATCCTCAGCTGAGTCAAATATTCAAACGGCGTCATATGCACAACCTTTTTGAATTCTCTGCACAAATATCCGCGGCTCATATTCACGCATTGTGCCAACGCTTCAAGCGTTATCTCCTTTTCGCAATTTTTTTCGATATATTCCATAACGCGTTTTATTTCTTCCACATTTTTCGCCCGTTTTTCATTTTCTCTCTTTTCCGCACCGTCCACACACTCATCCCAAAGATTGAAAAGCATCGACTTTATTTTGAGTTCACTCTTGCAATGTCGGATTTCGCACAGTTTTTCGACAACACTTTTCTCAATCTTTACTTTCGGCAATATGCTCTTTTCCAAGACAGGCACAACGTATTTTTGCACAACCGCATCTGCCGCAAAATCTCCGAAAATTTCCGGTGAAAACACCACGGCAAAAAATTCCGCTCTTTCCTCATCTGTTTTTATTCCCACATGCAGTTGCTCCGAATTTATAAAAACGCCTTCTCCCGCTTCTATTTCAAACTTCTCATCTTCTATGTACAATACGCCCTTACCTTTCGTTACAACAAGAAACTCGAATTCCCTGTGTATATGCGGGTACAGCCAAAATCCTTTTTCGCACACGGTATCATGTATCCCCAAAGGGAATCCCGCACTTCCGTGTTTTATCGTTTCATATTGTTTCATGACGCCTCCGAGTCAATATTTTTATAATTTGAGCCAATATAGTTATAGATTTTCACCATATCGGTACGATAAAATTATAATATATCATTTACGAACGTTCAAGGAGGTTATCATGAGTATTTTAAAGCATACCGAAAATTCAATTACTTTCCAAATGCGAGACGAGCTTGTTCTCATTCAAGCCTACGGTTCAAACTGCATCCGTGTACGCGCCACGAGAAACAACACAATAAAAGACACCGCCTGGACTCTTTTGCCCCAAAGCGAACTTTGCGGAAACGTCTTTGTTGCAAACGATGATTGCATGGTTCTCGAAAACGGCAATATGAAAGCCGAAATTTTCAAGGTTTGGGGCGGTTATCGCATCAATTTTTACAAAAACGGAATCAAAATTCTCTCCACTCGAGAAGAGGGCGATCCCGTGCGAAAATTCACACATACGGAGGGCGATAACTATCTGACAAAAATTCTTTTCGACTCAAACCCCAACGAGCACATTTACGGACTCGGTCAGGAACAAACTCCCTATTTTGACAAAAAAGGATGTTCGAGCGAACTTGTTCACTACAACACCAAATCATCTATGCCCGTCATCTATTCGTCCCTCGGTTACGGCTTTTTTTGGAACAATCCTTCGCCAGGCAGATGCGAATTCACGCTCAATCATACACTCTGGCAGTCGAACAGTACTCCTCAGGCAGACTATCTCGTTTTCGCAGGCAAAACCCCTGCCGAAACAATGAACATCTACTGCCGTCTGACAGGCTTTTCTCCGAAAATGCCGTCGTGGGCGGCAGGCTTTTGGCAATGTAAATTACGTTACGAAAGTCAGGATGACCTGCTTGCCGTCGCACGCAAATATCACGAATTAAACATTCCCATCGATGCAATTGTCATCGACTATTTTCATTGGACCGAACAGGGCGATTGGGATTTTGACCCCGCTCTCTGGCCCGATCCGAAAGCAATGTGCGACGAACTTTCTTCAATGAATATACGCCCCGTTGTCTCCTTTTGGCCGACCATCAACCCCGCCAGCCGCAATTTCCACAAAATGAACGACGAAAACATGCTTGTCCGTACCGAAAACGGTCAGCGAGGCACTTTTGAATTTTACGGCTTGCAGGATTTCATCGACCCCACCAATCCGGATACAAGAGAATACGTTTGGGAGCAAATCAAAAAAAGCTACTATTCTTACGGCATCAAAACCTTTTGGCTTGACGAAGCCGAACCCGAAGTTCATCCGCAACATTTTTCAAACCTCAAATTTCACATAGGCAACGGTGCGCAAACCGCTCTTTTATATCCTTACTATTATCAAAAACTTTTCTACGAAGCTCTTTTGAGTGAGGGCGAAGACGAAGTTGCGACTTTAACCCGTGCAAGTTATCCCGGCAGTCAAAAATTCGGTGCAATAGTTTGGAACGGAGATATCCCCTCAACATTCCAAGCCCTTTTCGAAAGCATCGTCTCGGGGCTCTCCATGTCAATGTGCGGCATCGTCTGGTGGAACAGCGATATCGGCGGCTTTCACCAAGGAGATATCGAATCCGACTATTTCAGAGAGCTCATCGTTCGTTGGTTTCAATTCGGACTCTTTTCTCCCGTCATGAGACTTCACGGTGCACGCAAAAAACCGAAAAACTATATCCCTCGCCATCCCGGTGTAAAAGAAATAAGCGGCGGCGATAACGAAATCTGGTCTTTCGGAGAAAAAAATTATCCCATTTTAAAAGAGCTCGTTCTTCTTCGCAACCGTCTGAAGCCGTACATTCTTCATCATATGGATATAGCTTCCGAATACGGTACCCCCATGATGCGTCCGCTCTTTTTCGATTATTACGATGACGAAGCATGCTACACAATAGACGACGAATACCTTTTCGGCGACGATATAATTTTCGCACCCATCTATCGCGAGGGCGAAACCTGTCGCAAAGTCTATCTTCCCAAAGGCACTTGGATTCGCACAACCGACAAATGCGAATACGAGGGTGAAAAAGAATACATCTGCCATGCCGAAATAGATGAGTTTATCGCATTTTGCAAAAAAGGCAGCAAAGTAATCGAGGTGTTTTAAATGAAAAAACTTATTTCCGCACTTGTCTCATCATTAATGATTTTATCGTCTCTCTCGCCTTTCATCACATTCGCAAGAGGTTCCACACCCACCGTCAATATCGACTTTTCCCGAGAAACTCACGATATCATTCACGGCAGCGCAGGTTTTCTTTACGGCATAAGTAACGAAGGCGTCCCCGACGTCAATACGTTAACTCCTTTAAAACCCAAAGTTCTTGCAACCAAGGGCGCTCTCGGAACAGAGCACCCATATTCCGACGCACTCGATGTCGCCGATGAATTTTTCGAGGCGGGCGGTTTGCAGGTTCAAATGTACAACTCCAACTATTACGGAGTTTTCGGCGTTACCGCCAACGCATACGATTACGGCAACGTATTAAAAGACACAATCGCCCCGCATGTTGCCGAGTGGAAAAATACCATGCGTGAAAAGTATCCCGATATCGACTCCCGCATGGTCTATATTCCGATAAACGAGTCAACCCCCGTCAACGGTGTTTCGTCATTCGAGGAAGCATGGAAAATTTATTATAACTCAATAAAATCCTCCGACCCCTCCGCAATGATAGCCGGTCCCAACGATGCCGTATACCGCGGCCACAACTCGATGTACTCGTTTTTAAAATACTGTCGTGACAACAATTGTCTTCCCGATATCATTTCATGGCACGAATTGCAAGTCAGCTGTCTCAACACCATGTCTTCTCACATTGCCGACTATCGCAGCATCTGCTCATCGCTTTCAATTCCCGAGGTGCAAATCGTCATCAACGAATACGCCGACTATTCCGACTGCGGCGTTCCCGGACGACTCGTCAACTGGATTGCCCGTTTGGAAGACAACCGAGTTTACGGCTGTCTTCCGTTTTGGCACCAAGCAAACAACCTCAACGACCTCGCTTCCGATTCCAACGACGGCAACGGAGCATGGTGGGTCTACAAATGGTACGGCGATATGAGCGGAAAAACTCTTTCCGTATCAACTCAAAACACTTCCTATGACAATTTTTACGCTTTGGCGTCAATCGACGAAGCAAAACAATGTGCCACCGTAATTGCGGGCGGCAACGATAATACAGGCGTTATCAACCTCAATCGCATCACCTCATCCTCCGTATTTAAAAATTGCGACATGGTGCACGTCAAAGTCGAGGCATCGTACTTCACAGGTTACCACGGTTCGTCTGGCGAACCCGAATGTGTTCTCGAAGGTGTTTTCGCCGTTAATGACAAAAATGTTTCAATCATTCTTGACGATATGCTTTTTTCAACTGCTTATCGTATAACCGTCACAAAAACCGACGAAAAATCCGCCTATGCCGTCAAAGGCAATTACAGAGCTTCCTACGAAGCCGAAGATGCCATCCGTTACGGCAATCTGACAGTCGAATCGGAATCTTCTCCCTTGGAAACTCCTCGATATTTCTGTTCCGGCAGAGTACGTATGGGCGGATTTGACGAAGACGGCGACGGAATATGTTACAACATCACCGTCCCGCACGACGGATTATACAAACTCAGCTTTATTTACGGAAACGGCGTCGGTTCAACCCGCAACAATTCATCTACCCATGCTCCGAAAAACATCACTCAAGCACTCTTTATCGACAACAGCGAAGATACTCTCCGTCTTGACAACACTCTTTTCTATTCAATGGAGGGCATGTGTGACAAATACGTCAATCTCACGGCAGGCTCTCACAGCATAAAAATAATGTATTCCGGAGATGCGGGAGCGTTTCACGATTGTTTATATGTTTCATATGTCGGAGCCATGGACAATCCCCAACCCGTATTCGACAAAACATTCGAATCCGAAAGTGCCGATTTCAATCCCCAAAGCCAATCCGTTACACAAAATGCCGTCCCCGATTATTCCGGCAACGGCTACGTCGGCAACCTTTCACTCGTTCCGGTCGAAGACGGCGGTGGCATTCGTCACGTTGTTCACGTTCCGTCCTCGGGACTGTACAACATCCTTTTCAGATACCTCTCTTCGTCCGACGGATGTATTCGCATATTCTCCGACAACACCAATCTTACATATTCAAATTATCTGACAAGTATCGAAGCTCCCGCTTGCGACTCTTGGGATGAATGTTATACCACAATCTTTTTGAAAAAAGGTCTTAATATTATCGACTGCGATATGACAGAGGACGGCATCATAGACTATATGCGTGTTATCGACTCCGGATATGATTTGTCAACCGTTATCGAAGCCGAAGACGCATACGGCAGTTTTTCCACGGCGACCAACGGCGAATGTGAATATGTTCTTCCGCTTCCCGCATCTTCCAACGCATATTCCGAAGACGGAAAATTCATCGAGCTTTCCGTTTCCGCTCCTCAATCGGGTCTCTACAAGATGCAGGTTTTCCAATCCAACGACTCTCTTTGCGGCACTCATTCATACAATATCAAAATCATTGACCGTTACGCTTCATTTGCCGTAAACGGCGATTATGAAAACGCAAAACGATATTTCTTCCCCAACTCGTTCTCCGAGGATACTTTTCTCGAAAAAACAATTCCTCTCAACCTTGAAAAAGGCGAAAACAAAATCCGCATCTACAATGATGACTCATGGCACGTCAAGTGGGGCGGTTCCAAGAGTGAACCCGGCGAAAACATTCTCGAAAATTACACCCCGAATTTCGACAAATTCATCATATCTCCCGCCGTTGCCGATGTTCCTCTTTTCGAAACCGGTTGTAAAATAGACATATCGTCCTCAGACAACGGTTTTATCTATGCCGATAAAAACTATGCCGATTACGGCGATACGGTCACATTATACCTCATCCCCAACGGCATCATCAAATCTCTCACTTTAAACGGCAAAAACCTCTTGCCGCAAGTCTCCACCTGCGACGGCAATATTTACACAGTTTCTTTTATTGCCGAAGATTCTGCCTTCGTCCGTTGCGAATTCACAAAAGCACTCGGAGACGAGTTTGACTCATCTTGCGATGAATACATCTATATCGACGGCAACTGTTATCGCAAAATCGGCACAAACCTCTACGACAACCATGATTTTTCCGACAACAGCGGAAACGGTATGACCCAATGGTTTACGGGCGTTAACACAAACGGACATCCGTTCTCTTCGTCCTATGCCGTACCGAGGCTCAACCATGACGGAACGTATGAAAATCTCATTCCTCTGACCGATTCCGATTTTCTCACCGTCGGCTCTTTCGAAAAAGATTCTCAAAACACATTCTACTTCGGCAAAGACAACTCTCGTACATATCTTGTTGAACATATGCACTCCGACTGGAAAATGTGTTCATGGAATGGCAAGGCATCACTTCTGTCATACGTACCCATCAAGCCCGACACAAACTACATTTTCTCGTTCGATGCATACACCCTCTCGGGCAAAGCTTCCGTCCGCTTCGGTGCAATCAATTCACAAACATATGTTCCGATTGTCTATGACGAAAATTCGTCTCTCAGCTTCACCTCCGACAACTATTTCGACTGCACAAACGGCAACATGCAAAACGTCGGCGGCAAATGGACAACGCACACTCTTTCTTTCAATTCCGGCAACAATGCAGACTTCTTTTTCTTCAATGCCTACTGGCTTCAAATGTGCGATTACCTTTGCATAGGCAATTTCAATCTTTACGAGCTTTCGTCCTCTTCTCTCGGAAAGCTCAAAAAAGTACAGTCGCCTCCCGCCCAAATTATCACACGCAACTCTTCTTTTGCCTTACCCGAAACAATCGTTGCCGAAAAAGACGACTCTTCTCTCATCTCCGTACCCGTCACGTGGCTCAACCCCGAAATCGTCAATTCCGCACTTCCTGGTGCCTACATCGTAACAGGCAAGCTTGATTGTCCCGACGGATATTACCTTGATGACGAGTATGTACGTATACGCGTCATCGTTACCGACAATATGTGCGAAATAACCTCTCTGACTTTTTCTGATTCATCCGCGCATATTTCTCTTTTCGGATATTGCAACTGCAAAGCAAGCATTATCATCTCTCCCGCATCCGCCCGATTATTTGCATGCATAATTCCGTTCGAAATCGCAAAAGGCGAAACTCTTGAATTGAACATCCCCTGTTGCGACAACTCAAACATTTTCATATGGGATATGCAATCTTTAAAACCCGTTTGCGACAAAAAAATTATTTATTAAACAAAAAAGTGCGAGTCATCGCACTTTTTCGTTTAATAACAAACTGCAAACCTTGCCATGGCAAGATTTGCAGTCTCATGTCACATATTTTTGTTATATCAACTTCAATGCCTGTTCGATATCTTCAATGATATCGTCCGCATTTTCAATACCTACCGAAAGACGAATCAAGTCGGGTGCAACTCCCGCTTCCAAAAGCTGTTCATCAGTCAGCTGACGGTGTGTGTGGCTTGCGGGGTGCAAAAGACACGTCTTTGCATCGGCAACGTGAGTCACAATCGAAACAAACTTCAAACTGTCCATAAACTTGTTTGCAGCCGCTCTGTCGCCTTTCACGCCGAACGCAAGAACTCCGCAAGTACCGTTCGGCATATATTTCTGTGCCAATTCATGATACTCGTCGTTTTCCAATCCCGCATAGTGAACCCATGCCACTTTTTCATGTCCTTCAAGATATTTTGCAACCTTCAACGCATTTTGGCAATGACGCTCTATTCTCACGGGAAGCGTTTCCAATCCCAAGTTGAGGTAGAAAGCATTCTGAGGCGACTGAATTGAGCCGAAGTCACGCATGAGCTGTGCCGTCGCCTTTGTAATATATGCTCCCTTTCCGAACTTTTCGGCATATGTGATTCCGTGATACGATTCATCGGGAGTCGTCAGTCCGGGGAACTTTTCCTTGTGCGCCATCCAGTCAAAGTTACCGGAGTCAACAATACATCCGCCTACTCCGACGCCCTGACCGTCCATATACTTTGTTGTCGAATGAGTTACAATATCCGCACCCCATTCAAACGGGCGGCAATTGATAGGAGTCGCAAAAGTATTGTCCACTATCAGCGGAACGCCGTGAGAATGTGCCAAACGTGCAAATTTTTCAATATCCAAAACCGTAACCGTGGGGTTTGTGATAGTTTCCGCAAAAACAGCCTTTGTGTTGGGTTTAAAATATTTTGCGAGTTCTTCTTCGGGAAGCGTCTGGTCAACAAACGTACATTCAATGCCCATTTTCTTCATGCTTACGCCGAAAAGGTTGTACGTACCGCCGTAAATTGAGCTTGATGCAATGAAATGGTCTCCCGCTTCGCAAATGTTAAACATTGCGTAAAAGTTTGCCGCCTGTCCCGACGACGTAAGCATTGCCGCAACACCGCCCTCAAGCGCACAAATCTTAGCCGCTACGGCATCGTTTGTGGGGTTCTGCAATCTCGTGTAAAAATAGCCTTCCGCTTCAAGGTCAAAAAGCTTTCCCATATAGTCACTCGTATCATACTTGAAAGTTGTTGACTGATAAATCGGGAGCTGTCTGGGTTCTCCCTGTTTGGGAACATATCCCTCGTGAATACATTTTGTCTCGATTCTGCTCATTAAAATCTTCCTTTCGTTGCAAATATTATAAATGTCATCAATATACAAACTTAAACGTTCCCAAGCATTCTTCCAGCTCTCTCGCAGATTCCGAAAAAGCAAACTCTTCCGTTTCCGCAAGCACACACATTACAAGCTTGTTCTTGAATTTAAGAATATACACCGTGTCATATATATCTACATTGTTTTCTTTGTCTTTTTCCGTCTTCACATAAATCGTATACTTGAAATAAGCGTTGGAACCTGTTTTGCCCTCAAACAATTTTTCAATCGTTTTTCCGCTTCGTCTCGCTTCATCATACATCGTCTGAGCAAATTCCGCAAGTTCTTTGTTCGACATCTTCGTATCCATCGTATAAAGCTGCATCACCGAATTCGTAACAGAGTGCTTATACAGCGACAGCTTCATGCCGTTTGTACTCATGCTGCCCACGCTGACCTCTTCCCAAGGCGATCTCATCTGCATTTCCCAATCGTCGGCAGACGTTTTATATTCACTCTTTTCAATAGAGTTTTTGAGCACAACTCCGAACTCTTCTTCATCTAGTTCTTCAACCGTGAGCGTATCCATCACTTTTGTCAAAACGCCGGACGACTGTGCTGGCTGTACGACGGTTACATTATATACGTAATTTCCTTTTTCAAAGAAGATATCACACATCTGTTCGTCGCCGCCTGCGAGATTTTTCGTAACATATGTATAATAATACGCATTTTCGCCTATGTTTTGCTTTGTATATTCGCCTACTTCGCTCACCGTCACCTTTTCGGTGTTTGCATAAAGAGCCCGGATATTTCGATCTTCGATTGCCGCACTCCTTGCCGAGCAATCCTCGCTCTTGGAGTACACTCCTACACTCACACTCGTGTAATCGTTTTTCTTGTTTGAAACAAATGCCACAACATCCAGCGCATCCGTCTCAATTTCCGACAAGTCCGCAGGCACCTTAAACGAAATCTTCAAGCTGTCGTCTTTAACCAGTCTGTATCCGTCGTTGTCCACATTCGACAAATCATGCGTTACGTCGTTTGCGGTATAGTAGCTCTTAAAAGAGTCCAAAACAGCCGTATACGAGCGTATCTTTTCGCTGCCAACCACACATGAGAACGAAACACGGTATGCATTGCCGTTTGTATAGACAACATGCGTATCATAGTAATACTCCTTGTCTCTTCCCACAAGTCTGAAATAATCGTTACCGTTATCGTCTTTCTTCTTTTCATCCTTTGAGAGAGTAAGCGATGATTTCCATGAATCTTTCATCGACTTATAATAAGTATCATATTCATACTCTTCGCTATATTCGAGAGGATAAATCGAAATTGTCACATACGAGTCGTCATCGCCCTCAAAAGCCGTATAACTTCCGTCCGTGTAACGCTCCGTCATCATCATGTCCGAAGGTGTCATCATCGACCAGTTCCAGTAGCTGTCACCGATATTGGGTAAATCAGTTGATGATGAAATCGTCGAATTTTCGCCTTCGTTTTCTTTCACAACCGTAATCGCCGCTGTAGCGTTATCATAACCTACCGTCGCACCGAATGTTTCGGATATAAATCTCAACGGCACCATCGTAACTCCGTTGGGGCTGAGTACGGGTGCTTCGGGCAATTCCTCGGTATGATTGTTAACCGTTGCATTTTTGTTGCCTATCTGAAGCTTAATATTTACATCCGGGTATTCCAAAATAATTTCCTTTGTTTCGTTTACCCATGTAACGCTTGCTCCGAAAGCTTCCGTTATCACACGCAACGGCACAAGCGTTGTTCCCTCGCCCGCAATATAAGGCGTCTCCACCTCAACCGAATTTCCGTTAATCAAAAGGCTCGAATCTCCGACCCTAAAGCTCACTTCGACTTTCTCGGGTATCTTAGTATCTTCCTGCGCCAACGCTGCCGCACCCTGCGATGCAATCATAACCGCAGCCATAGCGACACTCATAAACTTTTTCATAAAAACTTCCTTTCTCAATTTGCGCTTACGGTCACAATCTGTTCTTCACCGTTTCTCACAACGGTAAAATCAACACTCGTCCCGTTAAAGCTCTTTTTCAAAGCTTCGTTATAGTCCGTCTCCGAATGTACTTCATATCCGTTAACACGGGTAATCATATCTCCGCTTTTGACAAGTTCGTTTTTGGAATATGTAACCGTCAGTCCTTTTTTTGTCGGAACGCCTATTTTGCTCTCCCAAGACTCCGTAAAAGTCACTCCGGTTTCGGGTCGCAACACTTTTCCGTATTTTTCGAACGCATCGAGCACGTAATTAATCGTATCCACGGGGATTGAAAAGCTCATTCCCTCAATATCGTTTCCGACATATTTTGCCGAATTTATTCCCACGAGCTCGCCTTTCATATTGATGAGCGGGCCTCCCGAATTACCTCCGTTTATGGCAACATCCGACTGTGTAAAAAGATAATGTGCTCCGATATTTACTCCCACGGACGACACAATTCCTTTCGTAGCCGAATTAATATGACTCACCGACACGGGCGTTCCTATCGCAATAACACTCTGTCCGACTTTAAGCGAGTTTTCCTGTGCAAACGTAATCGGCTTCAACCCGAGCTTATTTATTTTCACCACGGCAAGGTCGCTTATTTCGTCAATATATTTCACGCTGCCCGCATAAGTATCTCCGTTGCCGAAAATAACCGTTATATTTTGTATGCCTTTGACAACATGAGCATTTGTAAGAATAGTTCCGTTGCTTTTAATCACAACTCCCGCACCGTGAGCATACAGTTCGTTGTAGTTTTGCGCCCCCTGCGAAAAAGACGCCGACGAATAATTTCCCACAATCGTCACAACGCTTTCGCTCACCTTTTCGATAACGTTTACCGTCAGCTCTTCTTCGCTCTGCTGCAAAATCGCACTTTTCGTTGCATCGTCCCATTCAACCTTGGCTCCCAAGTTTTCGCCCACGGCTCTGAGCGGAACATAAACTCTGTCATTTATAATATATGCTTCCGAGTCAAGCTTTTGTCCGTTAACATAAACGCTCGCATCCTGTGCATTTACACTCACGCTCATAGTTACCAGTCCCAAAGCAACAGCTCCGAATTTTTTTAACATCGAGTTCCCACCTTTGTACCTTTTTATTGTATTTTATATCTTTGTGTGTCTTTTGTCAATACACTTCGCTGTGTGACTGTCTTTGCACACATCTTTTAAAATCCCCTTGCAAATTTTCTCTCATTCGTGGTACAATTAATAAAAAAGAACTTATTCGGAGGTATTATTCATGTCAAAATATTCAGGTACACAAACAGAAAAAAACCTTATGGCCGCTTTTTCGGGCGAATCCGAAGCACGAAACAAATACACATACTTTGCTTCCGTCGCAAAAAAAGAAGGTTACGAACAAATTTCGTCCCTTTTCCTCAAAACTGCGGATAACGAAAAAGAACATGCAAAAATGTGGTTCAAGGAACTTTCCGGTTTGGGCGACACAGCTTCAAATCTCGCTTCCGCGGCGGCAGGCGAAAACTACGAATGGACCGATATGTATGAAAGCTTTGCCAAAACAGCCGAAGAAGAAGGCTTCCATGAACTTGCGGTAAAATTCCGTCTCGTTGCCGAAATCGAAAAGCACCACGAAGAACGTTACCGTGCTCTTCTCAAAAACGTCGAAACAGCCGAAGTTTTCAAAAAAAGCAGCGTGAAAGTTTGGGAATGTCGCAACTGCGGTCACATAGTAGTCGGCATCGAAGCTCCCGAAGTTTGTCCCACCTGCAATCATCCCCAATCTTATTTTGAAATTCACGCCGAAAATTATTAATCCCATTATTTACAAAAGACGCAACCTCAATTCGAAGTTGCGTCTTTTGTATCTTCTATTTCAAAATCATCATCGAAACCGTCAAAAC
>CAZRYW010000034.1:0-13679 GCA_964604405.1 uncultured Oscillospiraceae bacterium
ACGCAATCGGTATCGGTGCGTTACTTCTTAACGGAATCGGCGACACACTTCGTGTTTCTCTCACCGCCGATCCTGTCCGCGAAGTTAAAGCTGGTATCGAAATATTAAAATCTCTCGGCTTGAAAAAAGGTGTGACAATGACTTCGTGTCCCACTTGCGGTCGTTGCAAGGTCAACATGATCCCCGTTGCGGAAGAAGTCGCAAAACGACTGGAGCATATCGACAAAGAAATCCACGTTGCCGTTATGGGTTGTGCCGTAAACGGTCCCGGAGAAGCCAGAGAAGCCGACATAGGCATGGCGTGCGGAGACGGTTGTGCTCTTCTTTTCAAGAAAGGCGAAATTCTCCGAAAGGTTCCTATCGAATCTGCCGCCGATGAATTGTTCAACGAAATCAACAATCTGTAAGGAGTAATCTAATTGGCTACACAAATCCCCATTAACGAAGTTTTCAAAAAAATAGATTTTGATACAGATACCGTAAACGGCATAGTCACAGACATGCACGCCGACAAGCTGACACGCACATTCGTCATCAGCGTTACATATAAAACCGTGATTTCCGCCGAAGTTTTGGAAAAATATGCGGAAGAAATCAAAAAATGCTACAAAGCCGAGCACGTACACATTATTCCGTCATACGATATCGAAAATCCTTCCGCTGCCGCAATTCTCAAGGCAGCGGAAAATTGCGTTTATCAAATCGGATGCGAAGTACCGTTTTTCAAAGCCATATTCGACTCCTGTGAATACGAATACGAAAACAACGTTGTAAAAGTTCTTCTTCGCCATCGCAATATTGAATTTTTGAAAGAGGATAACATCGACGCTCGCATCGGAAGAGAAGTCTCAAAAGCTTTAAACATCAATATTGAGTGTGAATTCGTAGATTCTCCGATGGATATTGATATGACCCTCTCGCCGATTTATGACAAACCCAAAGAGAAAAAACCGGTCGCTCAGATTGAGGGCGATGAGCCTATTTTAGGCAAGATTTTCACAGTCAAAGAAATCACTCCTTTAAAAAATGCCGAACAAGGCTCGGGCGTTTTAACCGTCAAAGGCAACCCCTTTGCCGTGTCTTCGCATTACCTCGAAAAAAACGACAAATATATCATATCGTTTTATCTCACAGACAACACAGGTTCGATAACCGTCAAATTTTTCACCCCGTCCGACAATGCCGAAGCCATTATCGCAGCTGTGAAAAATTCCAAAACGCTCATCGTCAACGGGAAATGCGAGTTTGATTCATATTCAGCGGAGCTTACCGTTATGGCACGCAACATTTTGCGTGCGGAAGACGAAGATCTCGTAGGCGACCCCGACACTCGTATGGGCAACATCACCGAAGATACAGGCTATTGCATCACACACGGCAGGGTTCATTTTATTGATGTCAAGGAAATCCCCAAAGTTCAGCGTGCCATCATCACTTTCTATATGAATGATGACACAGGCTCCGCATCATACCGTTTTTCGGTACCCATGGCGGATTCCGACAATATGAAAGGCTTTATCAAAAAATCAAAAGCTCTCATGGTTAGAGGTATCGTAACAAAAGACCGATTCACGCAAGATGTATATATTTCGGTACGCAGTATGGAAAAACGTCCCGTACCGATTCGTCCCGATAACGCACCCGTTAAACGTGTCGAGTTGCACGCTCACTCCAAATCAAGTGCAATGGACGCCGTCGTTACCGCCGATGCCTTGGTTTCCCGTGCGATAGACTGGGGCCACAAAGCTTTTGCGCTAACCGATCACGGCTGCGTACAGGCTTTCCCAGAAGCCATGCACACCAAAGAAGGTGCCAAAAGCGATATCAAAGTCATTTACGGTGTTGAAGGTTACCTCATAGACTCTCCCGAAAATTACAAATCCAAGGAAACAAAACGTTATCATATAATCATTCTTGCCCAAAACCAAACCGGCTTGATGAATCTTTACAAACTCATAAGCATTTCAAATCTTCAATATTTCTACAAACGTCCGCTCATGCCACGTTGTGAAATCGAAAAGCACCGTGAGGGACTCATCATCGGTTCGGCTTGTGAGGCAGGCGAACTCTTCCGTGCGATTCTCGCCGAAAAAAGCGAAGAAGAAATCGAAAGCATCGCATCGTTTTACGACTATCTCGAAATCCAGCCTATCGGCAACAACGAATACATGCTCCGCAAAGAAGACATCAAAAACGTTACATGCCGCGAAGATTTAATCAATCTCAACCGCAAAATCGTCGCTCTCGGCGACAAGATGAACAAAAAGGTCGTTGCCACATGCGACGTCCACTTTCTCGATGCAAAAGACGAGATATACCGCCGCATCCTCCAAGCAGGTCAAGGCTACGGCGATGCCGATTTTCAAGCGCCGCTCTATTTCCGCAACACGGAAGAAATGCTCCGTGAATTCGAATATCTCGGCGAAGAAAAAGCATATGAAATCGTCGTTACCAACACAAATCTTATTGCGGACATGATTGATGAAATCCGTCCTGTTCCGCATGGTCAGTTCTCGCCCAAAATCGAGGGCAGCGAAGACGATATACGTAACATTTCCCGTGCCAACGCCGAAAATCTTTACGGTTCTCCCCTGCCTCAAATCGTCGAAGACAGATTGAATGCCGAAATCGAATCCGTTGTTGACCACGGTTATGCCGATTTGTATAACATCGCCCGTCTTCTCGTTGAGCACTCTACCGCCGACGGTTACATCGTAGGCTCCCGTGGTTCGGTCGGTTCATCGTTTTTGGCATATCTTTCCAACATTACCGAGGTTAATTCGCTTTGCGCTCATTACCGTTGCACCAAGTGCAAATACAGCGAATTTTTCACACACGGCGAATATGACTCGGGATTCGATATGCCCGACAAAGTTTGCCCCAAATGCGGCACAATGCTTACAAAAGACGGTCACGATATTCCTTTCGAAACATTCCTCGGTTACGGCGGCGGCAAGCAGCCCGATATCGACCTTAATTTCTCGGGTGAATATCAACCCGTCGCTCACAAATATACCGAAGAAATATTCGGCGAGGGTCACGTTTTCCGTGCAGGTACCGTGTCAACCGTTGCCGATAAAACGGCTTACGGATATGTAATGAAATACTGCGAAGAAAGAAATCTGCATTTTAACAATGCAGAAATCGAACGTTTAAAACTCGGATGTATGGATGTAAAACGAACAACAGGTCAGCACCCGGGAGGCGTCATTGTTTTGCCCAAGGGGCACGATATTCACGAGTTCACTCCCATTCAGCATCCCGCCGATGATACCGAAACCGATATCATCACAACGCATTTCGACTATCACAGTATCGACGAAAACCTCTTAAAGCTCGACATTCTCGGTCACGATGACCCCACCATGATAAGAATGCTCGAAGATCTCACGGGCGTTAACGCTCGAGCAATTCCTCTCGACGACCAAAAGATAATGAGCCTCTTCCTCTCGCCCGAAGCATTGGGAGTCACAAGCGAAAACATCGGAAGCGAGACAGGCACGTTCGCCGTTCCCGAATTCGGTACTCGATTTGTTCGACAAATGCTCATGGACACACAGCCCAAAACATTTTCCGACCTCGTTCGCATATCGGGTCTTTCGCACGGTACCAACGTTTGGACAAACAACGCCCAGGACCTTGTTCGTGCGGGCATTTGCACACTCAGCAAATGTATCTGTTGCCGTGACGATATTATGATTTATCTTATTCATATGAATATCGACCCCGGTCATGCGTTTAAAATCATGGAAAAAGTTCGTAAAGGCAAAAAGCTCCAACCCGAGGACGAAGTTGAAATGCGTGAGGCCGGTGTACCCGAATGGTATATCGATTCCTGTAACAAAATTCAATACATGTTCCCCAAGGCTCATGCCGCCGCATACGTTACGATGAGTTTCCGTGTTGCGTTTTTCAAACTCTATTACCCCGTTGCGTTCTATCAGTCATACTATACAGTTCGCGCCGATACGTTCGATTATGAACTCATGGCAATGGGCAGAACAAAAGTTCAAACCGCAATGCAGGAACTTTCCATGAACGAAAAGCCCTCCGCCAAAGACAAAGTTACGATGACCATTCTCGAAGTCGTCAACGAAATGTATGCAAGATGAATAGACTTTGTTCCGTTAAACGTCTACGATGCTCATCCCACCAAGTTTTTGAATATCGACGGCAAAATTATGCCCGCATTGAATTCAATTTCAGGTTTGGGTACAGCGGCTGCCGAAAGTGTTATGAAAGCACGTGAAGAAGCGCCTTTCAAATCAATTGAGGATTTCCGTGCCAGAACAAGTGTATCTCAAACGCATATCGAAACATTAAAACGTCTCGGCGCATTCGGTGATTTGCCCGACTCCAGTCAGGTTTCCATATTCGATATGGGATTTTAAAAAACGAATATTCAAAAAATGCCGTGCGACCTAAGTAAGGTCGCACGGCATTTTGTTTCACCGTAAAATATACTTTCTGCTCAGAATAGAATTTTTACTTTTTCACAACATTGTGTAACGGCAGCATGTTTTCATTCCATACAAATACCTTGATGTTGCCGCCCACCGCAAACTTTGGCATCTTGTAGTTATTTGCTTCAACGTCGATTTTCTTACTTTCAACCTTTACAACTTCGTTTTCCGCATTGTATTCAACAACATAAACCATTACGTCTTCAACATCGTTTATGGAAATATTTTCAACCTTAACGACAGTTTCGTTATCGGTCGAACCTTCAATCGTCACGTTGATAAATTCTTTTTCAATCTCGTATACTTCGAAATTATCAAAGAACCAGTAAGGACCGCTACCGTTGTTGCTTCCTCCGGGAGCATTACCCGAGCCCAAGCACGAGAAGTGGAAATAAATATAACCGTCTTCGGGTGCCGTAATAACAAATTCGTTCGTCTGCCAATCTGTTGTCACGCTCTTGGGAATATTGCATCCGGACTGTTCACCGGCACTCATGTTCTTTTCCGATACAAAGCTTGTGCTGATGTAGTTTGCGGAAGTACCGTTGACTTTATGCTTGTAATCATAGCTTACAAAATACGTCTTGCCGGCTTCGACGGGAATAAAATTCGCCATGGAGCAAAGTCCGAGCACACCGTCATTCCAGCGAGTACCGAGTGCATAATCGTCTGCCTTGAGAGTGTTTGTATAAAGTACCGATGCATCCGTATCACGGTTTACAATGTAGAACCAGTCGCTGCAATCGTCCTTAAAATAGCTCTGTCTTTCAGGACTCTGCCATGTGCCCCAGCTGAAATTGCCGTTCTCATCTTCAAACGTGCCATCTACCACAAGATTTTCGCCGTTTTTCTTATACTTTTCATAGATAACTTCAGCTTCCATATCCGTTTCATTGAAAGAATATCCGTACATCGAGTAATAAATACCGTCTTTTATAATTCCATTTTCGGGAACAAATTCATAAACGTCTGTTCCCGGTCTGAGTTCTACCGTCTCTTCTTTTATCACTTCTCCCGACGACGTTTTAGATACAATTTTCACGCTTTCGCTTCCGTAAACTTCGGGATCTTTCACAACGTAATCATTTTCTGTCAAAGATTTAATTTCATCATGGTTGAGTGCTCTGTCAAACACGCTCACGTTTTCAACATAGCCGTCAAAACCGCCCACTTTTACGTTTTCAAAACCGTTTGCCGAGATTTTTTCTTTAACATCCACCAAACCGTCACGGTAAAGAGTGATATATTCGCCGTCATTTACAACGGTCAAGTTAACGTACTTGTCATACTCTGTAAAGTAATAGTCACCGCTCGTGCCCGTGGAGTAATACTTCCAGTCATCACTTGTGCCGTAAACGTTGGTTGATGCATAATCAACGCCGTTCACAGTCAATACCAATCTCGGGAAGTTTGCTTCGTCATTATCGGAATAGCGTGTTGTCAAATTCTTAACAGACACACTTACGTCACCCATTTTGAAGATTGTTCCCGTATAGTCTCCCGAAAGATATGCATCAACCGATACTGTAAATTCGTCACCGACAGTTGCGTTCACAATATTTGCCGTATTCATTGTCGAAACGAAAGCACCGCCGATCATACCGTAATCTTCTTTCGCCACAGCATCTGTAATATCAACTTTTTCCTCAGGAAGAGGAGTACTGCTCATTGCCGCCGTGGGATAACCTGCGGGATAGTTTTTGTTAACCATCCAGTACGCATAATCGCCGCTCATCCAAAGAAGCTTCACATCATTGTCTCCGCTGTTCGGAACAGCCCAGGGACGCACATTGTTTTTGATGGAATTTTTCGTTATCTGTTCTTCGCTCAAAACCTCTGTTCCGTCATCGCTCATAGTATACTTGACAATTTCAAACACACTTCCGAACACACCGTCAACGGGTTTTGAAACATACATAACATTCGGATTATCCGTATCAATACTCATACCGCCCGAATAGCAGTATTCCGTGTTGGAAGGATGGAACTTGCCGCCGCCGTTTGTAACAAACGTCTTAACCCATTCCGTGCCGTTCCACTTCACATAGTAATAATCATGCACAGACTTTCCGCCGTTAATTCTAACGTTTGCGATAACGGGATATCCGTCGTCGGCAACTGCAACCTGCCAAAGCCAGTTACGAACTCCGCTTGTTCTGTCCACAATGTTCGTCTGACTTGTGTTTGTTTTATTCACATTAAGCGGACCCGATGCAATCGTGCTCATAACTTTGCCGTTAATGTCCTGCATCGTCATCGTGTTGATATCAATCTGATTAAAATACAACCAGTTGGGATCTTCGTTGTCGGGATGTCCCGTCGTGTAGGAAACATAAATCTTATCCTTGCCGTTTGATGCGTATTTTGCATAAGGACGTGCGCCTGTGCTCTGTACCATCTGGTAAGGGCCGTATGTAAACTGCATGTCTCCGTTTTCATTGGGAATTGACAATTTCGCAATTGTGGGATGCCAGCCGATGCCTCTCCAGCAAAGATAAATATGGTCGGGGTCGTCACTCATGAGGAAAGGCGACGGATACGTTGTATTGGCACTCGTTTCCAGACACTTTTCTTCGCCAAAAGTTGTAATATCGCCCTTTTCCTTTGTAACTCTGTACCAGAAGCACGCTTCGTCCGTATGACGTGAATAGAAAACCACTATTCTTTCATCGGGCAAAACGAGGAACGTCGGGTTGTTATGGTCATCGGGCTGCAAATTCGTTCTTACAAGAACTTCGTCAACCTTGTTTGTCAAATTGTTAATCTGTGTTGCCTTGATATTACCGTGAACATCAATATAACCGATAAGAGTCAAATCAATCGTACCCTCATCGTTTTTGTACGAGATAGCTCTCGGGTCGGCAAACCAGCACCATGCACCCTCATCATCAATTACATAACCGTTGAAAGTATTGTCTGCCGTATATTTTTCATACACAATCACAATTTCCGACGAACCGTCTTCTTCAACGGTAACCGACAATGTCGATTTTTCTTCCGAATATACGTAGATATCGTTACCTACAGTCTTTGTATTTTCGGGCGTGTCGCTATATGTATAAACACTGCCCGCAATAACCTTGCTTATCGTTTCATATTCTGCATCCGTTTCGTTTTTGCCGTCATAAAAAACAGTTTTCACGTTAACGCTCGTTGCAAAACCTTTTTCAAATTTGAGCACCGGTGCGTTACTCGTTTCGGCATTGTAAATCCATGCGCCTCCGCAAGGAATAGCCAATCTGAAAGTAACTTCGCTCTTGCCCTCATCTGCCATCTGCTTTACATAATCCGTCAAAGCATATGATGTAAGAGTCAGCTTTTCGCCCGCACTTCCCGTTTTAATCGGGCTTGTCAATCCGAGCAGTTCGAGATTATTAAGTCCCGAATCAGAGCCGTTTGCTCCGAAAGTTGCTTTATTTGCGCTACTTGCCGACCATGTGCCGTCAACGCTGTTTCCGTATACAGCAAGTCTCACTCCGACACTCGCCTGTTTAAAATACTTGAGCGTAAGAGTCAGCGTTACGAGTGCCGTATCGTCCGCATCAAAATTTTCGGGAATTTTAAACGACACAAGCGCATTTCTCGATGTGTTAAATCCCACACCGCTTGTTACGGTCTGTTCCACAACTTCGCCGTTCACATCCGTAAACGAACCTGCCGCATTCCAGTTGTCGCTACCGTTGTATGCTATAAGGACACTTTCGCCGCCGCCCTCACCTTGCTGTGCGGTAGACCATTCCGATGCAGAGTTAAAATACACCGTTCTTGTCGCACTGACGCTGTCAACGTTTTCATTTGCCGATGCAATAGCCGGACACATGCCGATTATCATGCAAAAAGCAAGCAAAAATGACATTAACTTTTTCATTTTTCTTTTCCTCCGTAAAATATTTATTCCAAAATCGCACCTTTGGCACCGCTTGTTACCATACGTGCGTATCTTGCAAGGTATCCCGTCGTAACACGGGGCTGTCGAGGCTGCCATTCTTTTCTTCTTGCCTCCAGCTCTTCATCGCTCACTTTAACATTAAGTGTGCATGCATCAATATCTATTTGTATAATATCTCCCTCTTTTACAAGTGCGATGGGGCCTCCCACGGCAGCCTCGGGAGAAACATGACCTATGGATGCGCCTCTCGATGCACCCGAGAATCTTCCGTCTGTGATAAGAGCCACCGACGAACCGAGTCCCATTCCCGCAATAGCACTTGTCGGATTGAGCATTTCTCTCATTCCGGGGCCACCCTTGGGTCCTTCATATCTGATAACAACAACATCTCCGGGTACTATTTTTCCGCCCTTTATAGCTTCGATTGCGTCTTCTTCACATTCAAACACTCTCGCAGGGCCTTCGTGCTTCATCATTTCGGCAACAACCGCACTTCTCTTAACAACGCTGCCTTGCGGTGCAAGATTACCTTTCAATACGGCAAGACCGCCGGTTGTGCTGTACGGATTGTCCATAGTTCTGATAACTTCGGGATTTTTGTTAATATGCCCTTTAACCGCTTCGCCTATCGTTTTGCCCGTAACTGTCAGGCAGTTTTCATTCAAAAGACCTTTTTCGCAAAGCTGATTCATAACTGCATATACGCCGCCCGCTTCGTTCAAATCTTCCATATACGTCGGGCCCGCAGGTGCGAGGTGACAAAGATTCGGCGTTCTTGCGCTTATTTCGTTTGCAAGCTCAATATCAAAATCAAATCCTATTTCGTGTGCGATTGCGGGAATATGAAGCATCGAGTTAGTAGAACATCCGAGTGCCATATCAACGGTCAATGCGTTCATTATCGCCTCTTTTGTGATGATATCTCTGGGACGGATATTCTTCTTGTACATTTCCATAACAGCCATGCCCGCATGTTTTGCCAATTTCAATCTCTCCGAATATACTGCGGGGATTGTACCGTTTCCGGGCAGTCCCATGCCGAGTGCTTCCGTCAAACAGTTCATGCTGTTGGCGGTATACATACCCGAACAGCTTCCACACGTGGGACAGGCATTACATTCGTATTCTTTAACATCTTCTTCCGTCATTGTGCCCGCCGCATAACTGCCCACAGCCTCAAACATCGACGACAAGCTTGTTTTGTGTCCCTTGACGTGACCTGCCATCATCGGACCTCCCGACACAAAAACCGTCGGAACATTAACTCTCGCCGCCGCCATCAAAAGGCCGGGAACGTTTTTGTCGCAATTAGGAATCATTACAAGTGCATCAAACTGATGTGCCGTTGCCATGCACTCAGTTGAATCCGCAATCAAATCACGTGTAACGAGAGAATATTTCATACCGATATGCCCCATCGCTATACCGTCACACACGGCTATTGCGGGGAACATCACAGGCGTACCGCCCGCAGCAGCAACCCCGAGTTTTACCGCCTGCGCTATTTTATCAAGATTCATATGTCCCGGAACGATTTCGTTATACGAACAAACAATACCGACCAAAGGCTTCGAAAGCTCTTCCTCCGTCATTCCGAGCGCATTGAACAAACTTCTGTGCGGAGCTTGTTGCATACCGCATTTCACATTATCGCTTTTCACCTAAAACATCTCCTTATGTCAAACCGAATATGGTCATACTTTATTAGAATAATTATATCATCTAACAATATTTCCGTCAACAAAAAAGAGAGCTTTCGCCCTCTTTTTTATCGTGTTTATTTCTCGTATCTTTCTCTCTTTGTATAATGCGTATGCAAAAGCTCATGGCTCTTATGCGAACACGGCTCTCCCAAAAATTCGTCATACAGCATTTTTATGTACGGATTTTCATGACTCTTTCTGATTGAAAGATTTTTATCCTCATCGTATATCGCCTTCGCTCTGATTTTCGCAATATCCTTTTCCATTCTCTCTTTATTCGAAACAATCGGCTGACCTCCGCCTGTGATACATCCGTTCGGACATGCCATTATTTCGATAAAGTCAAGCTGTGTCTCACCCGCTTTTACCGAGTCCAAAAGTCGTCTCGCATTCCCCAGTCCGTGAGCAACCGCCGCTCTTATCGTCTTGTCTCCGACATTGACGTTTGCAAACTTCACGCCTTCGAATCCTCTCACTTCTTCGTATTCGACTTTTTCTACAGACTTTCCTCCGACAACTTCGCCAACCGTTCTGAGTGCCGCTTCCATAACGCCGCCCGTTACGCCGAATATAACAGCCGCACCCGTAGCCTCATCGCCGAAAGGCGAATCAAACACTTCATCGGGAAGCTTGTTGTACGCAATACCCGCTTCTCTTATCATTTTGGCAAGCTCTCTCGTTGTAATAACAGCGTCAACATCGGGCAAACCGACTCCCGCCAGTTCTTTACGCTTGCTTTCAAACTTTTTTGCGGTACAGGGCATTACGGACACAACATATATATCCTCGGGATTGATTCCCGCTTTTTGAGCGTAATAACTCTTTATTATCGCACCGAACATTTCATGAGGCGACTTGCAACTGCTCAAATTGTCCAAAAATTCGGGATAATTATGTTCGCAAAACTTTACCCATCCCGGCGAACACGACGTAATCATCGGAAGAGTACCGCCGTTTTTGATTCTGTCAAGAAGCTCCGTTCCCTCTTCCATTATTGTCAAGTCCGCACCGAAATTCGTATCAAACACCTTGTCAAATCCCAATCTCCTGAGCGATGCAACCATCTTGCCCGTTGTCGCAACCCCCTCAATACCGAACTCTTCACCGAGTGCGGCACGCACCGCGGGTGCTGTCTGTACAACAACATGTTTATCCGATGCCAATGCGTCCCATACCTCTTTTGTCGAATCCTTTTCGCTGAGTGCCCCAACGGGACAGGCAGCAATGCATTGACCGCAGTTCACGCAGTCAACCTCACCTATACTCATATCGAAAGCACATGCGATTTTTGTCGCAAACCCTCTGCCTACCGCACTTATGGCACCGACAGTCTGGACATCTTTGCACACGCTCACGCATCTTCTGCAAAGAATACATTTGTTGTTGTCACGTACAATCGACGGCGACAATTCGTCCAACTCATACTCACATCTTTCTCCCTCGTAGGGAATATCACTCACTCCCAAGTCATCGCACAGCGCCTGCAATTCGCAGTTACGGTTTCTGACACACGTGAGGCATTTTCTGTCGTGATTACTGAGCAACAGTTCAAGCACGGCTTTTCGTGCGTCTCTCACCTTGGGTGTATTTGTATAAACCTCCATTCCCTCGGCTACGGGGTATACACAAGACGCCTGCAATGCTCTTCCGCCTTTCAACTCGACAAGACACATTCTGCACGAACCAGTTTTGCTCAAATCTTTCAAATAGCACAGCGTCGGAATTTCTATTCCCGCACATCTTGCGGCTTCAAGGATAGTCGTACCTACCGGAACGCTCACTTCCTGATTGTTTATTTTCAAATTTACCATATCCGCCATTTTGACACCTCTCCTCTCAGCCTTTTACGATTGCGTCAAATCTACACGTTTCCATGCACACTCCGCACTTTACGCACTTATCTTTATCAATAACAAACGGCTTTTTAATCTCACCCGAAATAGCTCCCACGGGACACTTTCTCGAACATGCCGAACATCCCTTGCATTTGTCCGCAACAATCGAATAACTCGTAAGCGCCTTACAAACTCCCGCAGGACATCTTTTTTCGACAACGTGTGCAACGTATTCGTCACGGAAATATTTAAGCGTCGAAAGCACGGGGTTAGGTGCCGTCTGACCGAGTCCGCACAAAGATGCGTTCTTTATCTGATAGCACAAATTCTCCAGCCTGTCAATATCTTCGAGCGTACCCTGCCCTTTTGTGATTTTCGTCAGTATTTCCAAAAGCCTCTTTGTTCCCACACGGCAAGGCGTACACTTTCCGCACGATTCGTCAACCGTAAATTCCAAAAAGAACTTCGCAATATCAACCATACAGTTGTCTTCGTCCATAACAATAAGACCGCCCGAACCCATCATCGAACCGATAGCCATCAGCGAGTCGTAATCAATCGGCGTATCTATCAATTCAGCTGGAATACATCCACCCGAAGGGCCGCCCGTCTGTGCCGCTTTAAACTTCTTTCCGTTCGGAATACCGCCTCCGATTTCTTCAATGATTTCACGAAGCGTTGTTCCCATCGGCACTTCAACCAAGCCTGTGTTATTTATTTTTCCGCCGAGCGCAAACACTTTCGTACCCTTGCTCTTTTCCGTTCCCATTCCTCTAAACCATTGTGCGCCGTTCAATATGATTTTCGGAACGTTTGCATACGTTTCCACATTATTCAATACCGTCGGTCTTCCGAAAAGGCCTTTCACCGCAGGGAACGGAGGACGAGGTCTCGGCTCTCCTCTGTGACCTTCTATACTTGTCATCAACGCAGTTTCTTCACCGCATACGAAAGCTCCCGCACCCAGTCTTACTTCCACGTTAAAATCAAATCCCGTGCCGAAAATGTCTTTTCCGAGCACCCCGTATTCATTTGCCTGTTTTATTGCAATCTGCAATCTCTTTACCGCAATCGGATACTCCGCACGTATGTAAATATAGCCCTGATTTGCACCTATTGCATACCCCGCAATGGCCATTGCTTCAAGCACCGTATGAGGGTCGCTTTCGAGAATACTTCTGTCCATGAACGCACCCGGGTCGCCCTCGTCCGCATTACAACAGACATACTTTTGACCCTCGATATTTCTCGGCACAAGACTCCACTTAACACCCGTCGGAAAACCTCCGCCGCCTCTGCCTCTCAGTCCCGACTCCTTTATTTCGTTGATAACATCATCGGGAGTCATTGACGTAAGTGCCTTACCAAGTGCCTGATACGCATCCATTCCGATGGCCTCTTCGATATTTTCGGGGCTTATGACGCCTCCGTTATGGAGCGCTATTCTGTGTTGCTTTCTGTAAAAGTTTGTTTCGTTCAAGCTTTTCAACTTGTCTCCGTCCAACGTTTCGGGATATACAAGCTCTTTTACAACCTCTCCTTTTACCAAATGTAACGATACGATTTTTTCAACATCTTCCACTCCTACACGGCTGTAAAAAGTTCCTTCGGGATACACAATAACAATCGGTCCCAATGCACAAAGACCGAAACATCCCGTCTTTACAAGTTTCACATTATCTGTTATCGAATATTTTTCAAGCTGTTTTTCAAATTCTTTCAAAAGAGTCTCGCTGCCAGACGACGTACAACCAGTACCTCCGCACACCAAAACATCGTATTTTACTCC
>CAZRYW010000035.1:0-13589 GCA_964604405.1 uncultured Oscillospiraceae bacterium
TGTGCCAAAAACGAATCGTTTTTGTCGCAAGCGTCTTTCGTAACGATAAGAATATCCAAATCACGAGGCAGATTGAGTGCACAGTTAAGAGCGGAAGCACCGCTACCTACAATTACAACATCAGCCGTAAGCATATTCTGTTCCTCCCATTATATTCATAGATACTTTTATTTTACATCATTCTCAAAATACTGTCAAGCCAAAACGAGCCGAATGCATTCTGCATTCAGCTCGTTCCTTTAGTTCCTTTTGTCTTTATCTCAGCGAAAAAATATCCGAGTATTCTCCGTCTCCCGAAAAATCCAATTTCTTCGGAATACAATAATATACACATTCGGTTACTTTATCCGTTTCGTTGTTATATTTCAAATATACGTAATTGTTATACTTTGACGTGTTTTCGAATATCGACGGATAATCCGAAATATTCGAATATTTTACATCAACCGATACGTCATTGCCGTCCTCTTCGATAATCACCTTGGTGCACTTTGAATAACTCGATTCGAACGAATACGATTTTTCGTCCCCTCCGTTTATGCACACAATCGAATTTCCTCTTTTTTTCGTAAGCTTTGCCACCGTATTTGTATATTTTTCGCTGTTGTTCCACGGCGAACGGTTTCCGTAATTTTTTTCAAACGTTTCTCCGCTCACCGGAATTCCCACCGTTGCCAAAATTTCAACCGCACAAACATTTCCTGACTGATTATATCCTTCCATGATAACGCTTCCCGGCAAAATGTCTTCGATTTTCGAACCTATTCCGAGCACTTTGAGACCATCGGTTGTTTCAAGTGTCGTTTCTTCGCCGCTTCTGAAGCCTTTTATATAATCATCGCCAACTTCTTTTACAACGAAAACCGCCGAATCGTAGTTGAATGTGCAATCAAATTTTCCGGGCATTACAAAATCAAACGTTAAAACATTGTCCTCGATTTTTTCGTTGCATATATAACCTTTCGCAACGGAATGATTGTTGTTTACTCTGACATAGTCTTTCCACCACGATGCTATCGACACAGACTCCGCAAACCCTTCGTCTTCGCCCAATACTCGTATTGTAACGGACGTGCTTTTGTCATCGTTTTCACAGCTTTGAACATCGAAAAATATATCTCCCGTATATTTTCCGTTTCCGCTCTCTCTCGCACTCATTGTGCCGTCTTCCGAAAATTCAAGTCTTATACCCGTCTGATTTATATACGCATTCAAAACGTTATACAACACTTTCGAAATCGCATCGTCTCCGTTTGAGCCTCTTTTCAAAATACCGGCACTCACCTGATAAATGCTTCTCGATACGGAATTTCCGAAAAATTTTCTCACCGAACCGTCAAACATTGTCACTTCTGCATATGCCGTTGCCGTATACATACGGTTAAAATTCGACTCTTTCAAATTTGTCAACGCCACAGTAAAAACACTCTTGTCTTCATCCTGAAATTTTTCGGCTTTTACGTAAGCCGCGTTCGAACTTTGTTCCGCCTCGATTTTCAGTCCGAATTCCGCATTTTCGTCGGCAATCACCGTGCCCGAATAGTCTGCCGTGGCGACAAAACGCAATCCGCTGTCTGCGAGAGAATCGATTTTCCCGTCGAGACCGATATTTTTGCTTCCGATTCTGACCTGTGCTCCGTTTTCCACTTCAACTCCGATTTTCAGCGGTTGTGCATTTTCAAAGCTCACACTTTGTGTGACCGAAAACTCTTCGTTTGCGGGGAAATACTTATCTTCGGCCTCTACAACCGCAGCGCCCTCGGCTACGACAACTATTTTATCCGACTCCGTAACGATTGTATCTTCGTTGATTTTTTCGCCGTTAACCTCTATTTGCAAATTTTCGCAAGGCGAAACAACAATCGCCTCCCGTGCGCTCACGCTCACGCATCCGACAACCGCAATCATCACCGTTAATGCCGACAACAACTTTTTCATACAAATCTGCCTCTTTTCGTTTTCCCTATTTTAAAGGTATCAAATTTTCCGCACTTTCGAACCAAAAAGTTCTGATTTTCACGCCGTCTTTTTCCGTTTCAAAACAAATCTCGTTTTGCTTTGAAAAATCAACCGTTTTCTTTTCGGCTTTTGTCAAAATGCCGTCGGCATCGAACTGCGCTATGATAACATCAAATTTTTCTTCTTCGGCATCGTCTCTGACAAAGCTTACCGCATATCCCGCTTCGCTTTCCGTTATATTGCACGCTATTTTCAGTTCTTTTTCGTAAAGTTCTTTTATCTCATCTTCGTTTATCGCCCTGTCGAAAATATAAAACTCGTCTATCGTGCCCTTAAAATACCTGTCGCCCGACCACATCGACTTTCCGATATAACAATACGGAATCTTATGCTTTATTTCATAAGGGTCGAGTGTCACATTTTCAATTTCTCCCGCTTTCTCGCCGTCGATATAAATACGCATCACATCGCCCTCTTGCTGCATCGCAACATGAGTCCATCTTCCAGTTTCTATATCGGCATCTATGCTTATACCTTTTTCATATGTATAACTTCCGGCTGTAATTGCGCCCCTCAAAGTATTCGACGCATAATACGGAGTCAAAAACATATATCTTTGATTGCCCGTACCGAAGTCAAAAACTCGCTGCGTTGTATCTTTTGTCTCGGGCTTAATCCATGCGGCTATCGTATAATCTTCCATCCCTTTCACGGCTTCGGACGGTATTTGCGCATAGCTGTCGTTACTGCCCGAAAGATATAAACCCATTCCTCCCGAAATACCTTGCGCAATAGAAGCGGAGGATGCCAACTGCGCATCGAAAAAATTTCCCGACTTGTCCTTTTCGTCTTCAAAATCGTAATACACTATCGCATTTTCATCTGAAGACTCTCTTTCTTTGATGCTTTCGCCGTAAAATTGTTCCAGCTTGTCCGCTTCGGATTTCGATATTGTGATAACATAGCCGTGTCTCGGCGTAAAATCAAACGAATATTCGCTTCGACTCAACTGCTTGAAATTCACCAAATCCTCGGTCTGCGTCATAATGAAAAATCCGTCATTGTACGCATCGTATACGATATTGTACTTATCTTCGTTCATCAACTTGTAAATTCCGCTTCCCTCAATACCTCGTGATGCACCGTTTGCGGGGAGCGAATTTATCCTCTCCGAATAAGGCCCGCCGACTTTTTCGCTTTGAACAACGAATATTCCGCCGTTCGACTCGTCTTTCACATACATGTAGTACATTCCGTCTTTGTATATGATGTCTCCGTCAATATCGCTCAAGCTGTCCGAACGCTTGTACAAAATCTCGGGCTTTGTTATAAGATTCTTCATATCTTTCGTATAAACCTTGTACATCTGCGTCGCACCGCCCGAAGAAAGTGCGAGATAAATCATATATGCACCGTATTCCCCGCTCTCTTCATCGTAAAACTCGCTGTCCCAAATCGCCTGCGGCGCCCATGCACGGTTATACCATCCGAACTGATTAAAATCTATCAACGTACCGTCGTCCCAGTTTATCAAATCTTCACTTTCGAATATGATAATCGAACTCTGGCTAGACCATCCGTCCCACGAACGCATATCCGTCATTATGGCATAATACATTCCGTTTTGACCTTTCATTATGAACGGATCACGCATACATTCGTGTCCTTTTGTGCTTTCCAAAACGCTGTTTCCGCCGTTTATCGTATTAAAATGATATCCGTCACGGCTGAGTCCGTAAAACAGCCTCTCCTGTTCGGGACGATTGCCCGTAAAGTATGCGAAAAGATATGCATAATCCTCTTCTTCAACCGTAATCTCGTATTTCTTGCTCACGGTTGCGGTATTGTATGTGCTGAAAAGATACAAATCCGTTTTTTTGTCGCCCTCGCCCGACGGTGCTCTTTTGATTTTTCCGTCATCCGTCACAACGCTTGTATCCGCCGACTTCCAAACCAATTTGCTTCCGTATGTGCTCTTCTGTTCAAGATAGAGATTTTCTTTCAAATGCTCCAAATTTCCGACAAGATGTATACTGTCAAGATCCATTTGAGCAATTTCTTTATCCGTGTAGTTGTGTATAACGTTAAATCCGTAAACCCTTTTCACGCTCTCTCCCAAATCGTTTGTAAAAGTTGCGCTCATGTTTACCCATGCATCCGTGTCAAATCTGTGAACTTCGCCCGTTTCGGACAACGCCTTTTGGTTATCGGAGCTCCATTTAACGCTAAAGCCTTCGTATTCCGTTGGCAAAACAATGTTATCCGTAATTTTATACGACTCAAACTCCAGCTTTTCCGACGCAATGTACAAGTCCGCCAAACGTGCGTTTTTTTCATGTTCGAGTGCGAGTTTTTCTATTTCGTCTTCACTCAAAGCTTTCGAATATATCGCAAAATCATCAATATATCCTTTAAAAAAGCTGTCCTGTGCGTATTGACTTTTCGCTATATAGTTTTGGTTTGTATTGCCCAATCCCGAGGGAATCAAATCACTCGTTGTTTCGGCAACAATATCGCCGTTTACATACATTTTCTTTGTCTCTTTGTCGATAACTATCGCAACGGACGTCCACTTTCCCTTTTGCGCCTTGTCGCTTTTCAACTCGCCTTCTTCCTGCCACCATCCCACGTTCGTCATGGCAAAACGCATGTTTTTTCCGTTGTCGGTGTTCAAAAACAAATAATTGTTTTCTCCCGTTCCCACAGTAAACGTAAACTGATTGGCGCCGTCCATCTCGGGACGAACGTTCAACACAAACGTCACTTTGTCCTCTCCCGATACGATATTGTCAGGCATATGAATATAGTCGTCCGTCCCGTCAAAATAAGCATATCCGTGTCGGATGCTTGCTCCGTAATTTATTCCCTCTTCAATTTCCGAGTCAAAATCATAGTGCAAAATAACATCGTCTTTTTCTTCGGCCATCACAAAACTCGCATTTGCAATCGTCATGATTCCCGCCAGCATTGCAGATACGATTTTTTTCATATTGTTATTCATTCTTTTTCCTCCCGCCGTTATCCTATAATTCTCTTCGCCAAATCTTCTTTTTTCAGATACTTGGCGTTTTTGATAACTTTAATTTTCATTTCCGCAGCTCGCTCCATAAATCCTCTGTCGGGTTCGTATTTCGATATTACAAGTATTTTTTTCGCATACTTCCCGCCGAACCGCTTCGCCACGGTATCGAGCTTGTACAATTCGTCAGAGTCCACCATCCCGTTTTTACACGATATAAAATACCCCGTAACTCCTTTGACCAAAAGCACGTCTATCTCGTTTTCAACCTCACGCTTGCCTTTCCAATCTATCGTAACTCCGCTTTTTCCGTCATCGAAAAAATCTATTGATTTCGCCGCGATAAAAGTAAACATTTCAAGAGCCGTTCCCTGTTTTGCCAAAAGATATTTCACCAAATCGTTTTTATATCTCACCGCATTGTTTTCCTTTTTCACAAGAGCGTCTCTTTTCAGTTTTGCCCATATCATCGCAAGAACGTTTCTCTTATCCGCTTTGTATCCGTTAAAGCTTCCTATCGCCGCATTCCATGCTCCTATGTCTTGACGGCATATGTCCCAGACTTTTTCAATATCTTTTTCGCTTTGCAAATCTCTTTGCCATGTGTACGTTTCCGGCGTTTGGGTTTCTCTGCCGCATTTTCCGCCGTGAAGATTCACGAGTTCGTCAACCGAAAGCGTCACGTCAAAAACGTTATAACACTTTTCGCTGTTGACCGACCTCACCGTTTTCCTCATGGGATTTACCGTATGCATCGGAAGCGAATGTTCTTTCGCCGCCAATCCTATAGCCACCAGCATTTCGTCACTTCCGCCCGCAATGTCAAAATCGCAGTCGGGATACTTTTCGATAATTTCCTCGATTTTTTCTTTTGCTTTTTCAACCGTGGAAACATCTATCTTTTCAAGCACGATTTCGCAGTTGATTTTGCGTTTTTTCATTATATTTTTCAATGCAACAAAAAACGCTTCCGATATCTCCCCCGTGTACAAAAACACCGTTCTGTCGGGGTGCAGCAGCAACGTTCCCATTGCATTGTCTATTGCTTCGTTATCAAAAAATTCAACTATGGTCATTTCCGTCACCTTTTAAAAAGGAGATATGTTACTCATAAAGTCTATAACATACGATTCTTCCGCAATATTTTTACAAGTCTCGTTTCCGGTCGCCATTACGCCGATTACACAAGATGCAATCCACACAACCAGCACACTCACGACAGCGCCCGAGCAAAATCCCACAAGTCCGTTAAGCTGACGTATCACGGGCAATTTTGCACAAAGGTCCAAAACACCTATCAAAAGTGCCAAAATTATCTTTGTCGCTATCACCGCCAGCACAAAGCAAATCGCCTTCAAAATCAAATTTGCGATATTCTCCGCAATTTTTTGTTTCATATTGCCGATTGCCTCATCAACATTCATCAAGACGGAGTTTCTCACAAATCCGGGCATGGCGTCAATGGATTCCAATTCGTCTTCCTCGCCGTTTTCCGCAATCTTTTCATATACCTTTTCTTTTATCGTTTCGTACAACGGCGTATCATAAAGCTTCTGTGTCATAACAGGATAACAGCTCGACGCAATAATCACCGACAAAACAAAGCTTGCAAGACTCAATACAGCCTTCATTCCGCCTTTTTTCATCATATAAACCGAAAAAACAACCGCAAACACAGCTGCCGCAATGTCAAAAATCATCCAAAATTCCCCCTACTTCAAAATGAGCGTATTTCCTCCCGAAAATACAACGACCGACTTTCCGTTATCAAACGGCATTGCATATTTCACGGGTGCCGTCGATTCATGCGTCAACTTGATTTTACATTCGCGATTTACAATATCGGCTTTGTCTCCGTGCGAAAGTGCGGCATAGTTGCCGTTCACACCTATGTGCTCGATTTCGTCTTCCAATTGAATCGTTCCCGTCGGTTTTCCGTTTTTATCGTATATCTCAACGACCGACGTTCCGGCATCTTCATTTGCCCCGGCTTCAAATCCCAGACAAATCATGTCATCCGTGCCGATATCAGATGCGATAAGTTTTCTGCCGCCGTATCCGATTTCGCAATTTTTCGTTCCGTCCGCACGGAAAATATCAATCTGTTCATTTCCGAGACAAACGAACGAACCGTTTCTGTTAAAATGCACAGCTACGTATATATTGCCTTTTGTATAAAAAACCGACTCCGCATTTTCACGGTTAAATTCCGCAAGCACAACATTGCTTCCGACAGTACCGCCCTGCAAAGCTGCTTCCAGCACAACAAGTTTTCGGTTGTTTGCGCTTATATCCATATCCACAAAAGTATTTTCCGTAATCCTGTAACGATAAATCGCTTCTCCGTTCTTTCTGTACACGGTAATCACGGCATTATATCCCGCTTCTTTTGTCGCAATCGCAAAAAAACCGTTCGCATTTGTAACTACCGATATTATTTTTCCGTCGGCGTTTATCGTTGTTTCAACTTCGCCCTTCTCGTAGAGCTTTGCGACGTTGCTTTTGTAGTCCGCCGCTATCGTATAATTTCCGTTCGAGTGAAGTATCGGGTCTGTCAAAACAAAATTTTCGCTCGTCTTGATTTCGCCCTTGTCATCCGAAATTATAAAATTTCCTCCCGAAACAACTCCCACGAGATTACCTATCCCGACAGGGCTTCCTTTGAGGGTCGAGCCGTAGCTCTCTTCCGTCGAGCTTGCGCTCAGTATAATACGCTCTCCGATGGGTTTTTCGGGAATAATTCCCACAACCGCCGCAAAAGCGACAATCAGCACAAAAACTATGATAACAAAAATAATATTTTTCTTGCCGAGCTTTACCGCCTTACGCTTTTCCTCCACAATTAAGCCTCCTCAATACACAACCTCTTCCAGCCTCAGTCCCTCGGGCGGTGCCGTCACACCGCCGAGTCTGCGATCTTTTTCATCCAATATTTTTTTAACCGATTCGGGCGACATTTTTCCGTTGCCCACGTAAACAAGCGTTCCCGTAATAATCCTCACCATGTTGTACAAAAATCCGTTCGCCGTAACGGTAATCGTTATCAAATCTCCGTCTTTTTCAACCTCGGCTCTTTTCAAGTTCCTAACCGTTGTTTTCGCACTCGAGCCCGATGCCATAAAAGCCGTAAAGTCTCTTTCGCCAACCATGTATTTTGCAGCTTCTTTCATTTTGTCAACATCAAGCTTTATCGGATAATGCCACGCATACCTTCCGATAAAAGGGTCGTTGTGTTCGCAGTTCAAAATTCTGTATCTGTACGTCTTTTCCACGGTATTGTATCTTGCGTTAAAATCTTCGCTTTCGATACTGCATTCATACGCGCGTATATCGTTCGGCAAATACATATTCAACACAAGCGGTATTTTATTCACGGGAATCGACGTATTGCACCTAAAATTCGATACATGCATCACCGCATGAACCCCCGCATCGGTTCTGGAACAACCCGTCACAACGATTTTCTTTTTGAAAACCTTTTCCAACGCATCTTCCAAAACCTCCTGCACGGTTATTCCGTTAGGCTGACGCTGCCATCCGTGATATGCCGTGCCGTCATACTTTAAAGTCAATTTAAAATTCGTTTCCATCTTCAAACTCCGAAAATACGGCACACAACAAGTGCAATAATCAGCACCGATACAGTAGCATATGCAAGTGCGTCGCATGATTTATATTTCAATATTTTAAAACTCGTTCTGTTCTTTCCGCCGTTATAGCATCTGCACTCCATCGCCATCGCCAAATCGTCCGCTCTTCTGAAAGCACTCACAAAAAGCGGAACAAAAAGCGGTATCATGCCTTTTATTTTTTCCGCAAGAGAACCCGATTCGAAATCATTGCCTCTCGATGCCTGAGCTTTCATGATTTTTTCGGCTTCATACGAAAGCGTCGGAATAAATCTCAACGCAATGCTCATCATCATGGCAACCTCATGTGACGGAAAATGCAATTTTTCCAAAGGTGCCAAAAGCTTTTCGATTCCCGTCGAAATCACCATCGGCGAGGTTGTCAACGTCAAAAGATTGCTGAGAGTTACCAAGAGTACAACTCTTATCATCATCGTTACCGCAAGCTGTACGGCCTCTTTTGTAATACTCAAAAATCCCCACGTGAAAATAACCGTTTGCCCGCTTCCGAAAAACAAATTCACACACGCCGTAAAGCCTATCAAAAACCAGACCGGTTTCATTCCCTTTAATATGTATCCTATCGGCACTTTCGACAAAACAATCACCGCAACCGTAAATATCACAAGCAGCGTATATTCCATCGGAGTTTTAACCGAAAATATCGCAATCATCAAAACCAACAGCGACAGTATCTTCGCTCTCGGGTCAAGCGAATGAACAAAGGAGACCGTATTGTAATATTGCCCTATCGTAATATCTCTCAGCACTTTCCCATCTCCTTAATTTTTTCGTATACGGCATCTGCGGCTTCTTTAACCGTGATTACGTTTTTGTCTATATCGTATCCGCACTCGTTCAATCTTCCGACAAGCCTTGTTATCTGCGGCACGTCAAGTCCGATTTTCTCCAACTTGTCGGCATTTTTGAAAACCTCTCTCGTGTCGTTTTGCATTACAACTTCGCCGTCATTCAACACCAGTACCTTATCACAGCAAAGTGCAACATCTTCCATCGAATGACTGACCATCACAATACTTTCGCACAATGTTCCCTTGATTTTCATCAGCATATCCAAAAGGTTATCTCGTCCCACAGGGTCAAGTCCCGCCGCAGGCTCATCCAAAATGAGAGTTTTGGGATGCATTGCCAAAACACCCGCAATCGCCACTCTGCGCTTTTCTCCGCCCGAAAGTTCAAACGGCGAAAGATTCTCGTATTCTTCGCCGAGAGATACCAGTCTCAAAGCCTCTTTTCCTCTTTTAATGCATTCTTCTTCGCTGCATCCGAGGTTTTTCGGCCCGAAACACACATCCTTCAGCACGCTTTCTTCAAAAAGCTGATGTTCGGGATATTGAAAAACCATCCCAACCTTGCCTTTTAGCGCACGTGCGGCATTTTTCGTTCCGCACTCTATGTTGTCGATTATAACGCTTCCCGACGTTGCTTTCAAAAGAGCGCTCATAATTTCCGTCAAGGTGGATTTTCCCGAGCCGGTATGTCCTATGACACCCCAAAATTCGCCGTCCGACACCTTAAAATTCACATTTTTGAGTGCATATACTTTTTCGTTGTTATTTTCATAAACATAACTTACGTTTTTTAACTCAATCAATCTTATTCTGCCTCTCGCCTAAAATTTCGCACAAAGCCTCTGTACATTCCTTCGTTCTCAAAATATCGGGAGAAATATCAACACCTTTTTTTATCAACTCGTGTACAAACAGCGTAACCGGCGGCACATCAAGTCCGAACGACTTGATTTTGTCCACCTGTGAAAACACCCTCCCGGGAGTTGAGTCTATTTCGATTTTTCCCTTGTCCATTACCACAATACGGTCGGCTTTCGCCGCCTCTTCCATATAATGCGTAATCAAAACAATCGTCATCGCATGATTTTTATTCAAATCCTTTATTGTCGAGAGCACTTCTTTTCTGCCCTTGGGGTCAAGCATCGCCGTCGGTTCGTCAAACACGATGCACTCGGGTTTCATTGCTATGATACCCGCAATGGCGACACGCTGTTTTTGTCCTCCGCTCAAAAGATGCGGCTGCGATTTTCTGTATTCGTACATTCCGACATCTTTCAAAGCCTTGTTTACACGCACAACCATTTCGTCGTGCGGCACACCGATATTTTCCAATCCGAACGCAACATCCTCTTCAACCGTTGTCGCAACAATCTGATTGTCGGGGTTTTGAAAAACCATCCCCACGCTTCGCCTTATATCAAAAAGATTTTTTTCATCACTCGTATCCATTCCTCCGACAAAAACCTTTCCTTTCGTCGGCAGCAAAACGGCATTAAAATGCTTTGCGAGTGTTGACTTGCCCGAGCCGTTTCTGCCGAGCACGGCAACAAAGCTCCCTTTTTCTATATTAAGATTTATGTTATCGAGTATTGTTTTACCCTCGCCGTTTTCGTTTTCGTACTCAAAAGTAACGTTTTCACATTTTATCATATTATCTTTCCCAACGTGCCGTCGCTCCGCAAGGCAAATATATTCCGCTCTTTACCGGAAGACCTATTTCGTCTGCCGTAACGGTTCCCTCGGGAAGTGCCAGCTCAAGTATATTTTTCATAACCGTAGGTTGCAAGCCCGTAGTATAAGAATTAATCAAAAAGAATATCGGATCGTCCGACAAAAGGCATGCGCATTTTTCGACAAATCCCCAAAGGCTTTCTTCAAGCTTCCACACCTCGCCGCCGGGACCTCTGCCGTAAGACGGCGGATCCATTATGATTGCATCGTATTTTTTCCCTCTTCTGATTTCTCTTTCGACAAACTTCATGCAGTCGTCAACAATGTATCTTATATAATTATTTTCAAGATGACTCGACTGTGCGTTTTCCTTTGCCCATTGCACCATTCCTTTCGATGCGTCCACATGACACACGTTTGCGCCTGCGGCGCTGCACGCAACCGTTGCACCTCCCGTATAAGCAAAAAGGTTCAACACGTTTGCACCTTTTCTGTTTTTCAGTTTTTCACTCATCCAGTCCCAGTTGACCGCCTGTTCGGGAAAAAGTCCCGTATGCTTAAATCCCATTGTCTTTATGTTAAAAGTCAAATGCTTGTAGCTTATTTCCCAACGGTCGGGCATTTTCTTTTTATAATCCCAACTGCCGCCGCCCGTCGATGAACGGTTATATACCGCATTTGCGCGATTCCACGCACCCTCGTTGCATTTTTTCTGCCAAATAACCTGCGGATCGGGTCTCGACAAAATAACATCGCCCCATCGCTCCAGCTTCATTCCGTCACAAGTATCTATACATTCGTAATCTTTCCAATCTTCAGTCGCCCACATTACATTTCCTCCAAACTGCAAAGTCCCAATTTATCTATTGTATTGTATCACGAAAACACCCGTCTCGTCAACATTATATCTCTTTACAAATTGACTTCTCTGATATATAATCGAATTGTAAAAAAGCATTTTCAATGCTACACCCCTCTCCCCATTCTTGTGGGACAAAAAGGCAAGCTTTTATTATATAGGAAATTTTTACGGAGCGTAAAATATTATGAACACTAAATCAACTACCGAAAATTTGCTGACCGTCATAATGAATCTCGGTAAGGAAATGCTCATGTGCGGTGCCGAGGTCAACCGTGTCGAAGATACCATCTGGCATCTTTGCACCGCTTACGGTCTCGGCAATGCCGAAATTTTTTCGATAACAAGTCTTATTCTCGTAACCGTCAGAGACTCGGACGGTGCGTCGTTTGCACAGTCGAGACGAGTTACGGGCTATGTATTCAATTTCTACCGTTTGGAAGAGCTCAATGCGCTCTCCCGCACAGTATGTTCCACAACTCCCCCCGCAGAAGAATTTCAGGTCATGCTCGATGAAATTATCAAGCACAGTCATTTTTCAAAACTTTTGCGGCTTTTGGGATTTATACTCACCTCAGGCGGATTTTGCATGCTTTTCAAGGGCTCTTTTGCCGATGCTTTGTGCGCTGCGGGCATTTCAATCATTATTTTCCTTTTGGAGAGGGTTTTCACCACTCTTTCCATGAACGGCATGCTCTACAATCTCATATCATCCTTTTCTGCCGGAGTTTTGGCTTTTTATCTTGCAAACATAGGCATCGGAGTTCATCTTGACAAAATCATGATAGGCGACATCATGCTTTTGATTCCCGGGCTAATGCTCACAAACGCCATCAAAGATATGATGAACGGCGACACAATGGCGGGGTTCCTCCGTTTTTGCGAAGCTCTTCTCACGGCACTTGCGATTGCCCTGGGATTTTGGTTCGCCATGGTTGCGACGGGGGTGTTGACATGGTAGCAAACATCATCAGCGTTATCAGCGCCGTTGTCGGCACAGTAGGTTTTTCGTTCATGCTTCGTCTCAGGAAAAACCGTCTTCCCATAATTGCCGTGTCCACGGCACTTTGTTACAGCGTATATCTTTTGGCTCTCAGCTTTGCTCTCGAAGATTTCATAGCAAACTTCATTGCATCGCTTTTTGCGGCTTTTGCGTCCGAATTTTTGGCAAGACGTTGCAAAGCTCCGGTTACCGTTTTCCTGACTCCGACTATTTTGCCGCTTGTCCCGGGTTCCAGCCTTTACTATACTATAGAAGCTCTTTTCAAAAGCGATCTCGTTATGGCAGGCAAGCACTTTTCCGCACTTGCGTTTACTATCGGTGCTATCTTGTTCGGTATCATCATCGTCAATACCATCATGAAATGCATACGCAACTACTCAAAAAGCAAATTGCTTCGCCTATCATCGGCTTCAAAGCCTCAATCTCATTGATTAAAAATTCAATAAACATCCACCCGCAATATGATATACTCCCTTTAGAATAAACACTTGAAATAATAAAAAGATTTCAAAACTATTCTAAGGGGAGTTTTAGTCTGGGCAAAAATCTTGAAAATTGCGAAAATCCGAGAGTGCACGGAAAAGGCTTAACCGCAAACAGAAGCGGCGAATGGCGCTATCGCGTGGGTGATTACCGC
>CAZRYW010000036.1:0-13522 GCA_964604405.1 uncultured Oscillospiraceae bacterium
TGCTCCGCCGACTTCTTCAACTTCAACTTCATATGAGTTACCGTTAACGTTTATAATAAATTTTCTCATGTTATTAATCCTCCTCAAAATTTGTTATCAAGCACTTCACGCTTTGCGGCATTGCCCCATGCTGAAGAAACTCTCTTGTAACTGCGGATATTTACACTTGATGCACTCGTGCCCATGCAAGACGCAACAGCAGCCGTAAGTACGGCAATAAGCTCGTTTTCGTCAAATGCATTTTCCGCTGCGGGTGCTTTTTGCGCAACAGGTTCGACTTTTTCCTTTTTCTTGGGCTTTGTACCTGTGAAAAGGCTCATTGCCTGAATTGCGAGCATAATCAAAATAAGTATCGAGAATACAACGAGCATACCTTCGATTGTTATAACAAGACCGAAAGATATAATTTCACCCGGTGTACTGATTGATTGAATAAGTTCCTGCATAATTACACCCCTCTATCAAAGCGGCATATTGTCATGCTTTCTGGAAGGAGCATTTACACGCTTGCTTCTGAGCATTTCGAATGCCGCAATAACTCTCGGACGAGTTTCGCCGGGAATAATGATATCGTCAACATAGCCCATGGATGCCGCATTGTAAGGAGAAGCGATTGTTTCTTTGTATTCTTCGCAAAGAGCCTCTCTCGATTCGCCAGCTTTAAGACGATCGGAGAACATCACACCTACACCTGCTTCGGGTGCGAGTGCGGCAATTTCAGCCGTGGGGAAAGCAAGTACGATATCGGCACCTGTCTGTTTGGAGTTCATAGCTGTATACGCACCGCCGTATGCCTTTTTAACAATAACATTCACCTTGGGAACGGTTGCTTCGCCGAAAGCGTACAACAGTCTTGCACTCTTTCTTGCCAATCCCCAGTTTTCTTCGTCGGCGCTTACCTTGAATCCCTCAACATCCGTAAATGTGAGAATAGCAATATTAAACGCATCGCAGAAACGAACGAATCTTGCCATCTTTTCGATGGCTTGTCCGGAAAGAAGAGCACCTTCCTCGTTACCCTGGTTTGCGACAACACCTACCGTAGAGCCGTTAAGTCTTATGAAACCTGTAACTGCGCCACGTGCGTAATTGATATGACTTTCCATGAATGCACCGTCATCGGCAACCGCTGCAATGAGACTTCTTACGTCATAATCGCCGTCAACTGCCATAAAGCTGTCGCTTGTGCGATTAAGATCATCCATGCAATCAAATTCGGGTGCATCGCAAAGATTGTTGGACGGAAGATAACTCAAAAGAAGCTTTACCGTTTCAAGTGTAAGTGCGTCGTCTTTTGCCGTAAAATGAGCATTACCCGACACGGATGCGCAAGCTTTTGCGTCTGCACCGTATGCCTTATTTGTGGAAGCTGTCACAACCGAAGGCGAATTGATGAAAAGTTCGGCCTTTTCGCTCATAACAACAAAATCACTCATCTGAGAAATGAGAGCGGCAGAGCCTGCACAATTGCCGAGTACGGCACAAATTGTGGGAACAACACCGGAAACACGAGCTGCGGCGGAAAGAATTTCGCCCATAGCAGCCTGTGCAACAACGCCTTCTTCAAGACGTGCACCGTTACTGTCAAGCATAGCAACAACGGGCGCACCCATTTTTGCCGCCATCTCATAAACCTTACAAATCTTTTTTGCGTGCATTTCGCCGACACAACCGCCGATAACGGTGGGATCCTGTGCATATGCGAAAGCAAGTCTGCCGTCAATTGTGCCGTAACCTGTTACAACACCGTCGCAAGCAGTGTTTTTTCCTCGAGCGGAAACAAAAGCATCAAGCTCAATGAAACTGCCTTCGTCAAAGAGGGAATTCATTCTCTCTCCGGCAAGCATTTTTCCGGAACTTTTTACTTTGCTCTGCTTTTCTGCGCCGCCGCCTTCTGAAATTTTCTGTTTAGCGGCATTGCGCATAGCAAGCTTTTCATCCATGCTCATTTCTATACCTCCTAAAATAATATATGAAATTTATAATAAAGTAACGGTATTACCGTCATTATTATCTTTTTGATTTTTTGGAACCTCTTCCCACGAGCTTTTGTCTTTCGGCATCATTGAGATGTCGCCATTTTCCTTCGGGAAGATTGCCGAGAGTGACATTCCCGACCGAAATACGTTTCAATGAGATGACGGTTGCTCCAATCGCCTCAAACATTCGTCTCACCTGACGGTTTCTGCCTTCGTGAATTGTTACTTTAATTTCGCAGCCTCGTTTTGTCGGTTTCAAGACTTCGACTTTTGCGGGAGAAGTCAGCTTTCCGTCCAAAAGAACGCCGTTTCGAAGCGTATTGAGCGAATCGGCATCCGGAAGCGTATCAAGTTGTGCTATATATGCTTTGTTGACTGCATGACTCGGATGCGTAAGTATGTTTGCAAACTCACCGTCATTTGTCATAATAAGAAGACCCGCGGTATCATAGTCAAGTCTTCCTACGGGATAAATTCTCGCATGAACATCACGCACAAGTTCCATAACCGTAGGACGGTCGAACTCGTCGCTAACCGTTGTAACATAGCCTTTCGGCTTGTTGAGAAGAATATAATATTTTTTGGCTTCGGGTTGGATTTTAACTCCGTCAACTTCAACAATATCCTTATCGGGGTCAACCTCAAAACCCATGTAATCAATTGTTTCGCCGTTAACGCTTACACGTCCTGCGGATATTATATTTTCGCTGGCACGTCTTGACGCCACGCCGCATTGAGCCATAAACTTTTGTAATCTCATTGCACTACTAATCCTTTCCAGAGTTTGATTAATATCGAACCGAAAGTTTCTTTTTTAAAAACATCGCTTGCGGATATTATATCAATTGTCCCGATTTGTTTGTCGAACAAATATACATTGCAGACGCCTATAACCTGACCTTTTCGTATCGGACAATCAACATCGTATATAACGTTTTCGGTTTTTACATAATCTTCTTCACCGTCGGCAAGCGATATCGTAAAATCATCTTTGTAAAGTGGTTTTACTTCACATCTCTTATCATCTTGACTGAGTTGTTCCGATACTTCTTCATTTGCCGAGCAAACAGTAAAGCAACGGTACTTATTGAAACAATAATCAAGTAATTTAATATGGTCGTTCCAATCATCGGGAGCCGAAAGAGTCACGGCAATCAACATTTGACCGTTTTTCTCCGCCGCCGACACAAGGCAACGCCCTGCTTTTTTCGTGTAGCCTGTTTTTACGCCTATTGCATACTCATACATTTTGAGGAGCTTGTTATGATTTGTCAGGCTCCTGTTCCATTGTGAGTTTTCCCACGAAATACTCTTATACTCGGTTGAGCAAATTTTGCGGAACAAGTCGTTTTTCATTGCTTCCGATGTAATCAAAGCCAAATCAAAAGCCGTTGTATAATGATCATCATCAGGTAAACCGTGAGGGTTTGTGAAATGAGTATTCATTGCACCGATTTTGTGTGCTCTCTCATTCATCAAGACCGCAAACGCTTCGGTATTGCCTGCCGTCGCTTCAGCCAAGGCAGCTGCTGCATCGTTGCCGCTGGAGAGCATGATTGAATACAGCAAATCTTCAACGCTCATATGCTCACCGGGAGAAAGCCACACCGAAGAGCCCTCGGTATTCGCCGCCGAAGGACTTACGGTAATGATTTTATCAAGCTCGTTGTTTTCTATCGCAAGTAACGCAGTCATTATTTTCGTCGTGCTTGCCATGGGCCTTTTTGTATAAATGTCTTTCTCAAAAAGCACTCTTTTCGAAGCTGCGTCAATCACTATCGCACTTTTTGCCGATACATCAATTTCGGCAAAAGCTTTTATCGGAGAAAGGCAAACCAAAACCAAAGCCGCAAACAATCCGAAATACTTATTCATAAATCCACCGCCTCGGGATATAACTATGTAATAACGGCTTTTTAAATGAATAAAACTCACAACTTTAACCAAGATATATTATAACACAAAGAAATATCCATTTCAATGAATTTTTACAAAAAAACCAAAAGTCACCTCTTTTTTTGAGGTAACGCAGACTGTCTATAAACATATTTTAAATGTAGCAGCGAAAGGTTTGGGAAAGAAGGTTTCCCAAAGAAAATCGGCGAGGCAATCGCATTGCCTCGCCGAAAGTGGTGATTTAAGGAGGCTTTAAGCCTCTTGCACGAGAAATCACCACTTTATCCCTTGCAAAAAATAACAAACTGCGAAGATTGCCTTGGCAAGATTTGCAGTTGCGTGTCGAAAAATTCGATACGCTAAGTCACCTCTTTTTTTGAGGTGACTTTTAACATCAATCTTCTTTCGAGTCCTTATGCTTCTCAATAAGGTTGTTTACTTTGTTGATTGCGGACGGAATGTAATCAACAAGCTTATCCACAGCCGAATTTGTGCTGTTGACAGGTATCATTCTGATTTGATCCTTAGAAACAACCAAAAAACCTATCGGAGAAATTGATACGCCCGCACCGCTACCGCCGCCGAAATTTGTAGAATCGGTAGCTCCGCTTGCATTTTTTCCGAAATCGCTGCCGCCTGCGGCAAAACCGAAACCTACTTTGGAAATCGGAATAACCGTTGTTCCGTCAGCCGTCTCCACGGGATTGCCGACAATGGTATTAACGTCCACCATTTGTTTGAGATTGCCCATAACATTTGTCATAAGTTCATTGATGGGATGTGTGCTCATTTTGATATCCTCCTCTTTTGACTTTTATATTTGAAATATTTATATGCAAAAACAGTTGCCGTAGCTATAATATGTGCAAGGGTTGTTTTAATTATTCCCTTGGCATATATCGAGAAAGTAGCTTCGTTAAAGACAGGTTGAATTTTGACAACGGGATTTTTTACTTCGACTATTTTATCAGCCAAACCCAGAAAGTTGTATATCAAAGTATACAATAATCCCACGCTTACAGCTGTAGAGGCGGCTTCGGATGTGCCGAAAACCATCCTGAGGTCAAATTCGCCAAGTGATATTCCTTTGCGAACAAATCTACGAAAATCACCGAAAAGAGTCAAAATAAAATCAAGCTTGTTGATTCCTTTTTCTATTTCCTTTTCGGGAGCATTTTTCCTGTGCATATCGCTTGTTGATCCCTTTTCCTTTTTGCGTATCACTTTATTAAAAGGAATTTCGAACGAGAAAAATGCCAATTTCGCAACAATAAAAGCACCGTTTTCGTATTTTGCGCCTATCCCAAGAGGCATAAACATTATAAAACATAAGAATATAAGGATTATTGCCATTATTATTAAAAATGTCAATTTTCCTCCTCCTTTGTTTCCGAAACCTCTTCCTCACCTATTCCCTTTTCGGGCAGCGGCGGCAAATCTTCAAGGGTTTTCAAGCCGAATGTACGCAAAAACTCCATCGTTGTACCGTACAAAATCGGTCTTCCCGGAGTTTCGGCACGACCGAGCTCATCAATCAAACCTCTTTCTATAAGTCTGTTGACCGAATAAGTGGAATCGACACCTCGGATAAACTCAACCGTTCCTTTCGTTACGGGTTGATTGTAGGCTATAATCGACAATGTTTCGATTGCCGAACTCGAAAGTCCTGCCTGCTTTTTTATCTGACTTACTTTTTTTATATAATCATAACATGCGGGATTTGACGAAAGCTGATAACAATTCGCGATTTCTATCAATCTGATACCCGATTGGTTCGATGCGTATCTTTCGGAAAGAAGTTTCGCACCCGATTTAATATCTTCTTCTCCGATACCCAAACTCGTTGCCATATCCGAAATTTCAACAGCATCGCCGATTGCAAACAAAATAGCCTCAATCGTCTGAGCTACTTGATTCATATCCATCGAAATCATCACACCTTTGACAAATAATTCTCTCTCCGTCTTCAATCACAATCATATGACTGTCTCGAATAAGCTCCAAAATCGCCATAAAAGTTGCGACCATTTCGCTACGTGACGTCATATTTTCAAAAATCAAATCAAATACAACTTCTTTTTGTTTTTTCAACAAACTCATTACAAATCGTGACTGATGCGGAATAGACACTCTCTTTTTACCGATAACACCGCTGAAATTTTGCGGAGAGAGAGGTTTTTTCGCAAAATTTCGCTCCATTATCATCATAAACGATGCATACAGCAAATCCGGCTTCATAATTTTATTTTCAACAACCACTTTCGGTATGTCAAGATTTTCGGGCGATTTAAACACGCTGTCATCCATCGCATGTTGCATCACGTCAAGCGTTTTGGATATTTCCTTGTATCTCTTGTACTCTTCCAAACGGTCAACAAGCTCTGCTCTCGGGTCTTCCTCTTCCTCATCGTAAACAGGCAAAAGCATTTTCGACTTGATATACAAAAGCTGAGACGCCATCACGGCAAATTCGCTCGAAAGTTCCATGTCCATGGCTTCACATTCTCGCAAATAATCAAAATACTGATCCGTAATTTCGGATATCGGAATATCGTATATACTCACCTTGTTTTTGGAAATAAGGTGCAACAACAAGTCCAGCGGACCTTCAAAAGCCGCCGTTTTAAATGAAACGTCACTCATAAAAACCTCTCAGACAATAAGCAGCGAAGCCAATATTCCAAACAAAAAATTAATCCACGAATTCAGCAAATCAACAAACGGATTGATAACCACACCCAAAATATTGCCCAAAATTCCGCTGAACGAAAGTATTATCAACACAATCGTGCCGTATCTTTCATAGGTCAAAAGACGATTGTACGCTTCGTTCGGAAGGATGGAAAACAGAATTTTGCTGCCGTCAAGCGGTGGAAACGGTATCAAATTAAAGACCGCAAAACTAATGTTCAACTCCGCACATGCTATAAACAATTCCAACAAAAACGACACCGCAACATTGCTCGCCAATTGAAATTTGAGTGCGAAAATATACAAAAACGCATATACCGTGCATGACAAAAAAGCCAGTACAATATTCGACAACGGGCCCGCAATCGCAACGAGCGCCATATCTTTTTTCGGCTCTTTAAAATAATACGGATTCACCGGTACGGGGTTTGCCCATCCGAAACGGCAAAAAATCATCATAAGCGCACCCAAAGGATCCAGATGCGCCAAGGGGTTGAGCGTAAGCCTGCCCATTGATTTCGCAGTAGGATCTCCGAGTTTGTAGGCAACATATCCGTGCGAAAATTCGTGAACGGATATTGCCGTAAAAAGCACTATAAAGTTCTGAATTAAACCTGTAATATTAAACATCGTTTCTGATCAAATCCTCTAAAGTTTCTCGCTTTACCGCAATACGGCTTTTTCCGTTGTTTACCATCACCATTGCGGGACGCGGTATTCTGTTATAATTGGACGCCATCGAATAATTGTATGCGCCCGTTGTAAGAACTGCTATCTTATCCCCCGGTTCGACATGTTGTATCGGCATGTTTTCTCCGATGAGGTCTCCCGATTCGCAGCATTTACCTGCAAGAGTAATTACTTCGGTCTTTTCATCGCCCGCACGGTTTGCAACCAATGCCGTATATTCCGACTGATACAGAATATATCTCGGGTTGTCGCACATTCCGCCGTCAATCGAAACATATCTTCGAATATTCGGAATATCTTTTACAGCTCCTACGGTATAAAGAGTAACTCCCGCCGTTGCAACTATGCTTCTGCCGGGTTCCATCATAATAAAAGGCAGGTTTAAGCCCCTCGTTTTGCAAGCTTCCTTTACGATAACGCTTACCTCTTCGATATATTTATCAAAAGCTATCGGGTCATCTTTTTCTGTATATGTAACACCGAATCCTCCGCCCAAATTCAAATCCGTCATTTCATAACCGGTTTCGTCTTTGATATCGCCGATAAAATCAACCATCAACTTTGCGGCTTTTTTAAACGGTTCCGACTCGAATATTTGTGAGCCTATATGACAATGTACGCCGCCTACGACAAGATTTTCGTATTTCATAGCTGTCAAAACAGCTTGCTTTGCCTCGCCTGTTTCGAGTGCAAATCCGAATTTTGAGTCTATTTGTCCGGTCATTATGAAATTGTGAGTATGTGCATCTATGCCGGGTTTGATTCGGAAAAGAATTTTTTGCTTTTTGCCCATTTCTTTTGCAATCGAATCGATTTTTTCTATCTCGGAAATGTTATCGACAACTATCCTGCCGACATTGTTTTCTATTGCGAAACGAAGTTCGTCATCTGTTTTATTATTGCCGTGAATACAGATTTTTTCGGGTTCCATCCCGGCTGAAAGCGATGTATAAAGCTCACCCGAAGATACGGAATCGACGCCGAGGCCTTCGCTTTGAACGATTTTCACCATAGATTTGTTGCACAAAGCTTTCGATGCGAAAAAAATCAACCCGTGTCCGCCGTAAAATTCATCTATCGAATTTTTATACAATCGGCAATGCTTCCTTACGATATTTTCATCTATAACATAAAGCGGAGTGCCGTATTCCTCACAAAGCTTTACGCTGTCACAACCACCTATCGTCAGATGATTCAATTCATTAACATTTTGTCCTTCCAAAAGCATTTTAATCACTCCAATTCACCGATTATTAAATAATTATATCATTGCAGTATTTAAAAGTCAAGGTTAAAGAAAACGCCTTCGCATGAAGCGAAAGCGTTTAAATGCCTTATTCTGTTGCGGATTCCGTAGTATACTTGCTCAAATCGATTTTAGCGAGTTTTGATTCATCGGTTTCTATCGTATAGTTATCGAAAAGAGCATTGAGCTTTTCTTCCGTCATACGTGAAGAACCGATTGTAACTCTCATTTCGTGGATGTAGTCATCATACGAGGGATCGCCTTTTCTTGCGATATCGTAACGCTTAATAACGTGATAACCGTAATCTGTTCTTACAGGTTCGGAGATTTCGCCGATTTCGAGACTCTTTACCGTATTTTCGAATTCTTCGACCATTTCGCCCTCTGTAAACATATATCCGTACTCACTTGTCTGTCCGGGATCTTCGCCGAGTTCATCAATCAATTCTTCGAAGTTTTCTCCGTTCACGGCTCTTTCATATGCCGCATTTGCCTCTTTCAAAGCATCTTCTTCGCTGTCTCTTCCGTCAAATGTGAAGAGAATGTGCTTTGCGACATAGTAGTCACCGTTGTCATATGTGTTATAAAATTCGGTGGCCGCTTCTTCTTCGGTACATTCGAGAGCTATAATCGACTGGTAGCAGCTGATTGCCGTAAGACTGTTGTTGAAAGCAAGTTCATTGTAACCGTACATTTCAAGCATTTCCTTGAACGAGTCCTCGCCGCCCAAATAGTAGTTGATATACGATTCGATAAATTCATTGTTTCTCTTTTCTGAATACACGTTAAGTTTTTTTGCTTCCATGATAAGAGAATAGTCCTGTTTAGCATATTCCAACGCTTGGTTGATAACCTCGTCTCTTGCCGTCAAACCGCCGGAAAGAACAATTTGTTCCCAACCGGGTTCACTGCCGGATTCTTCCTGAACCGTGCTGATTGCCTGACCGATATAAAAGTCCAGCACTTCGGGCGTGATATAATAATCACCGATAGTCGCAACGGCATTTTCTTTGGCGTAGTCACTTGTCAAATCCGTAGAATCGCTGCCGTTTTTTACGCAACCTGTAATTGCGGAAACCGCAAGGGTTGCAGAAACAATTAAACTTAAAAATTTTTTCATACTAAATATCCTTTCGTAATGTGTTTATTAAATAATAAACTATAATTCGGGGTTTTGCAAGCTATTTAACACAAAGTTTACTTTTTCCATGATTTCTTTTTCCGAAGGGTTTTTCATTCGGATAAGAATATACGGCTTGTCACCTGATGAAAACAATATTTTAACGATACGGCTCGATGAAATTTTCGATAAAATTTTAATATCCGGAGACATCGTTTTAACGAATTTCAGCGTTACTCCGTCGGACGACTGTGTAATATCGGTTATGCCCAATCTGTTTGCCGCCGCTTTCAAAAGCGCTATACGCATAAGCGTATCAACGGGGGGCGGTATTGTGCCGAATCTGTCTTCCAATTCTTCTTGCACCTTGTTAAAATCATTCACATCTTCAATTGCGACAATCGACTTATATGCTTCTATTCTGAGTGCTTCGGAGTTGATATATTCGTTGGGAATATACGCGTTCACACCGAGATCTATTTGTGTTGTTATTTTCTTTTCCTCGGGAGGAAGTCCCATAGCCTCGTTGACCGCATCCGAAAGCATCTGACAATACATATCGTAGCCTACCGTAGCCATAAAGCCGTGTTGTTCGGGGCCTAAAACGTTGCCCGCTCCTCGAATCTCCAAGTCACGCATCGCTATTTTGAATCCCGAACCGAATTCGGTAAATTCTTTTATGGCACGAAGCCGCTTTTCGGCAATTTCATCAAGAGATTTCGTCGGATTAAACGTAAGATATGCATACGCAAGTCTGTTTGTTCTGCCAACTCTTCCTCTGAGCTGATAAAGCTGTGAAAGCCCGAAATGATTGGCGTCCTCGATAATAATGGTATTTACGTTTTGCACATCCATACCTGTTTCTATAATCGTCGTGCAAACCAATACGTCTATTTCCTTGTTCAAAAACCTCATAAGCGTATTTTCAAGCTGTGCTTCGCTCATTTGACCGTGCGCCATTTCAACTTTTGCATCTGGAACCAATGCCGCAATTTCAGCCGTGAGTTTTTCCATTCCGTTGACTCGATTGGACACGTAATACACCTGTCCCGAACGAGAGAGCTCTCTTTCGATTGCATTTTGCAAAATAATTTTGTTATGTTCCAAAACATATGTTTGTACGGGATATCTGTCTTCGGGCGGATTCATCAAAACGCTCATATCACGTATTCCGACCATTGCCATATGAAGAGTTCTCGGTATCGGTGTTGCACTCAAAGTCAGAACATCGACGTTTTTCTTAAACTCCTTGATTTTTTCCTTATGAGCTACTCCGAATCGTTGTTCTTCATCAATTACGAGCAGTCCCAATCTTTTATATTCGATTTTCGGAGACAACAGTTTGTGTGTTCCGATTACTATATCACATTCTCCGCTTTTCAACATTCGCAATGTTTCATCGGTCTCTTTTTTTGTAGAAAACCTCGACAGCATCCTTATATTGATGGGAAATTTTTTCATTCGTTGTACAAAGTTGTTGTACAACTGCTGGGTAAGTATCGTTGTCGGCGCGAGGTATGCAACCTGATAGCCCGAATCCACCGCTTTGAACGCAGCTCTCATTGCAACCTCCGTTTTACCGTATCCGACGTCGCCGCACAAAAGTCTGTCCATCGGCCTTGATGATTCCATATCCTTTTTGATTTCCTCTATTGCCCTGAGCTGATCATCTGTTTCTTCGTATATGAAATCGGCTTCGAAATCACGTTGCCAAGTCGAATCTTTGTCAAACGCGACACCTTCCGCAATACTGCGCTGTGCATAAAGCTCCGTGAGCTTTTTTGCCATCTCGGCGACATTTTTCTTTACCTTGGCTTTGGTTGCCGCCCATTCGGCTCCGCCGAGTTTGTTTATTCTGATGTTTTTGCTCTCGCCCGCACCGATATATTTGTTAATCAAATCAAGCTGGTCTACGGGAATGTACAAAAAATCCGACCCACGGTATTCGATTTTGAAATAATCTCTTGTTACGCCGTCTACCTCAAGGCGTTTCATGCCGATATATTTACCTATACCGTGCACATTGTGTACAACGAAATCTCCCGGAGATATATCGACAGGATTTCTTATTTTCGATGTGTTGGCATCTTTTTTTACCTTGCGTTTTTTCTTTTCTGCGGCAAATATTTCTCGGTCGCTTACGATAACCGTATTAATCAGAGAATATTCGAAACCTTTTTGCAGCGAACCTTTAAGTATCACCACGGTTCCTTTTGTTTGCATTGCAGCTTCAAAAGATTCGAAATAAGTCGCACTGAATCCTTTTTCGTTCAATGCATCTCTCAATGCCTTGGCTCTTTGACTGCTTCCTCCGAGGATATAAATATAATATCCGTGTCTTTGCCATGATGCGATGTCGTCATATAAAAATTCGATATTTCCGCCGTAGTTTTGAAGTGTTTTCGCAGTAAGATTCAGATGTGCTCCGACCTTATAATCAGGACAAATTCTGCTGAGTGCGGAGATCGAAATTATCGGATTTTTCGTAAGCTGATTGATCAGTTTTTCATATTTTTGCAAATACTCACGGTTCGGATCTATATCCGCTTCTTTTTCGATCAATGTTTTAATATTGTCTTCGAGTTCGAATTTGATTGTTTCCGCAGTTTCCGAAATCCTGTTCGGCTCATCAAAGAAAACAATATCGTCACGGTTTATATAAGACAAAATGCTACCCGTAAAGGAATGTGACGATGCGGGAACTATCTCGGCGCAGTCGCATTTTTCGATTGAAAGCTGTGTGAACGGGTCGAAAATTTTTATCAAATCAACCTCGTCTCCGAAAAATTCTATTCTATACGCATCTTTTCCCGGCGGGAAGATATCCAAAATACCGCCTCTGACAGCAAACTGACCTGCGTTTTCAACGCTGTCCAAACGTGTATAGCCCATTTTCAAAAGACGCTCTGTCACTTCTTCAAAAGCAATGTTGTCGCCCACGTTCAAACTAAAGCTCAAAAGATCCAAATCTTTTTTCGAAACAACGTACTGCATCAAAGACATTACGCTCATAATTACAACACGTTTTTCCGCAATCAATCCGAGAGATGCCATCCTTTTGTTTTCGGCTTCGTTGTCGGCAGCCTCTGTTTTATAAAGCATCATATCGGCTTCGGGAATAACAACGGCTTCGTTCGGTTCGAAAAACGAAATGTCATCGAAAAGCTTTTTTGCCTGCATTTCATTATAAGTTATAATAAATCCTTTTTTACCGAGAGAATTGAGTGCAGACACGACAAAGTGGGCCTTCACCGATTCTGAGGGCCCTGTAACATGGATAGGAAATTTATTTTCCTTTGCCGCAAGAATTATACTTTCGTATTCCGCACTCGTTGTAAGCAGATCTTGAAATTTCATTTTTGCACCTTATTTACCGTTAAATTTATTCATAGCGTCAGCAACGCTTCTTCTTATTATCGTTTCAACCACATCGGGAAGAAGGCGTATTGCATCGGAGACCTTGTTGCCGTCGATATCGTTGAATCTTCCGAGAACATGGTTCACCATATCGTGTTCGGCTTGACCTACTCCGAAACGTATTCTGGGAAACTCATCGTTTTGTAATTGATATATGATGGATTTCATTCCGTTATGACCGCCGGCGCTTCCCTTCGGTCTTATACGTATTTTTCCGGGTTCAAGCGCAACATCGTCATAAATCACAATAATGTTTTCGGGCGGAATTTTGAAAAAATCGCTTGCCTCTCTGACGCTTTCGCCGCTCAGATTCATAAAAGTCTGCGGTTTCAACAATATGCATTTTTCACCGCAAATTTTGCCGTCGCCGTAAAGCCCTCTGAATTTGATTTTCGATACCGTAATATCATATCTGTACGCCAGATAATCAATAGCGGTAAATCCTACGTTATGTCTTGTTTTTTCATATTCTTTTCCCGGATT
>CAZRYW010000037.1:0-13202 GCA_964604405.1 uncultured Oscillospiraceae bacterium
ATTTCTGCCGGTCAGAGAGCAAAGCGTTAAAAAACGCAGCTGAAGTGAAATGAGAATTGTTTTGAAAAAGAGGCGACTCAACGATACATTGTTGAGTCGTCTCTTTTAGCAATCGAGCATTTCTTCGGCGGCTTTTCGAGCGGATAGAGTGACTTCGTCTCCGCTTATGAGGCGGGACAATTCGTCGATTCTGCCGTTGCGATCGAGAAGTGTGACCGTTGTTTTGAAAGAATCTGTCGATGTATCTTTTTTGATGAGAAAATGACTGTCCGCTTTTGACGCCATTTGCGGGAGATGTGTTATACAGATAACCTGTCGTTCTTTTGCGAGCATTTTAAGCTTGACGGCAATTTTTGCCGCCGCTTTGCCCGATACTCCCGAGTCGATTTCGTCAAAAAGAAGACATGAGACATCATCGATGGAAGCAAGTGCGGATTTTAACGCAAGCATTATTCGACTCATTTCGCCGCCGGAGGCTATTTTTGAAAGCGGTTTTAAACCCTCGGATGGGTTTGTCGCAATCATGAACTCGGCATCGAAAAGCCCGTTCGGCGAGGGAGCGTGCTCGGAAAACAAAACGCCGAATTTGACACGGGGCATATCTAGTTCTCCGAGCTCTTTCTCTATGGCCGAAGAGAGAGCGTCTGCCGATTTTTGCCGAGCATCTTGCAGTTTTTTGCCACATTCGAGCATTTGTGCCCAAAGAGAGTCAGCTTCTTTTTCGAGAGCGGAAAAATTATCGTCATAAAATAAAAGCGAACCGTATTCGTCTTCCCAATCCGAAAGATTTTTCAAAACGTCATCGAGTGTCGGACCGTATTTCTTTTTGAGGCGGGAAACAAGGTCGAGTCGCTCTTCGATTGCATCAAGCTCATCGGGTGAAACTTCCATCCTCGAAGAAAGGGAAGACAGGGAGGAGAAAATGTCGTCCGCACTGTAGTAAAGGTCTGTCACACGTTCGTTGAGGTCGGAAAGAGAGGCGTCAAAGCCTGTTGCACGGAGCATGGTATTCATTGCGGCATAGAGAATATCTCTTGCCTGAGAAAGCGATGAGGCGGTTTCTTCGACATTTGCCACAATGAGAGAGAAATTGCGAAGCGTATCACGCTTTGTTGAAAGCTCTTCGTCCTCACCTTTTTGCGGATTAACGTTTTTAATCTCGTTAATGCGAAAGTTCAAGGTGTCTTTTTGCATTTCACGTTCGCTTTCGTTCAAACGAAGCTTGTCAAGGTCGTCACGAGCCTTGGTAGCTTTTCGATAAAGGGTGCGGTATTCGTCTGCGAGAGGGGCGAGGTTTGCGTATTCGTCAAGAAACGACAGATGAAAAGCGGGTTTTAAAAGAGCTATATTGTCGTGTTGACCGTGGATTGAAACAAGTTTTTCGCCGACAGCTCTCAAAACCGACAGCGGAACTGTTTTGCAATTGATTTTGCAAATGTTTTTCCCGTCTTGCGAAAGCTTTCTGGAGAGGATGATGCTGCCGTCTTCTTCGTTGGGAATGTCGTATTCTTCAAGAGAAATATCTGACGAGAAAAGCGCTGTGACCGTAGCACAGTCGGCACCGCTGCGAATAAGGTCTCGTGAAGTACGCATACCCAAAACCATGGAAAGCGAGTCGATAAGAAGACTTTTTCCGGCACCTGTTTCGCCCGTTAAAATGTTGAAACCGTCGGAAAAATCAACATCGGCTTTTTCTATTACGGCAACGTTTTGTATAGATAAGTTAATAAGCATAATAACAACTCCGTTTGCGTCATTCTGTCATTGAACGTAATTTATACACAAGTCTTCTGGCACTTTCTTCGCTTCTGAGAACCATCATAACGGTATCGTCACCGGCAATCGAGCCGATAACCTCGGGAAAATCCATGCTGTCAACAGCAGCACCCGCAGCCTGAGCCATACCGGGAAGCGTTTTGATGACAATGTTGTTTACGGCATATTCTATCTTTACAACACATTTTTGAAAAATAACGGCAAAGCGTGAGTTGATATCGGAATAACCCGTTTCGGAATTTTTTGTATAGATACTTTTACCGTTTTCCGCCTGCTTTTTCACGAGGCGTAATTCTTTGATATCACGGGAAACGGTTGCCTGCGTAACATCAAAACCGTGTTCTTTCAACGCTTCGGTCAAATCGTACTGAGTTTCTATCTGATAGTCGTTGATTATGCGGAGTATTGCGTTGTGTCGTTCAATTCTCATTTTATTTTCCATCCTTAATCCAAAGTAAGTTTTTGTCTGACAAGATCAAAAAAGTTTTGTTCGTTTAATGTTAAAAATTTTGCTTTATGCGGAGATTTTGTAATAATGACTTTGTCTCCGTATACAACACGGAAATCTTCCTGTCCGTCGGCGGAAATTTCGGCGGAGCCGCATTCTGCCGAGAACGAAAGCTCCAAAGTGCCGTCACCGGGGACAATCATAGGTCTTGATGCCAAAAAATGCGGACATATGGGTGCTATTACAAAAAGATCGAGAGTCGGCATAACAATCGGACCTCCGCACGAAAGAGAGTATGCGGTAGAACCCGTGGGGGTAGATACGACAACTCCGTCGGCACGGTAATTGGAAGCGAGCGATGAGTTGTACGAAACGTTGATGTTTGCCAATTTGCCCTTTGTTCGGCGAATCACGACATCGTTTAAAGCGGAAGACTCAAAGCATGTTGTTCCGTCACGAACAACACGAACGTTGAGCATGAGTCTTTCGGAAAACGAAAGTGTATTGCCGAGAAGGCATTGTGCCGCTTTTTCGGCATCTTGTGCGCTCACCGTTGCCAAAAAACCGAGGTGCCCCGTGTTGATGCTCAAAATCGGCAAATTGTAAGGGGCAACACGTCGTGCGGCTGTGAGCGTAGTACCGTCACCACCGAAAACAACGGCAACAGACGCATTTTTTAACATTTCGTCATCATCGTAATAACGCTCGGCGGGAATAACCCCCTCCATTTCACGACCGATAAAAATATCGCATTTGTCGCCGATGACATCCAAAAAGGCGCGTGCGGCATCGGAGGGATTTGATTTGATGACGTTTGACAGAACCGCTATTTTCATAAAAAGCCCCCTTAGTATATATTCTATGTATAATTATACGATAAAAAAACGAATAAATCAATGTTTTTCTAATAAAAATGCAGAGATCGGCAAAAAATTAAGCCTAATTTTTGAAATATGCAAAAAAATGTGAATATTTTTGTGACCGCAACGGATATTCACATTATGTTGTCGAGATTGACAAGATGTAATTTTATAAGTATAATGATAGTAGAATGCGGAAAGGACTGATATGATGAAAAAAGCAGCAGCGATTTTACTGGCGGTTTTGGTTTTTGTGTCGGGAATTGCCATTGTAATAAAATCACATAACGATGATAAAAATCGTGCTCATACGCAGGCAGAGAGCGAAAATATGACTCGGCTTGTCGCACAGCGCAGAGCACTTGAACGTGAAATGGAAGAAAAACGTAAAGAATACGAAGAAAACACTCCCGAAAACAACGGTTGCCTTGTGCTTTTTGTCGATAATATCGAACAAAATCTCATATCCGAGGCTTTCCCCATGATATACGGTATTTACGGATATCATGCGACGGCGGTTATGAGCGACTTGAAAACCCCGGGAGACGAGGGATGCATTACGCTTGACGAATACAAAATGCTCGCTGATTCGGGATGGGATTTTGCAATAGGTGCGGGAAGCGTTAAATTGTCATCCGTTGACGGCGAAAAGAAATTGGAGGATTATATCGCAGCATATCGCAAAAAGCTTGAAGAAAAAGATATTCCGATGCCGCAGACTTTTTGCTTTGATGTGAACGGTTACGATGAAAAATTTGACGACATCCTTTGGAACAACGGTTTTAAAGTTGTAAGACATTACGGCGAAACGGGAGAAAAATTTTCTAAAAGCGTAGTTCTCGGCAAAATTTATCATCTCGCATGCGGAAGAATTTGTACAGGTGTGACGACAATGAAAGCCGATATCGGAGAAGCACTTGATTCGAATTATACATACAGCGCATCGGTGAGGTATGTTTTGCAGGAAACGCAGGAGAACAATATCGACTGCACGTATTCCAAATACAAGCAGATGCTCGATTACATATACGGCTCGCCGATTGTAACGGCGGGAGAAATTTATGACAAAAAAACAGAAGCCCTCTCCGAATACGGCGAGTACGTTGACGATTTTAACGTACAAATGGCCGATATGGAAGAAAGGCTTCGAAAAATCAATGATGAAATTACTGCAATCGTTGAGTAAGTCCGTCCCGTGCCACTTTTGCGGCGTCGGTCGAAATGTTGCACTTTAAGCTGTAAAGCGGTATTGAAGAAAACATTTCGTCTATAAAATCGAGTGTTTTCAAGCGCTCGGGCAAAGTCTTGGGAAGATAGACTTGCTTTACCAAAAATGCATTAAACATGCTGCCGTCAACGACAGATATCGAATTTTCAGCCGCCCTTGAAAGGAGAACTATCCCTTTTAAGGGCGCTTTTGTATTTGTATTAAAATGTTCTTTGCCGCACCAGGGAGTGCCGTAAACGATAAATTCTCCGTCTATGCGGCGAATGATGGGTTTGTCGCCGTTGATTATGCAGATATCATCGCCGTATAGTTTTTTCCATTGGGTTATGTGAGTTGTTTTGCCTGTCCCCGACGGGGCGGTGAACATATATGCGGCAGAATCGACGCCTATTACTGCACCGTGCATCAAAATGCCGTCGTGATTGATGATAAAGTGGCAAATTTTGCGGTATACCTCGAGATATTCAAGATAGGCAAGCGAATGTTCGGGGCTTTCACTTTGTTTATCTTTGAGAAAATCCAAGTCAAGACTGATGTGACAGTCGGGTTCTTCGTCTGTGTAATATTCCGAGACTAATTTTTCCAAGTATTCGAATTTGTTGTCAATTTCGAATACAAAATCGGCAACCTTTATCCTCAATTAAACCACCGCTCTTTCGGCATAACATAACTGCGTAAAATTTTGTTTTCGTCGGAATTGTCTAATCCGTCAGTATCGGGATTCTCGGAATTATCCTCGGAAGAGTCTTCGGAAGGATTCTCGGAATTATCCTCGGAACTGTCCTCGGAGGGGTTTTCCGAATTGTCCTCGGAAGAGTCTTCTGAACTGTCCTCGGAAGAGTCTTCGGAGCTGTCTTCTGAGGGATTTTCGGAATTATCATCGGAAGACTCTTCGGACTTGTCTTCGGAGGGTTCTTCTGTTTTGTCCTCGGTAGGCTTTTCGGGTTTGTAGTCGGGATCGTCATCGTCGTTTATGTAAAAATCATCATCCTCGTCATCCCAGCCGTCGCCGCCGTTTGAATCCTCGCCGTCATCACCGTCACCTGTCCATCCCGGGGGTCTCCACCCGTCATTAAACGGGTCGTCCAAAACATTGTCTTTTTCGTTGTCAACATTTCCGTCATAGTTGCCGTATGTGGGCTCGGGAGTTTCGGGCTCGGTAGGAGCTTCGGTGGGTGCATTGGTCGAAGGCTCGTCGTTGTCTGAATTGTTATCGTTTGTGGGAGCTTGGGTTTCGTCTTCATCGTCATCGTCTTTGCCGGGACGGTTTGTTGTTCCGGAGGAGGGACGAGAGGACGACATGCCGCCGCTTTGCCAATCGGTTTGTGAGTCGTCGGTATAAACAACACGTGTTATATAGCTTGTTCCGTCGGGACGGATTCCCAATGCAACTTGCATTGCTTCCATAGCTGCCTGTGCTTTCAAATCGCTGAATTCACTCGTGTTTTCCGTGGGAGCTTCGGTTGAGTCCTCGCTCGGTTGTGTAATTTCTTCGGATTTGTCGGATGCGGAGGAAGCTGATTGAACATGGCGATAAATCTGCCATATAAACTCGGCTCTCGTGCAATTATCGCCCGAAGCGGTTGTATCGGGCGAAACCGAAAAAGCTTTTGCGATTAGCGTTGCGGCTTCGTTTTGAGTCAGACAACGCTCCGGAGAAAGCAGGGCGGAATCGTCAAGCGAAATATATCCCAATGTGTAGGCTTTTGCGACAACGGAATAGTACCATTTGTCGGCGGAAACACCGTAAGGTGTGATATCCGTTTCATCACAGTTAAAAGGCTTTACTCGGGAAATGAAAGTGAGCGCCTCGGCATAAGTCAAATTTGCGGACGGATTGAGATAGGCTCCGTCGCCCGTAATAATATTTTTTTCGATTGCATATACAAATGCGTCGTAAAACCGACTGTCCGATTGCGGCATATCCGCAAAGTTTGCCGCATGAGACGGTGTCGAAAACGCAAATATGCAAACGGCTGTAAGCATAGCTATTTTCTTTTTCATATTAATCACCTCTTATCACATCATGGTAAACCCATGCACGTTTATCATATCATAATCGGTAGTGTTTTTCAACAAAAAAATGCGTGTTTACCGATAATACGGAAATTTTAATGCCCGAACACGAATACAAAAGAAAAAAGCGGGGAAGCTATTTGTATAAAAAATGCCGAGGGAGAAATTTACATGAAATCCGAAAGAAAACATATATTTGTATTTTCGCTAATAATCGTCCTGTTTTGTGCGGCGATATTCGGAATATACAAAGACATTTGTGCGGAAAAATATTCGAACGAAATCAAAATGGATTATCAGCGCTCTTTCACGGAGCTGGTACAGTATGTGGACGATTTGCAATTGAGCTTGGAAAAAAGCCTTTTTGTCAACGATTCGTATCAGATGCTCAGATTGTCGGAAGAGATTTACAGACAGGCGGCGTTTGCATCGGCAAATCTTGCGCTTTTGCCGCTTAGGGAAGAGCCGCTTGAAAATTTGAGCGAGTTTTTGAATCAATCGGGCGATTATGCCGTATCGTTGAGCTTTAAAATGCTCGGCGGCGAAAAACTCGGTGAAGAAGAGTATGATAATTTGTCGAATTTGAATAAATACGCCCAAAGCGTGTCGGCAACGCTGGATGATGATTTGGAGAAGCTTTACAGCGGAACTCTCGATATCAAGAGAGCGGGAAGCGGTGCGAAAGAATCGGGATTCGATGCGGCGATGGGCGAAATCGAAAATCAGCTGCATGATTACCCGTCACTTATTTATGACGGACCGTTTTCGTCACATCTGACCGACCGTGAAAGCGAATTTTTGAAAGATAAAGAAGAAATAACAAAAGAAGATGCTCTTTTGGGAGTAAAGTCGTTTTTGGGAATGGGCAAAAAATTGAAATGCGAAGAAGTGGGCGGAAGTATCCCCGCATATTATATTTACGATGAGGAAAATGTTTATTCCGTTGTTGTGACAAAGCGGGGCGGATATCTTTTGAGCTATCTTAACAACAGGGAAATCGGAGAAGAAAAGATTGATATTGCCGAAGCGAAAATCAGAGGCGTAAAGTTTTTGAACAACATCGGATTTAAAAATATGACCGAAAACTATTACGAGACGGTTCAAAACACGGCGGTTATAAATTATACGGCGCATCAGGACGGATATACGCTGTATCCCGATATGATAAAAGTCAAAGTGGCTCTTGATACCGGAGAGGTTATAGGCTGCGAAACAAGAGGATATGTGACCTACCACAAAATGCGGGAAATTCCGAAAATCAAAGTGAGCGTTGAAGAAGCATGCGCAAAAATCAACAAAAATGTGGACATTCTTTCGACAAGCCTCGCCGTTATACCGAAGGAGGACGGTACGGAAGACTTTTGCTGGCAAATCGAGGGGAAAACCGGAGAGCGAAAATGCCTGATATATATCAATACGCAAAGCGGTGCGGAAGAAAAGATTTTCCTTTTGATTGAGTCGGAGACGGGAGTTTTGGCGGTTTAAAAAAAGTACTGCCCCGAAAAAGCAAAATTTCGGGGCAGTACTTTTTTTAATGAATAACGGGCGAAAAACTTTTGTCGATGGTAATCGCCGTTTTATAATCGGGGTTAGATAAGCGTATTGCAACGTCGAACGCTGCGATAATGGCTTCGTCCGATGCGGTGCAGTCATCGGGCTTGACACAGTCAAAGCTGATTGTGGAGTCCTTGAGCTTTAAATCGTGAATCGTGCAATCCGGATGGATTTTTGCGGCGATTTCCGATACCGTGCGACGAAGCGAAAGCGAATCGTCGTCCGTGTCGATGGGGTCGAAATGAATTATCATGTGAATATTGTCGTCCGAGAGAAAATCATCTTCGATACGGTCGATAATGTCGTGGCTTGTCATGACGTTTATGTTTGCCGCCATTTCGACATGTACGCTGGCAAATATTTTCCCCACACCGTAATCGTGAACAATGAGGTCGTGTGCACCGAGCACGTTTTCATAAGATAAAATCTTGTTTTTGATGTAATCGACGAGTTCTTTGTCGGGAGCACCGCCCAAAAGAGGGTCCATGGTGGTTTTGATGATGGAAAAACCGCTTGCCAAAATGAAAACGGCTATAAAAAGCGAAATGTAACCGTCCAAGACAAAATCCGTAAAATACGCAATGAGATAACCTGCCATAATGCCGCTTGTAACGAGAGCATCGTTACGCGAATCCAAGGCTGTTGCAATGAGCGTCGGAGAAGAAATGGATTTTCCCACACGATAAAAATAAACTGACATGGCGATTTTGATTATTACGGACAAAAACAAAACTGCGAAAATCCACGAATTGAGAGTCGGGCGCACGGGATTGAAAACGGCATCCAAAGCACTTTTCAAAAGTTCGAAACCGATCAGTATGATAAAAATCGCAACGATAAGAGCGGAAAGGTATTCGGCTCTGGCATGACCGTAAGGGTGTTCGGCATCGGCTCTTTTTTCGGAAAAACGAAAACCGATAAAGCTGACTGCGGCAGAGGAAGCATCGGTCAAGTTGTTGAAAGCATCCGCAACCGCCGAGAGACTGTGAGAAAAAATGCCTGCGGCAAGCTTTGTCGCAAAGAGAAAAATATTGACAAAAATCCCCGTAGCGGAGCATTTTTTGCCGCCCGAAAGTCTGGAAGACGAGTTTAAATTGTTCATCGAAACACCTCCGTATTTTATTATATGTTACACAAATGAAAAAAGCAATAAATTTAAAAAAAGGCTACAACGAAAGTTGAAACAACCCGCCGTAGCCTTTTGGTATTTATCTAACCTTTTCTTTGAACACTTTGCCTGCTTTAAAAGTCGGTATTTTGGAATCGGGAACCGTAACCTCTTGGTTTGTGCCGGGCACCTTGCAAATTCTGCCTGCACGGGTTTTCACCTCAAAAGTGCCGAAGCCTACAATCTGAACTTTTTCTCCGTCGTTTACGGTATCAATAATAGTATCGAGAAAAGAATTGAAGATATCCTCCGCTGCTTTTTTTGAAAGCCCCTGTTTTTCGGCTACACGAGCAATAAGAGTTGCTTTATTCATATGTACACCTCCACAATGTGAATTTGTTTACATTGTACCAAACATAATCGGAGAATACAAGTGGTTTTTGAAATTTTTTGATATTTTTTAACCGAAAAAATAAGAACAATGTACGAAATAAAGGCATAAAATACTGAACAAAAGGAAAAAATGTGAGAAAATCAACCTGCGAAAATTTGTGCCAAATCATTTTCGGAGATGAATTTTGTGATAAAAACCGATGGGATGTATACGAGAGCGGCGGCACAGATTGCGATGGGAGCGGGGAAAAATCCCGAGCAGATTTTTGCGACCGCAAAACATAAAAACGTACACAGACAGGGTATGAAAACAATGTCCTTTGCGGAAAATTCAAAGATTTTCAAACGGATGAGGAATACCGATATGATTAACGCAAGTGTAAAATACGAAATTGCGGTTGCCGCCGCAGCACCGTTGATTCCGAAAAACTTTATCAAAATCGGTGTGAGAGACAATTTCGATACAATAGCGACAATTGCCGCAAAAAGAGAAGCTTTGGTTTTTCCCGAGGCTTGCAGTATGCCTGCGCCTACGCATGAAAAACTCAAAAATACCGCCGACGGAGCAATGATGGCGAGAAGCGAAGATAAATCGGACGAGTCAAACAAAAGAGCGAAAATCGCATTTTTCATGGCGATAAAACCCGCCGCACACGGAAGCGAAATCACCAACGACAGTCTTATGGCAAGAGACGAGTCGGAAGATGCTTTTTTAGTATTGCAAAGCTTGATGTTTTCGGAAAGTGCGGGAAGTATGCCCGAGGCAACGGCTGTTGCGATGGACACGGGCAAAGCGTAAAGCATTGCCGCCCTGCCTAAAATTCCGAAAGCTCTTGAAGATGCGCCATAGCCGAAATATTCAAGAGATGAAACAACTTCGAATGTGTCTATCATGTTGAAAATTGCGTGAAGAGACGTGGTGACGGTGATGGGAAGCGCAAGAAAAAGAAGTTTTTTCAAAACGTTTTTCGAAAAAGAAAAACTAATGGGACGGGAAAGCGAAATGTACGATATCAAAAGCACGCAGGCACACAAAAAAGCACCCGAAGGTACGCCGAGAAGAGCCGCAGAGCTCAATGTGCTCAAATCGTTACCCAAAAGAAAATATGCCGCCGTAAAGCCGACCAAAAGCCGTCCGAACGAGTCGCAGACTTGACCCAATGCGGGCGGAAACATCATCATCTTGCCCTGGAAAAAACCTTTCAACACCGCCGTGAGGGCGCAAAACAAAAGTGCGGGAGCCATGATGAAAAAGCCGCGAGAAGCGTCCGGAAGAGAAACGGCTTGGGCGATGCTATTACAAAAGAGCATTATGAACGCACACGAGATGCCGAACGTTCCGAGCAGAAAGAGGAGCGATGTGGAGAGAATCGTATCCTCTTCTTTTTTTGAAGAAGAGGATGCTATCATCTGCGAAATCGCAAGAGGAAAGCCCGATTGAGCGAGTGCGAAAAAGAACATATATGTATTGTAACAAGAGTTGAAAAGTGCCATTCCCTCCTCGTGCAGAAAAAATCTGTCCAACGGAATTTTGAAAACGGCGGAAAAAATTTTGCCCAAAGCCGTTGCTGCCGAAAGGATGAGTGCACCCTTTGCAAAAGAAAGTTTTTTCATGATTTTTCTCCTTGGCGTGAAAATAAAAGACCGCAAGATTGCAACTGCGAATATTGCGGTCTTTTATTGATGATTAATTGTTTTTTGTCATATACTTTCGGATTACGGGATATGTTATGAAAAGATTGACAAACGATGTGAACGAGAACATGATAATGGGGATGAGCAGCATTGCGTAAATCGTGACAAAACATGCAAGATAGGTAACGATGCCGCAAATGAGCGTGCAAATCGCCATCGACAAAAATGTGCGGGGGAGCTTGCCCACGGCGAGAATGAACGAGTTTTTGTAAATGTCGAAAAGCTTCATGTCAAACGAAATCATTATGGGGTAGATGTATGCGTGCATGAGGAGAAATATAAAGAATACGACAACCATGAACCCCTGAAGAAGATATGCCGCTATGCTGTTTGAGGCAAGCGAACCGTAAAACCAGAAATTGAGTCCCAAAAGGGTGAGAAATACGAGGTCGATAAAAAACGTCGCCGTACCCTGCTTGAGATTTTCTTTGGATTTTGAACGAAAATCCGACCACATCCAAGAATGAGTATCCACAACATAGTTACGCAAAACATACGTCATACCCGCCGTAACGGCACCGCCGCCGAAAAGAGCGTACAAAAGGCAGGTGAGATATGTTGTGATTTGAGTAAAGGTTTGGGGCATGGTGGAATCAGAAGAAATAAGCTCGCCGAACATGAACGAGAGGATGAGATAAACGGCAAACCACATTATAACAAGAAGAGGCACCGAAAACAAAAGATAGATTGCGTTAAGAGAAACCATTTTCCAAAAACGGCGGGATAAAATATCCCAAAAACGAGCAAGTCCTTTTTTGGGAGGTTCGTCTTTTGATACGCCGGGGCCGGGAGTGTTGTAGTCAAAAAGTTTAAATTTCGGTAATCTCATGAAAAAAATCCTTTCAAACATATGTAATAATCGTGTATATTTTAGCATATATAACGGTTTAATACAACCGATTTGTGAAAAAATTAAAAAAGTCTTAAAAAAGTACTTGCTTTTTTATAAAATCTATGTTAGAATACACCTTGCCTATTTGGAGAAGCCGTGTTCTCCTTTAGATAAATTTTTATTTAACCTTGCAGGAGGTGAGTGTTTTGCCTAACATTAAGTCCGCAAAGAAGAGAGTTCTCGTTATCGAAACAAAGACTCTTCAGAACAAAATGACAAAGTCCGCTATTAAGACAGCTCTTAAAAAGTTTGAGGCTGCTGTTGAAGCAGGCGATAAAGCTCTTGCTACAAGCGAATTCGCATACTGCGTAAAGAAGCTTGACCAGGCTGCAGCAAAGGGTGTATTCCACAAGAATACGGTAAGTCGCAAAAAGTCTCAGCTTGCAACTAAGCTTGCAAAATTAGCGTAAATTTTTAAGCGTCTTTTCACAGTAAAACAAGTTTTTGAAAAAAATATAAAAATTTTTAAAAAAACTATTGACAAAACAAAATAAATGTGTTATATTGTAAAAGTCGCTGGAAATGCTGGTGTAGCTCAATTGGCAGAGCAGCTGATTTGTAATCAGCAGGTTGCGGGTTCGAGTCCCATCACCAGCTCCAACAATTCTCGGTATGATAAATACCGAGAATAATATTTGGGAGAGTTCCCGAGTGGCCAAAGGGGGCAGACTGTAAATCTGTTGTCACTGACTTCGGTGGTCCGAATCCACCCTCTCCCACCAAAAAAATTCCGTTCACGAATGTGGACGGAATTTTTCTTGTTCACTATTAACTTTCAGGCTCTATTTAGTTAAACCGCAACATTTATTATAGAGCCTATTATAAAACCAATTTTTTATAGTGCTTTCAACCGTTCTGTTCCCAAATCCTCAACAACTATTGCTTCTGAGTTTGAAATGGGATAGAAAAAACTGCGATTGTTTAGTCGTTAAGTGCACCTTCGGCATATTCAAGGACTTTATCTATATGATATGCTTCACATTCATCGGGGAATTTCTTTGCGACTTTATAAAGGCAATCGACAAAAGCTCTGCTCTGAGTTTTTTCAGCCACATCATCAAAAACTTCACTAAGCCACGAAAACTCATTGGCGGTACACTCGTTTGCAAAAAATGCAATTGTTTCATTGATGTCACGGGAAAGAATATCAATTTCTTCATTGCAACATAACTCTATCCCGTAATCCCACTCGTCATTGATTGCAATTCTTTTACTAAGTAATTTACGAATTT
>CAZRYW010000038.1:0-13193 GCA_964604405.1 uncultured Oscillospiraceae bacterium
GATTCCCCCAAGCGGTGCCAAATCGGAACAAGATTAGCTTGTTCCGATTTTTCTTTTGTATGATTTTTGTTATAGGTGAGACAATAAAGTTTTGTGTACAAATTGATAAAAACAGGTCACGTTTTCACATATATTCAGAGAACGTTTTGTGATATGTTATTATGGAGAAACGGAGGGGTTTAAAATGAAAAAAGTTATTGCCGTATTTTTGATGTGTTTTTTATTGACGCAAGGTGTGCTTGCAAACGGTAGCGTTACAAAAACGGAATTTTTGCAGCAAATGAAAGAATACGATTTTTTTGAAGAGAGAGTATATTCGGAAAGCTTTTGCGATGTGGATTATGCTGACGATTTTTCTGATGTGGCGGAGGGGGCTGTTGTCGCCGACGTGATTGACGATGGGGATTGTTTCAATGCAGAAGGCGTGATGACAACAGGTGAAGCGGCGCAAATGTGCGTGAGGGCACTTTTGCACATGAAGAGCGACTTGGGAGACGGAGATTATGTCAATCTGGCGATCAAACACGGAATTATTGATAAAGATTGCAATCTTGAGGAGACTTTAACAAAAGAAGAGGGAGAAAGTTTACTGAAAAGGACTGCCGAGGTTTATGAAAAACTTCCGCTGAAAACAGGGGACGAAAAAACAGATAATTCGCTGAATTTTGTCAGAGACGGATTGAAAATTTGCGATAACGAAAAAGTGAGAGAAGTTGCGGAAAAGTATTATAATTCGGCTTTGAAAAAAATTATACAAAACAACAATGAATCCGAAATGTTGAGGGCAAAGGAAGAAATACTGATTGCCGAGGGGGCAATGGATTACGAGCGTGACTCGATAAAACCCGGAAGTTATATTTTTGATGATAATGCGGGACTCGTTCAGGGACACGGCGGAAATGTGTTTTTTGACGAAAAAACGCAGAAATATTATTGGTACGGAGAAGCAAGACAGACAAGCGACCCTCCGGAGCATTTGAAAAAATATGCCGATTGGGGCTGGAGAATTGGTGTGGCGTGCTATTCGTCGGAAGATTTTTACAATTGGAAGTACGAGGGATTGGCACTCGAAATGATTGAAAGCTATGACGGGATGACATTTCCCGAAAGTGACATAAGAGTCGGGGAGGTTATCGAAAGGCCGAAAGTGATTTATAACGAAAAAACCGACAAGTATGTTATGTGGATGCATATAGACAACGGGTGGTACGGTTATTCGAGAGCGGGTGTTGCTGTAAGTGACAGTCCGACGGGACCTTTCGAATATATTACGAGCTATCGTCCCGGAGGCAAAATGAGCCGAGATATGACACTTTTTCAAGACGATGACGGCACGGCATATATTTATTTTTCGACGGATGAAAACGGGTGCTTGGCAACGGTTAAGTTGAGCGACGATTATCTTGAACCTTGCCGAGAAGCGCATTACTGTATTTGGTGGAAGTGGAGAGAAGCACCTGCGGTTTTTAAATATAAAGATACATATTATATGATAACGTCGGGATGTACGGGGTGGAGCGCAAACAAAGCGGATTATGCAACGGCACCGTCTCCGACGGGTCCTTGGACACAGCACGGTAACCCGTGCGTGGGAGAAGGTGCAAACAGAACTTTCGGAGGACAGAGCTATTGGGTGATGACGCTTGATGAAGACAAGGGACGGTTTGTATTTATGGCGGATATATGGCGTCCGAGCAATCATTCGGAAAGCAGTTATATATGGTTGCCGATTCAGATACAGCCTGACGGAAGTATAAAAATAGAATGGGTTGACGAATGGACGATAGAAAATTGGGGCGATATGCTGATAGAACCCGATGATTTGCACGTTACATACGGAGAGAGGATAGAGCTGCCCGAAACGATTAAGGCGGTTGTACAAAACGAAGAAAAAGATGTAAAGGCTGTATGGGAAAAGAAGGATATCGACAAAGTAGGTCATCATACTCTGACAGGTTATGGTGAAGGATTTGAAAATTCGTCCGTCACACTCGATATATACGTGATGCCGAAAGATATTGTATATTTTGCAGACTGCGGAGCAGACGATGACAGCGAGCTCAAGCATGCGGGCGGTAAGCTTTGGAACGCTCTGGCGGATCAAGAATACAAAGAGGATGAAAAAACCGGCAAAAAGTGGGGATACACTCAGGATAACGAAACAGGTCATTCGGGAAACAAAAATATGTTTTATTCGGTGAGATATGACTATTCGGCAGGCGGCGAAGAAAACATCGGCAAGGGAATTAAGTACTCGTTTGAAGTTGATGAAAACGAAACGTACAAGGTATATGTCGGCGTGAGCGACCCTTGGAACGAAGAGGGAAGATATATTGATATTAAAGTCGGAGATGAAGTTGTCGCAAAAGACTTTGACACACATAACAATGTGGGAGTTTTTGAAAAGGTCGGAGTTAAAGGGAATGACGGAGTTATAACGGTTTCGTCGATTCGCAGCGAAAAATCCTTGGATGAATCGCTTGACCCTATAATAAGTTTTATTGTGATAGCAAAGGATGACGGAACGGTTTACGTTCCCGAAAAGTTCGAGGCTGAAGAAATTGCCGAAGAAACGGGTGAAGATGTTGCGGAAAAAGAAACTGCGGAAATTTACAGAAACATAAAGCTTAAAGGTACGGTTTTGAATATTCTTTATTCACCGGAGACGGGTCTTTGTTTGAAGCAAAGCTCAAAAGCGAATTCATCAATGTGGACGATGGAACATACGGTGACGGGAAGTTATGTAATAAAAGGAAAATCGGAATATGTAAATTCGGACGGAGACGGCGAGGTGCAGTGCTTGGACGTTTTGAATCATTCAACCGAATCAGGTGTCGGAGTTATTGCATACAAAGTGAATTATACGAATAACCAGAAGTGGTTTTTCGAAAAACAAGAGGACGGAAGTTACATGATAAAAAGCGAGAACTCGGGATTGTATCTCACGTATGAAAACGGTGGATTGACGCAGAGAGAAGCGGGATTCAACGAATATCAGAATTGGATTTCGGAGGTTGTAAAGTGAGAACGGTGTAAAAAATCAAGGACGAAAACACATTGCGAGGCTTGTGACTGTATGTTATGCTAAAACATCATATGTAAAAGTATTTTTTAATAAAATAAATAAACCGACATTTTTAAGGTTTGTGCTTAAAAATGTCGGTTTTTGTTTAATTTTGGGTATGCTGTTTTTTGTATTCGCTGGGAGTGAGACCTACGGTTTTTTTGAACGCTCTCGTGAAATCGGATACGGTGTCGTACCCGACGGAAGCTGCAACGTGGGATATGTTCATTGTTGTGCCGGAGAGAAGAGATTTTGCTTCGCTTATGTGAAAAAACGTTATGTATTGTTTGGGGGATTGGTCGATGAATTTTGAAAAAATTTTGGAGAGATAGCCGCGGGAGACACCTATTGCCTTTGCGACGTCTTCCACGGTTGTGGGAGATGAGACGTTGTCGTGAATGTATTTGAGGGCATTATTGAAAAGAACGGACAGATTGTCGGTTGCGTTGGAAGTGCCTTTTGAAAGCGAATCCGCCATCATCCAGAAAAGCCCTGTCATGCGCATGGGCGATAATATGCCGCAGTCGGTGATTTGTTTGAGAATCTTGCCACATTCGTAAGGCTCGGAGGCGATGTGAATGGGGTTTTCTTTTGTGAGATGTGCCGAAGTGAGAAAATCAAGCGATTTGTTGCCGAAAAACTCAATCCAGCGATATGAAAAAGGGTCATCGGAATCGGAGGTGTACCAGACTTCCTGACCGGGATAAATAATAAATGCCTGGTCGGAAGAAAGAGAATATCTTGTGATATGTCCTGTTTTGCTTTTTACGCAGAAAGAACCTTTTCCCGAATAAACATAATGAAAAAGATAATTGGGACAGGAATAATAGTATACGCGAAAATCGGGACGACACTCCCTGTAACCGTATTGAACAACATTGAAATCGCTGTTTGATACATCGGATGAATGATAAGAAGAATAAGTCATTGTTTCAACTCCTTTGTGAATATATTATTATTTTTGAATGAGATTGTCAACATATAGTGCATGTTTTGATAAAAATCTGTTACGTTTTGCTATTTGAAAACAGCGATAAATGCGGTAAAATCTATTTGATAAAGAAAACAGAGGAGAGAACGAAAATGAAAAAAATGACAAGTTTGTTTATTGCGTTTGCAATGTTGATAAGCTGTGTTTGTGTTGCAAATGCACAAAGCTTGAAGCTTGTTGTAAACGGAAAAGCGGTTGAGCTTGAAGATGATGTGATTGTAAACGGCGGTGAAGTCTATATTCCGATGCGAAGTTTTTGTGAGTTCGCGGGATATGACGTGAAATGGGATAATGATGAAAAGTGCGCCGTAGCCGTAAACGGAGATGACGAAGTGAAAGTTTACGTGGGCAAAAAATGGGTGAAGAAAAACGGACTTAAAAGCAGCATGGCAAACGAATCGGTTATCTTAAACGAAAAAACGTATATGCCCAAAGATGCATTGAAAGGGTTTGACGCAGAATATTCGTATGACGAAGAAAAAAACGTACTTGATGTTGAAATATCGCTTTTGAACGGAAAATACTTTATCATTAAGCATTGTAAAACGGGCAAGGTTATCATGCCCGAGAACAAGGCGACAGGTGACGGCACGTTGATTGTGCTTGCGGATGAAGACGGAAGCGACGTACAGATTTGGAGATTTTTGACGAGAGGTGCGGGGATATATCGCCCCGAAAACCGCAAAACGCTTCGCAGCATAGATATGCCGAATTGGCGAACAGACGAAGGCTTGGAACTTATAATGTACGGCAATACGGAGGGTACAAACCAATGGATTAAGCTGAAAGAAAACGACGACGGTACATATGCGATTGTTATGAATCATTCGGAGATGTTTTTGGGTGCGACCGAAAACGGTACCGTTGCACAATATGCCGAATTTGACAAAGAGAGAGACTCTTTCGAATTGGTTGAGGTGAAAATATCGGAAGATGAGGCAAACGTTACGGAATTTGTTAGAGTCGAAGCGGCGGATACGATGGACGGAAAGTTGGTTTCTGTTGAAAATAACGGAATATATAAACTGATTTTGCAAGGTAAAGGACATTATGTTCTCAGAAACAAGGATACGGGAAAGTTTTTGACGACTGACGGTGAAAAAGAAAATTTTTCGGATGCGGACGTATTTGAATTAAACGGAGACGTTTTGACAAAGGATGATTTTTCGGTAAATTTTGATTTGCCAACGCTCAATGCGGAAAATTACGCAAGCGGCACAGTCGGGGGCAGATATTACAGATTGACAAATATCGGATGCGATAAAATAGTCGGTATCAAAGAGGATTCGGCAAGTAACGGCGAAAAGATTGTTGTCAAAGACAAAGCGGACAATGACGGCGAAATATGGGCGTTTGCATCTGTCGGAAACAACAAGTTTGTGATAATAAACAAAGAAGCAAATCTGGCGATTGATATTCCCGCACACAGCACGGAGAGCGGAACAAACGCTACGGTGTACAGCGTAAACTACGGCGGAAACCAGATATTTGAAATGATTGAAGAAGGCGAATATGCTTTTTTGAAAAATCAGACGTCCGAATTGTATCTTACCGAAAATGACGGTTACATAACACAGGAAGAATTTGTCGGAGACGAGTCGCAAAAATTTATTCTTGAGGATATGGGAAAAAGCAATATCAAAGTGATAGGTGCAACCGCAACACTTTTTCTCATCAAGGGAGAAGACGAAGTTACAAATGCCAAGCTGCAATGGAACGAAGTGGGCGGCGCAACAAGCTATGATGTTTTTAAAAGCATTAACGGCGGTGAGTACGAGTTTTGGACAAATACTTCGGCAATAACAATTGATGATTATGACCTCAATGTGGGCGACAAGGTGAGCTATCGCATTTACGCACTTGAGGAAAACGGTTTGATTGATTATGCCGAAACGGAAGAAGTGGAGTGCTACGAACTTCCCGAAGATTTGAAAGTAACGAGCAATATTACACCGTCGAACATGGAGCTTCCGAACGGACTAAAAACGAAAGACGGCGTTTATTACAAATTTGAACAATGGGGAAGAGACGACGGAAAGAGCGGTTTCGGAAAAATGATGGTCAGAACGAGTACGGACGATGTTACGTATTCGGAACCTGTCGAAGTGATGAATGTGTCCGATATTTTGAATCACGAAACCTGCAAAGGCAATGAAATGTGCAGATTCGAAAGCGTGAACTATCGCTATAATCCCGATACGGACACGTTCGCTTTTATTGCACATTATGAAGCGGACGGCGGCTACGGTACGGCAAAAACATCGTTTGCTACGATGAAAGCCGGAGAAAAAATGATTTTTCACGGTGCAATACGCCCCGGGGGCGATGACACAAGAGACTTGAATGTATACGTTGACGACGATAATACGGCATATGTGATGTCGGCGGTGCACGGAAATGCAAATTTGGCGATTTACAGACTCAAAAAAGATTGGTCGGGTGTGGAAGAGCGAGTTGCGCTCATAAACAACAACCTCTGGAGAGAATTGCCGAATGTTTTGAAAAAAGACGGCATTTACTATCTCTTTACGTCGGGATGTGCGGGATGGTATCCGACACCGGGAATGTACAACAGCGCAACAAGCATGGAAGGCGTATGGAGTGAGCTGAGAAGCGTCGGAAACCAAACGACGTTTTCGGCACAGTCGGGCGGCGTGTATGCTCTTTCGGAAAACAGTCAACACTATATCATGAATCCTTACCGCTGGATGTATTATTGGAAAGACGCTGTTGTAAAAACGACTCAGAGCAGACGTTATCCCGTGACGGTGTCGAACGGATACGCATTTTATGATTTCTTTGAAGAACTTTTGTATAACGTGGAAAACGATGTGCTCATACCCGTTCAGCGAGGAAAAATCTTGTCGCAGGAAAAGCCTGCGGGCGAAAACGGGAAATTTGGATTGGGCAATACGGCAAATGACGGCAAATACAACAGTATATGGAAAACCGATAGAAAATGGCCTTATGTTTGGGAAGTTGACCTCGGTGAAGCGAAAAATATCAACCAGGTGCAGATTTCGTGGATGATATGGAACAGCAGCGAAGCATATTATAATTACAAAATCGAGGGAAGTATCGACGGTGAAAACTATGTAACGCTGGTAGACAAAAGCGAGGGCTACACGGATTACGGATTTACGGTTGACAATGCGAGCGGTGCGGCAAGGTATGTGAGAGTGACGGTTTTGAACGCAAAACCCAGAAACAGCGAACAAAATACATACCCGTCGGAGCTTTATGAAGTGAAAATATTGGGAGATTAAAAAATTAATTTGTAAGCCGATATATAGTTTTCGCATAGAGATTATCGTGCAGCAAAAAGAGCATAACCGTTCTCTTTAGAACGGTTATGCTCTTTTTTTGTAATGATTATGAATTTTGCTCAATCAGCTTGGCAAGTCTTTCGGCATTTTCCGAAAGAGTGCGACCGTTGCAGTCAATCTTTAAGTCGCAATAATGGTTGTAGAGGACGTTGCGTTCGTTAAACAAATCCTCGAAAGTTTGTCCTTCGCGCATTGATATGCCTCGTGTTGCCATGTTTTTGATACGCATGTTAAGCTCTTTGAGCGACACGTCCAAAAAAACGACCGTGCCGATTTGTTTTAAATGCTCCATTGCCTCTTTGCCGTATACAACGCTGCCACCGGTAGCTATAACGGTTTTGGTTGCTTCGATGGAACTATTGACGGAGTTTTCGATTTCGTCAAAGGCATCAAGACCTTTTTCGTTTATAATTTCATAAAGCTTTTTGCCTTCACGAGCCTGAATCAAAAGGTCGGAGTCGATAAAATCATAGCCGATTATTTTTGCGAGCAGTACGCCGATGGTGCTTTTTCCGCTGCCGGGCATACCGATAAGTACGATATTGTTTTTCATATGTGCCTCCTTGAAATTGCTACAAATATTATAATACTTTTGGAAATAATGTCAATAAGGGATGAAAAAAATAACGAAATGTGAATTTTGTTTGTCTCGGCTTGACTGAAAGAGCGGATTATGGTATAAAAAATAACAAGTAATAAAAAAGAGGGAGACGATATTGTGAAAAAAATTGCGGCATTGGTATCTGCGCTGCTTTTGTGCTTTGCTGCGGGATGCGGCAACAAAACGGCGAATGAAGAAACAATCGACAAGGCGGCGGAACTTATAGGAGAAAAATGGGAATCGGTATATGACGAAAGCCCGTTTGAGGTCGGAAAAGACAGACATTTGGAAGTTAAAAACACAAGAATAATCAGGGTTAAGGACACAGGTTTGGAAGAATTGGAAAACGTGGATTATGTAATTGACTTTTTGCTGTTTACGAATTATTCCGGCACGGCACCGTATTATACGGCGGTTGATTATTACAACAGCGTAGCGGTTTACAAAGACGGAAGCATGGACTGTGATTTGGATGTTTTTGCGATTTTTACGGGAGCGTACGGAAACGATTTTGACAGATTGATAGAATCGGTAGAAGATTACGGAAGCGAGTATAACCGTGTGATAAAGGTTAAATGACAAATTCGAAAAAAATGATTGTGAGATTGTGTGTCTTTTTGTGTAAATTTTCGTAAGGCAATTGCAAAAAAAACTTGCAATTCGACAGCGTGGGAGTATAATTATTAGTGTCTATTTTTAATATAAGGGGTAATGAGCTATGAGTATTAAAATCGGTATTTTGGGATACGGAAATCTCGGAAGAGGCGTTGAATGTGCCGTAAAGCAAAACAGCGATATGGAATTGAAGGCTGTTTTTACGAGACGTGATCCGAGTACGCTTTCCGTTTTGACAAAGGACGCTGCGGTTTGCCATGTATCGGAATTGGAAAATTGGAAAGACAAAATAGATGTTTTGATTCTTTGCGGAGGAAGCGCTACGGATTTGCCGGAGCAGACTCCTTTTGCGGTGAAGTATTTTAATGTGGTTGACAGCTTTGATACTCATGCGAGAATTCCCGAACATTTTGAAGCAGTCGATTCGGCGGCAAAAGAAAGCGGTAAGGTGGGAATTATCTCGGTAGGCTGGGACCCCGGAATGTTTTCTCTTATCAGAATGATATCCGGAGCGATTTTGCCCGACGGCAAGGACTATACTTTCTGGGGAAAGGGAGTAAGCCAAGGTCACAGCGATGCGATAAGACGTATTGAGGGAGTTAAAAACGCAAAGCAGTATACCATCCCCGTCGAAGACGCTCTTTGCAAGGTGAGAACCGGAGAAAACCCCGAACTTACAACACGTGAAAAGCATACGAGAGAATGTTTTGTGGTTGCCGAAGAAGGTGCCGATTTGGCGAAAATCGAAGAAGAAATCAAGACTATGCCGAACTATTTTGCGGATTATGACACGACGGTTCATTTTGTTTCGGAAGAAGAACTCATGCGTGATCATGGCGGCATACCTCACGGCGGTTTTGTCATCAGAAGCGGCAAAACGGGAATCAACGGCGAAAACAAGCATATAATCGAATACAGTTTGAAGCTTGATTCAAACCCCGAATTTACGTCAAGTGTTATCGTAAGCTATGCCAGAGCGGCGTACCGTTTGGCAAAGGAGGGTCAAAGCGGAGCAAAGACTGTTTTTGACATTGCACCGTGTTATCTCAGCCAAAAAAGCGGAGAAGAGCTCAGAAAAGAGCTTCTTTGATAAAAAAACTAAAATAATACTTGAAATAAAGAGAAAAATATGATATAAATATTCAGATAGCATTTTTTTAGGAGGAATACCAATGAAGGTTTTGAAAAACGAAACAAGAGAAAACAGTAAAGTTTATCTTGAAATAGAAATTGCGGAAGATGCGTTTGAAGCTGCTATGGAACGCAGCTACAAGAAGAACGTTAAGTTTATCAATATTCCCGGTTTCAGAAAGGGTAAGGCCCCCAGAAAGTTCATCGAAAAGATGTACGGCGAAGCAATTTTCTATGAAGATGCTATAAACTTTGCTTTCCCCGCTGCATATGATGAAGCTGTAAAGGAACTTAACCTTGATACTGTAGAACAGCCCGAGGTTGACATTGTAACGGTAGGCGAAGGTAAGGGTTGCGTACTTTCAGCACTCGTAACTGTTAAGCCCGAAGTAAAGCTCGGCGACTACAAGAGCCTCAAAGTGGAAAAGACAGTTAAAGAAGTAACAGACGAAGACGTTGATGCCGAAATTAAGAGAGCACAGGAAAACTGCGCAAGAATTACAACAGTTGAAGAAGGTACTCCCGAAAACGGCGATACGGTTGTGCTTGATTTTGACGGTAGCGTTGACGGCGTTCCTTTTGACGGCGGTAAGGCAGAAGGCTATAACCTCGAACTCGGAAGCGGTAGCTTTATCCCCGGATTTGAAGATCAGCTCGTAGGAAAGAACCTTAACGAAGAAGTTTTGGTAAACGTTACTTTCCCCGAAGAATATCATGCCGAAAACCTTGCAGGCAAGGATGCGGTATTTAAGTGCGTTATGCACTCCATCATGAAGAAGGAACTTCCCGCTCTCGATGATGAGTTTGCAAAAGATGTAAGCGAATTCGATACACTCGATGAATATAAAGCCGATATTGTGGCAAAGCTTAAAGAAAGAAACGAAAAGGAAGCCGAAGCTGAATTCGAAAATACAGTACTTGAAAAGGCTGCCGAACTCATGGAAGTTGAAATTCCCGAAGTTATGGTTGAAAAGCAGGTTGAATCCTATCTTAACGATATGAAGTACCGTGTTGAATCTCAGGGCCTTTCTTTTGAACAGTATATGCAGTTTACGGGAATGACGGAAGAAATTTTCAAGAACGAAATTCGTCCTCAGGCTGAAAAAGGCGCAAGAGTTTCTCTTCTTATCGAAAACGTTGCAAAAGCTGAAAACATTAAGGCTACAGACGAAGACCTCGAAGAAGAAATCAAGAATCTCAGCGAAAGCTACAGCATGGAAGAAGATAAGGTTCGCGAAATCGTTATGGGTAACCGTGATGCGATTTGTCAGGACATTGAATTCAGAAAGACTGTTAAGTTCTTGGTTGAATCCGCTTCTTGCTGATTGTACTTACAAAATTGAAATGAAAGGAATGTGCTCAAATGCCATTAGTACCATATGTGGTTGAACAAACAGGTAACGGTGAACGTTCGTATGACATTTATTCTCGCCTTTTGAAAGACAGAATAATTGTTTTGAGTGATGAGGTAAATGATGCTACTGCGAGTGTGATCGTGGCACAGCTTCTTTTCCTTGAAAGTGAAGATCCCGATAAGGATATTTACTTTTATATTAACAGCCCCGGCGGTAGCGTTACGGCCGGAATGGCTATTTACGATACGATGAATTATATCAAATGTGATGTATCTACGATTTGTATCGGTCTTGCGGCTTCGATGGGTGCGTTTTTGCTCTCTTCGGGCGCAAAAGGCAAGAGAATAAGTCTTCCCAACAGCGAAATCATGATTCATCAGCCTTTGGGTGGTGCACAAGGTCAGGCAACGGATGTTGAGATTCATGCTAAGTGGCTTCTTAAAACAAAAGAAAAGCTCAACTCTATTTTGGCAAAAAATACGGGTCAGAGTCTTAAACAGATTGTTAAGGATACCGAAAGAGACAATTTCATGAGCGCACAGGAAGCATTGGATTATGGTCTTATAGATAAGATTATAACAGAACGATAAAAAGAACGCCGAGCTATTTTGCTCGGCTTCTTTTGAAAAATTGATGTTAATTTAGTGGGAGGTTTTCCTATATGAGTACACCGACAAACGAACCGAAGTGCTCTTTCTGCGGAAGAAGTGCCTCAAGAGTGGGCAGACTTGTTGCGGGTCCCGGGGTTTATATTTGCGACGAATGTATAGAATCTTGCCTTGATATTTTGGGCGAAGGATTCGATGAAATAGATGAGATTGCGGAAGAAAAGGTTCAGAACAAAGAAATTCCGCGTCCCGTTGATATTAAGAATTTCCTGGACGAATATGTTATAGGTCAGGATAGGGCGAAAAGAGCGTTGGCTGTTGCCGTGTATAACCACTACAAGCGCATAGGTTCGAAAACGGAGAACGATGTTGAAATCCAAAAAAGTAATATTTTGATGCTCGGTCCTACCGGCAGCGGAAAAACGCTTTTGGCACAAACAATGGCTCGTCTTTTGGATGTTCCGTTTGCTATTGCCGATGCAACAAGTTTGACCGAGGCGGGATACGTCGGAGAAGATGTCGAAAATATACTTTTGAAGCTTATTATGGCGGCTGACGGTGATATAAAGAAAGCCGAAAAGGGTATTATTTATATTGATGAAATTGACAAAATTACAAAAAAAGGCGAGAATGTTTCAATAACCCGTGATGTATCGGGCGAAGGTGTACAGCAGGCTCTTTTGAAAATTTTGGAGGGCACGGTAGCGTCCGTTCCGCCGCAGGGTGGCAGAAAACATCCTCAACAGGAATGTTTCAGAATAGATACGAGTAATATTCTTTTTATTTGCGGCGGTGCATTTGACGGATTGGAAAAAATCGTTTCGAAAAGACTCGGCAAACAGGCGATGGGATTCGGAAATGAAATCAAGTCCACAAGCAAAGCGGATATGGGCGAGCTTCTCAAACAGGCAGAACCTCAGGATTTGTTGAAATTCGGTATTATTCCCGAATTTATAGGCAGATTGCCGATTGTTGTGAGTCTTGAGACGTTGGATGAGGAAGCATTGAAGATGATTTTGACTCAGCCGAAAAACGCACTCGTAAAGCAGTATAAAAAGCTTTTTGAGATAGACGGAATAACGCTCGACATTACCGATGAGGCGGTAAGTGCGGTTGCTAAAAAAGCTCTCGAAAGAAAAACAGGCGCAAGAGGACTTAGAGCGATTATGGAAGAAACCATGAGCGAGATTATGTACGAAGTGCCTTCACGTGATGATGTGAGAGTCGTAACGGTTACAAAAGAAACTGTCGAACATAACGGGGAAGAGTACGAAACTGCCTAATTTATGGGGAAAACAGTAAAAATAATCGACAAACTTTTTTCGGGGAGACAAACTCTCCGAAAAAAGTTGAAAATTTTTCAAAAAAAGTATTGACAAATTGAAAATATATGCTATAATAAACAAGTAAGCTAAATAAAGCAAACGACATTGCCGGATTGTGTAAGGGTAGCACGACAGACTCTGACTCTGTTTGTCTGGGTTCGAATCCTAGTCCGGCAA
>CAZRYW010000039.1:0-13006 GCA_964604405.1 uncultured Oscillospiraceae bacterium
ATACTCAAAAACCCTGCTTTGCATTTCTGCAAAACAGGGTTTTTCTACAGTCTGAACACCCGTAGCTTTCGCTACGGGTGTTCTGTTTTACTTCACCTTAAATCCGGCTTTTTTTATCGCCGCTTCGAATTTTTTCATATTGAATTTTCCACTCGCTTCAAAAACCGCCTTGTTTTCCTCTGCGCTCACCTTTATCACATTACCGCCCGTTTTTTCGATTATTTCTTTCACGGTATTTTCACAATGCGAGCACATCATTCCGTCTATCTCAACGTCAAATTCTTTTTGTCCGTTTCCGGTCCGCTTTTTCTTGGCAACATCTTTTTTCGTACTGCGTACATTGAAAAAATTCAGTCTCAACGCATTTGTCACAACACAAACACTCGACATACTCATGGCAGCCGCACCGAACATCGGATTAAGCTCCCATCCCAAAAGGTTAATATACACTCCCGCCGCAAGCGGTATTCCTATAATGTTGTATATAAACGCCCAGAAAAGATTTTCCTTTATATTTTTGAGCGTTTGTCTCGACAGCCTTATCGCCATAGGAACGCTCAAAATCGACGAATTCATCAATACCACATCGGCGGCGTCTATAGCCACGTCCACACCGTTGCCTATCGCAATTCCCGTATCGGCAACCGTCAGAGCGGGAGCGTCGTTGATTCCGTCGCCCACCATTATCACTTTGCCTTCCTTTTTCAACTCTTCCACGATTTTAGCTTTTTGGTCGGGCATTGTATCAGCATACACTTTTTCAATACCCGCTTTCTTTGCAACGGCTTTTGCCGTGCGGTGGTTATCCCCCGTCAGCATAACCGTTGTAATCCCCATGTTCTTCAGTTCTTCAACAGCTTTCGGGCTGTCTTCTTTTATCATGTCCGCAACAGCGATGATTCCCATCAGTTTGTTGCTTTTCGCAAACAGCAGCGGTGTTTTTCCGCTATCCGAAAGCATTGCCAAGTTTTTTTGCACCTCTTGCGACAAATTCACCTTTGTCGCAATAAAAGCTCCGCTTCCTCCGAAAACCTCTTCTCCGTTCACAAATCCGCAAAGTCCGTTTCCGGGCAGCGCCTCGAATTTTTCACATTCGTATTTTACACTTTTCAGTTCTTCCGCCTTTTTCACAACAGCCTTTGCCAACGGATGCTCGCTCTTTGCTTCAAGAGAATACGCATACTCCATCAACTTTTCGTCAAACTCATACACATCCGTAACGGCAGGCTCGCCTTTTGTAACCGTACCCGTCTTGTCCAAAACCACAATATCGGCTTTTCCCGTCTTTTCAAGAGACAGCGCCGTTTTGAACAAAATACCGTTTTTCGCTCCGACTCCGCTTCCCACCATTATCGCAACGGGAGTGGCAAGTCCCAAAGCACAAGGACAGCTTATTACCAAAACAGATATCGCTCTCGCAAGCGAAAATCCTATATCTTTTCCCAAAATCATCCATATCACAAACGTGATTGCCGCAATGCTCATTACCACCGGTACAAAAACTCCCGATACCTTATCCGCAATTTTCGCAATGGGAGCTTTTGTCGCCGATGCATCCTCTACCATTTTTATAATCTGCGACAGGGTCGTTTCTTCACCGACTCTTGTTGCACGGCATTTCAAAAATCCCGATTTGTTAATCGTCGCCGCACTAACGCCGTCTCCCGCTTTTTTGTCGCTCGGCACGCTTTCGCCGGTCAATGCGCTTTCGTCAACAGCACTTTCTCCCTCTGTCACAACTGCGTCAACGGGTATGCTTTCTCCGGGTCTCACCGTGAAAACATCTCCCACTTTCACATCTTCTATCGAAACCGAGACTTCTTCTCCGTTTCGAATAACTCTTGCGCTCTTAGGCTTTAATGCCATCAACCCTTTTACGGCATTTGTCGTTTTGCCTTTCGAATACGCTTCCAAAAGTTTTCCGAGTGTTATCAGCGTAAGTATCATGCCTGCGGATTCAAAATAAAATCCGTGTGCCCATTCGGCTGCATTTTCGCTTGCCGTCATCACAAACAAAACCGCTACCGAATACACAAAGCTTGCCGTTGCCCCCAACGATACCAACGTATCCATGTTCGGTGCACCATTCAACACGCCCTTCACGCCCGAAACAAAAAACTTTTGGTTAATAACCATAATAATTCCCGCAAGCAGCATCTCGGCAATTCCCACGGCAATATAATTATTTTCGAAAAATTCAATCTGCGGCAAATTAAACATGTGTCCCATCGAAAAATACATCAACACCAAAAGAAATCCCAACGAAACAAAAAGCCTCTTTTTCATGGGTTTTGTTTCGTCAATCTCTTCGGATTTTGTGTTTTTCGTTCCGCCGTCGGCTTTTTGTGCACCGTAACCTGCTTTTTTCACGGCTTTAATTATCTTTTCGCTGTCGCCACCCTCAACCGTCATCGAATTTGTCAACAAATTCACATTGCACTCCGTCACGCCGTCGCAACTTTTCACCGCTTTTTCGACCCTTGCGCTGCAAGCGGCACAGCTCATTCCAGTCACGTTATATTTTTCCATACCATCGCCTCATTTCATCAATTTTTGCAAAAGATTAACAAGTTCGTCAATCGTTTCGTCTTTTCCGCTACGTATATCATTTGCAACACACGATTTTATATGTTCTCCCAACAGCTCTTTGTTGAAAGAATTCAATGCCGCATTCACCGCACTCACCTGTGTCAATATATCCACGCAATATGCGTCGTTTTCAACCATGTTGCGTATTCCCCGAATCTGCCCCTCGATTCGGCTCAATCTGTTAATCAGCTTTTTATATTCTTCTTCATTGCGTATTTTCTTTTTGCAACAATCCATTCTATCGCCTCCTATACCCCCCTGGGGTATTTTTATTTTATCATCTTACATCCGCAATGTCAATAATTATTATCATTTTGGTTGACATTACCTTTTCCCGATGATAAAATTACGCATTATGAAAGGTCGTGTTTTTTATGATTATACGCAAAGCAACATTCGATGATTTCCCTCAAATTTTGTCTGTATATTCGGCTGCCCGAATTTTCATGAGCGAGAGGGGAAATGCCGATCAATGGGGCAACACATACCCCTCGTCATCACTCATACAATCCGATATCGAAAGCGGCAATCTTTATCTGTGCATTGAAAACGACACTATCGCCTGCGTTTTCTATTACGCTTTCGGCAACGACCCCACCTACGAGCATATCGAAAACGGCAGTTGGCAAAACGATGCGCCTTACGGCGTAGTTCACCGCATAGCCTCCTCCCACATCGTAAAAGGCAGCGCCAAATTTTGTCTCACTTGGGCGTTCGAACAATGCGGCAACCTCAAAATCGACACACATAAAAACAATATCCCCATGCAAAATCTTTTAAAAAATCTCAACTTCCGATATTGCGGCATTATTCACATAGAAAACGGCGACGAGCGCATAGCGTTTCAAAAAACTTGCGGTTAAACTGTTTCGAACACAAAAACTCCGAAGAGATAAGTTCTCTTCGGAGTTTTTTATCATACCGATTCCGCAATATCCATTACAAGGTTTTCCGTCTTATCCCAACCGAGGCACGGGTCGGTAATACTCTTGCCGTATACTCCGTCCTCAACCTTTTGGTTTCCGTCTTCAATATAGCTTTCAATCATGAGCCCTTTTACAAACTTTTTCATATCATCGTTCGCATTACGGCTTGTCATAACTTCTTTCGATATTCTTATCTGTTCCAAATATTTTTTGCCTGAATTCGAGTGGTTTGTGTCAATAACAACACCCATGTTTTCAAGGTTTTTCTCAGCATACATTTCATGCAGAAGCGCCAAATCTTCATAGTGATAATTGGGCAGCGCATTTCCGTGCTTGTTCACATAACCTCGGAGTATCGCATGAGCGTAAGGATTTCCCGTCGTCTCCACTTCCCAGCCTCTGTACAAAAACATATGGCTCTTCTGTGCGGCCACGATGCTGTTTAACATTACCGAATAGTCTCCTCCCGTGGGATTTTTCATTCCGACAGGCAATTCTATACCGCTTGCAACAAGTCTGTGTTGCTGGTTTTCAACGCTTCTTGCGCCGATTGCCACATATCCGAGCACGTCCGAAAGATAACGGTAGTTTTCGGGATAGAGCATTTCGTCGGCACAGGTAAATCCCGTTTCCTCAATGGCTCTCGTATGCAATCTTCTTATCGACAAAAGTCCTTCGTACAAATCGGGCTTTTTCGTGGGGTCGGGTTGCGATGCCATTCCCTTGTAGCCCTCTCCGGTTGTTCTGGGCTTGTTTGTATAAATACGGGGGATTATGAGTATTTTGTCCTTTACCTTTTCCTGCAAATCACGCAAGCGATAAATATAATCCATCACGGAATCTTCTCTGTCGGCGCTGCAAGGCCCTATAATAAGCGCAAACTTGTCGCTTTTTCCCGAAAAAACATCTTTGATTTCGTTGTTTCTCTTTTCGATTACCTCGTGCAAATGCTCGCTCACGGGAAACTTTTCTTTCATATCCATAGGGATAGGTAATTTTCTCATAAAATTCATACTCATTTTCTGTCAAATCCTCTCATTGTAAGTTTTTATTGCAATTATTTCAATTCCACAACCGTTACGCCCATGTCACCCTCGCCGAATGCCGCCATACGAAAATCCTTTGCGTGGCGATGTCTTCTCAAAAACTCCCACACTCCGTTTCGCATCGCACCGGTACCTTTTCCGTGTATGATTCTCACGGTCTCCAAGCCCGACAAAACAGCATCGTCGAGATACTTGTCAAGCTCTATGAGTCCCTCGTCAACCATATATCCTCTCAGGTCAAGCTCGCTCTTTACATGCATCGTTTTGCCTGTCGAATATTTAATGCCCGCGCCTTTTTTCTTTTCTTCTTTTTTCTCTTTTGCAAGAGCCAGCGCCGAAATATTCACATTCATTTTCAGTATTCCCACCTGCACGCTGAGATTGCCGTTTTTGTCGGGAAGCGAAAGTACTTTTCCGACTTGTCCCATACTCGTCACTTCAACGCTTTGTCCCAAAATGAGTTTTTTGGGGTCAATCGGCGGATTTTTCTTGTCGAAAACATCCTCAAAAAGCTTTTCTTCGACATCGCCCAAGCCTTTTTTGAGCTTTGCGCGGCTGTCGGAAAGCGACTGCATATTCTTTGCGTTTTTACGCATTTCTTTGATTATTTCGTCCGCTTCCCTCTTTGCCTGTTCGTATATTCGTTTTGCGTCCTCACGTGCATCTCTCAAAATTTTTTCTTTTTGTTTTTCTATGGACGCTCGTTCTTTTTCGGCTCGCTCTTTTGTTTTTTCGGATTCTTTTCTCGCTTCTTCGGCTCTTTCCGCATCCATCTCCGCAATACGTCTTGTCTCTTCGAGAGACGAGATAACGTCTTCAAACTTTGTATTCTCGCCGTCAACAACGCACTTTGCTTTTTCTATGATATCATCGTCCAGTCCGAGTCTTTTCGATATGGCAAACGCATTACTCTTTCCGGGAACGCCTATCAAAAGCTTGTATGTCGGTCTGAGCGAATCCACATCAAACTCGCACGCCGCATTTTCCACTCTGTCCGTTTCGAGAGCATACATTTTTATCTCGCTGTAGTGCGTTGTCGCCGCACATTTTGCACCCATTTCCTTTACTCTTTCGAGAATCGCCACCGCAAGTGCGGCACCCTCTACGGGATCTGTTCCCGCACCGAGTTCATCAAAAAGCACCAACGATGCATAGTTCGCCTCTTTCAAAATCCGCACTATGTTGACCATATGTGCCGAAAACGTCGAAAGCGACTGTTCGATACTCTGCTCGTCGCCTATATCGGCAAACACGTTTTCGAAAACCGAAATCACCGACCCGTTCTGTGCGGGAATAAAAAGTCCCGACTGCGCCATCAGAGTCAAAAGCCCCAGCGTTTTAAGTGCCACCGTCTTACCGCCCGTGTTCGGTCCCGTCACAACAAGCGTATCGAAATCACGTCCCAAATAAATATCCGTCGGCACAACCTTTTTTGTGTCAAGCAAAGGGTGGCGTCCTTTTTTAATGTCAATTATCCCGTCCGAATTAACCTCGGGTTTAACCGCTCGCATTTTAACTGCGAGTCTGCCTTTTGCAAAAACAAAGTCAAAGTTTGTTATGATATCCCCGTCACGCTTCAATCCCGGAGCGTCTTCGGCTATCATGTTCGAAAAATCAGCCAAAATCTTTTCTATTTCTTCGCTCTCTTTAATATGCAGTTCCCTGATTTTGTTGTTTATTTCAACAACCGCCATCGGTTCCACAAAAACAGTCGCTCCCGATGCCGATGCGTCGTGTACGATTCCGGGCACGCTTGCTCGGTTTTCGCTTTTTACCGGCACAACAAATCTGTCTCCTCGCATCGTTACGATTGCATCCTGCAATGCCGCGGAATACCTCGGACTTTTAATCATGTTATTAAGAGTTTCACGTATCTGAGCTTCCAAACTCTTTATCTTGCGTCGAATATTCAACAGCGTGTTCGATGCGTCGTCCGCAATTTCTTCTTCCGATATAATCGCACTTATGACTTTTGTGCTGAGTTTTTTATCCGTAAACAATCCTCTTGTAATTTCGGCAAGCTCACGATAATTCTCTTCAAAGTCTTCTTCGTCTATGTACGATGCAACGTTGTACGCAACATTTAACACATGAGCACAGTTCAAAAGTTCTCTCGGCGATAACACACCGCCCGCCTCGGCACGCATCACGCTGCCTTTCACTTCTCCTATCGGAGAAAGCGGCGGGTTGCCTTTTTTGATAACCATGCTTTCCGCTTCCGCCGTTTGCAAAAGATTTCTCTCTACGACATATTTATCGTCTTCGGGCAGCAGTTTTTCACACATGCTCTTTCCCATGTGTGTAACAGCCTCGTTTACGAGCATCTTTTTTATTTTATCGAATTCCAGTATACCAAGTGATTTTTTATCCATTTCTTTCAACTACCTAAAAAATAATCATATTAGATTATACCATAACAGCGTAGGCGGCATTGTCGCCGCAGCATTATGATAAAATGTTCTCCGAAACACAGAAATCTTTGATTTCGTCTTGTTTCGTGGGGTTATTATACCACGTTATTTTTTATTTGTAAAGCCGTCATACACTTCCTTAAAACCGAAAATTCCAATAAAAACTCCGAAAAGTTTTCCCAACAGCGCACGGCTTATCCACGTTGCGCAATAAGCTCCCAGCATTGCGCTCGGAAGTCCCGCCGCAATAATCCACGCCGCTTTTTTTAATTCGATATTCTTGTTTTTTGCGTGCAAAACAATCGCAATAATCGCCGTCGGCAAAAAATACCACAAATTTATCGCCTGTGCCTCAACTTGCGGCAACAACAGAAAAAACACCAAAGCGGGAATGAGTATCATCCCTCCGCCAATCCCCATTCCCGAAATTATTCCCGACAAAAAACCCGCCGCAATTTCAATCATAAAACCATCCTCGCTCCCGACAATATCATTACAGCTCCGAAACATATTTTCAACATATGTTTCGGGATTTTATTCAGACACTTTACCCCGACAATGCTCCCCAAAACACCTCCCATAGCACAAAGGAGCACTATTTTCATATCAATTTTCGTCTCCGAATACACAAAAAGCGATGCACACGAAAGCGGCAAAATAATCGCAAGTGCCGTTGCGTGAGCTTTTTTGTCCTCAATTCCGAAAAACTTTTTCAGCGCCAAAACAGCAATTACTCCGCCGCCCGAGCCGAAAAATCCGTTAACAAATCCTATCGGTATCCCCCACAAAATATTTTTCAAATTCTTCATGTTTTTATTGTACCCATTATTGTCTTATTGACACATCCAAATATTTACTGTATAATGGTTGCGAGGTGCGTTATGGATATTTTAAACAAACAAACTACGTGTGCTTTTACAGGCCACCGTCCCGAAAAATTAAATATTTCCGAAAAAAAAGCCAAGCAGCTTTTGTCTATCGCCGTTCGCAATGCTCTTTTTGCCGGCTACCGCACTTTTATCACGGGCATGGCAACAGGGATTGACATTTGGGCGGGCGAAGTCGTTCTCGAATACAAAAAAGACTATCCCGATATCAATATCGTCTGTGCCGTTCCTTATCCGACTTTTTATCGCAATCGCAACAAATTCGAGCAATCACGATATCAAAAAATTTGGGACAATGCCTCAACTCGGCACATCTCTTTTCCTTATTGCGACCCGCACAGTTACCAAAGCCGTAATATGTGGATGGTCGATCATTCAAATCTTTTGATTGCCGCATTTACAGGCGAGGTCGGCGGCACAAAAAACACAATTGATTATGCAAAAAAACAAAATGTCCATATAGTCAATATTTTATAAAATTTCAAAATAATCATACCATATAAAAGCCCCTGTTTTGCATTTTGCAAACAGGGGCTTTCGTCCGTACAGTTATTTTTAAATATCAACAAACAGTTTAAGATACAACTGTTTTCAAAACGAAACAGACGGGGTTAATCGCCGATTTTTTACTTATCAAGTGCCATGATTTTGTCAAGTGCACTCCTGTGCGCTCTCATATATGTGCTTCTTTCATAACAAAATCTCGCATACTCCGGATCCGTCTGAAGCAAATCCATCAACTGATTCCATTTCAACCCCTCTATGTAGAGTTTCAAAATAATCACATGCTCCAAAGGAGTGAGCGACGGTGCGATACGCTCCAACGCTTCCTCCACCTCAAGAGTGGATTCTTCGATTTTTTCAAGCAAAGACTCTGTTACATCCAATCTTGCCTGTTTGATCTCAAGGAGAGTAACCACCTTGTCGTTCAAATCCCGCCTTACGGCACGGTTCATTCTTCCCTCAAGTTCTCTGATCTCTTCTCTCAGCTTTTCAAGCCTTCTCTCTGTTTCTTTTTTCACAACAACCATACCCGGATATCTTTTCATTGTTTCCGCCGTCATTGTTATTCTCCTTTCGTGTTTTATTTTCAAATTATCATTTGATGTGATAATATTAGCACGGATATTGTATTTTGTCAACGTGATTTAGCTATATTTTAGTGTTTTTTGGTGTCATACGTATTGACTTTATCATTTTTTATGATATAATTATGTCGTAATTTGATAGTAAATGACGTAAAAGTACAAAAAACGGTACAGGAGGATTGTTATGTTAGGTACAAAAATCAAGGAGCTCAGAGCCAAAGACAAAATTTCCCAGCAGGCTCTTGCCGACTTTTTGGGGGTCCGTCAGTCAACGGTCGCCATGTGGGAAAAAAGCAAAAACAATCCCGAGTACACAACATTGGTAAAGCTGTCCGAATTTTTCGATGTCGGTATCGACTATCTCTCCGGGAGCAAAAATTCCAAAACTTCTCAAAAAATCCCCGTTCTCGGTTACGTCCGTGCAGGTGTTCCCACCGAGGCGGTCGAAGATATCTTGGGTTACGAAGACGTCGTCTTGTCCGAAAGCGAGCGTGAAAACACTTTTGCGCTCCGCATCAAAGGCGACAGTATGTCTCCTCGAATGATCGACGGAGATACCGTCATCGTAAACAAACAGTCCGATTTCAACAGCGGCGATATCTGCGTTGCTCTTGTCGGCAACCAAGATGCCACCGTCAAAAAAATAATAAAAAAAGACACGGGTATTATCCTCATGCCTTTAAACGGCAACTATGAGCCGCTCTTTTTCACCCCCGAAGAGGTCGAAACAACTCCCGTCACCATAATCGGTAAAGTTACCGAACTTCGAGCCAAAATTTAAAATATTAAAAAAACTGCGAAGATTGTTTTAGTAATCTTCGCAGTTTTTTTATCACATAATCGGTTTAACGTGTGTTTCCCCGTTAAGATATTTCAGCTTTGCTTCGGTAGCATGCTTCATGATTGCTTTTAGAGTATCATAGTCCTCTTCTTTTATCGCTTTTTCGATTCTCTCCAAGCTTTCTTTCATCTCGTCAATCAACACGCACAACGCATCCTTGTTTTCGATAAACAACTCACTCCACAAAACCTCGTTTATCACAGCAACACGTGTACAGTCTCTCAACGAGCCCGCAGCAAAACTCGATGCGATTTCTATATGCTTGTTATCGCACAACGCCACGGCAATCACATGCATCAGCTGGCTTGTATATGCTATCATTTCGTCGTGGTCATGCGGCGAAATACGCACAATCTTTTTTGCACCTACGGTTTTTGCGAGTTTTTCCACCTGTGCAATGGCAGCTTCGGTGTTGTCGGGCGTCGGCGTAATCAAAAAATTACAATTATTGAAAAGCGTCGGCAAACTGTTTACATAGCCGTACACCTCACGGCCTGCCATCGGATGCGCCCCAACAAATTCCATGTCGGGACGAATCACCGCATTAATGTCCGCCACAAACTTTTCCTTTATACCGCACACATCCGTCAAAAGAGCACCCCTTTTAAACGATGCGATGTGCTCTTTGACAAAATCAACGCAAAGCGACGGATACAAGCACAAAATCACCATATCGCTCTTTTTTAAAATTTCGTCATCGCTCTCGCCGCTGTTTGCTATAACACGGTCCGCAATCGCCATGTCCACAACGCTTTTACGATGATTAATTCCGTACACCGTCACATCGGGACAACCTTTCAAGGCTTTTGCCAAACTTCCGCCTATCAGTCCGAGTCCGACTATCGTAATATTATACATATTATCATCTCCGTTTTAATCTTTCACAAAAATTTTCTCGGGATTTTCACTCAAGAACATATCATATCTGCCTTTATCGCACAAGCTTTCCATCGCCGCGAATCTTCGTGACGATGCATGATGAATATCGCTTCCTATGCAATATGCCAAATTGTTTTTCACCAGCATACGGGCAAATTCGCCCTCGGAGCTGTCTTCATACAGGCTGATGGCATTAACTTGCAGCTTTACGTCTCTTGACCAAAGAGCCTCAAGCAAAAATCGGTCTCTTCTCAAATACGAATACCTCTCCGGATGTGCCACGAGAACGTCAAGTCCTTCGTCTTTCACATAATCAACATATTCCAAAAACGTTTCACCCGAAAGTCCGTGATACTTAAACTCGCACAAAACAGTCTTACTCTTTCCGATTGTCAGCTTATCAAGCTCCGTCTCATTGAAAATTTCATCCGTCATATAAACTTCCGCACCGCAAACAATATCGACTCCGATATCCTCCGCTTCGCTTTTTAACATTTCAAAGTTCTCATTCCTTATTTGTAAAAATTCTTCCACATCATCGCCTATGGTAAAGTGCGGAGTCAACGCCATTTTATCAATTCCGATTTTTTTCGCTCTTCTCAAAATCTCCGTTGAGTGTTCAATCGTTCTTGCTCCGTCGTCAATTCCGAAAAGCGCATGCGAATGTAAATCAACCATTTCTTTTTCTCCTTTCGGCAACATAAACCAAAGCACACATCAATGCAATGCCCACCGCAGCACCCGCAGAATCAATCAATACATCTGTCGCCTTTCCGCTTCGTCCGGGCACAAAAAGCTGATGCACTTCGTCGGTTATCGCATAAAACATGCACACAGCTTCGGCGCTTGCCGCTCTTTTTTTGTTCCCGATACAATCAAACAAAACTCCTACGCACATAAAAACCGCTATTCCCAATATTGCATATATCGAAAAATGTGCCGCCTTTCTTATGAACATGCTCAAAAATTCGCCCGTCTCACCCGATACGGTAATATTAAAAAAATCCAAAATATCAAACAGCAATCCGTCGCTCAACTCTCCCGACTCACTTGCCGGTTGATTCGAAAAAAGAAAAATCACAATCATCCATCCGAGCGTTACAGCTTGCCAAAACAGTTTTTTCACCATTTGTACTTCTCCCGCCACAACATGAATGCGTCAAATATCGCATCCCCCGCATCGGCATTCGGATGTGAGTCGTCATTCGACACTTTAAAGCAATCTTTCACGTTTCCGTCCTCGTCTTTTTCCAAACAGCTTGCAATATCAAAATATTCTTTCGTACTTCTTATGTATTCGTTCACCTTTTTGCGTTGTTTTTCTTCATAAACCGACATATCAAACGGCGGTACCGTCAAAAATCTCACTTTTATTTCGGAATTCGCCTTTTCCAAAAGCTCTTTTGCTTTTTTCAAATCCTCCGTAACATCCTCTGCGCTTCTGCCGCCCGAGCGAATATCATTCACCCCGAAACAAACAAAAACCTCGTCGCACATGGCTGCCTTTTTTGTGAAAACTCCTCCGAGCGAAGCGTCATAGCCTCTCGCCCAGCCCATTCCCAAATTCCAAAAGCTTATATCATCGTCAAGCGAAAATCCTATTTTGTGAGTCCACGCTTCGTATTTGTCAATTCCCGTGCGTGTTCCCTGCGTTATCGAATCTCCCCAAAAACCCACAGTCTTTTTAAACGGTTTGTCTATTCCGATAAATGCGGGTCGCAACACAAAATTACCGCACGGAATTTCTTTGTTTCCCTCAAACATTTTTCCCGTCGTTACGCTTTCATCGGTAGCGGGCAAAAACGTTCTTCCCGCAGTCTTTACCGTAAATGCCAAAACCAAATAACCGTCTTTTTTGTATGTAAAATCAAAAAAATCGCTCTCGTAAACCTCTCCCGGTTCAACTTTTTTTCCGTCTTTTCCGTCAAAGGTTATCTTTACTCTTCCGCTCTCGTCGCTCTTATCTTTCGAAAAAGCCGCGTATGCCTCCGCTATTTCATACCCGTCGCCGAGTTTTTCCGCTCTGCAATTTCCCGTTGTATCAACCGAGTTCGAAAAGAAAAGCTTAAATCGGTTTTCACCGTCCGCACGCAGTCGGTAAAAGCTTTTAAAAAGGTACTCTTTCCCGCCTTGCAGAACAATTCCGTTGTTGTTTCCCGTGCCCGATACCGCCGCCGAATACAGATTCGTAAATCGCTTCATTTTACCATGCCCCATCATTTTTTATTATTGACAATCAAGCCTTTATTTGCTATAATAATTGTGCTTGCCCGAGTGGCGGAATTGGCAGACGCACAGGACTTAAAATCCTGCGGCCCTTAAAGCCGTACCGGTTCGAT
>CAZRYW010000040.1:0-12894 GCA_964604405.1 uncultured Oscillospiraceae bacterium
GTCGTTTTTGGACAAATCGTATGTGTTAAGCCTTGCGCCTGCGTCTGTGTTGGCGCCCGAAATATCAACAGCCTTGCCCGTTGCCATATTCACTATCGTATACGTGTCGTCGGCAACTTTCATAAGCATCCATACCGCATCATCGCCGTTTGCGTCATCGACAAACCCGAAAGGCTCTCCCGACAAAAATTTGCCGTTTGCGCTTATTGTATATCGCTTCATGCCTTCTCTGTCGCCCGCTTCTTCGATTGTCCACACATCGCTTTCACCGTCTTGCGCAACATAAGGAACAAAATTCTCTCCGACTCCCTCCGTTACCGCCGTAACACCGAGGTTATAACGTTTTGAGTACATCTTATATCCGTTTTCCGTCTTTTCAAGCTGCAATCTTTCGTCAACAGCCCATGTACCGCCATACTGCGTAAGGGGTTTGTTGTACATTGCGCTCGTATGCAACTGAACGGGAATGTCGCTGTTCTTGTTATAAAACTTCACAAGTCCTGCGGCATTTTCAATATAGAAAAGCTGATTGTCCGTACCCTTGTATTCTTCCAAAACAAGTTTCGCCGTGTTATCCGTAGACGAATTTTCGATTGTCCATGCCAAGCCGGATTTCGCATCCGTAATCTTATAGTATTTGTCAATACTCAATTCTTTCGCCGTTTCAACGTCTCCGTAAGCGTCAATTTTTTCTTTAATCGAATTTATAAAGTCTTCACATTCCTTAAAATCGGCATAATATTCTCTGTCGGCACGATACAAAAGACCCTTTAACACCTTCAATCTGTTCGGATAAACCTCTCCGACTGCACTTTGTGTATCTTTATCGAGTGTTGTCCAATAGAGTCTGTGCATTTCCGCCAAATCCTCTGCCTGATTCGACGAACCGTAACCGGATACGGGAACAGCATCCATTGCTTCCGCCCACGACCAAATACGCATGTCTTCGAGCTGATTCGAATCCAAAATATGTCCGAGTTCGTGTGCAAAAGTCTGTATCACGGCATTTGCACTCGGTTCAAAATTGAGTCTTGCCCAAATAGTGTTTCCGCCGCCGTTGTAGTTATTCGCATTGTCTCCTTTTTTCCAAATGAGACGTTTAACGTACTGACGAACGGCATACGGGAACGCTCCCAAGCCCTCAATCATTTTTTCGACCATTGCGGAATCTTCTTCGTTCGATACCATAACAAATTCATGGAGCTGTCCTTCAACATCGCCTTGCATCTTGACCGAATAAATCCAAACTTTTTCTCTCGAACCTCTCCAAATGTCATAATCTTCGTCAACACTAACCGATACTATTTCATACGGTGCGCTTTGTCTGTTTTGTTTGTCCCCCGTTACCTGACCGTATGCCGTATAAGAGGAAACAGTCTTTATCATTTCAGCCTGAAGCTCTGCGCTTGCGTTTTCGAAATCATTTTCGACAAAATAACTTTCCGCGCTGTTTGCCACAGTATAACATGCGGGAAGATTTCCGAACATATATCTCTCGAATCCTTCTTGCAATGCAGGTGTGAGAAGCTTAAATCCATCCGACTTTGTAACAGTATTGAGCATCGAATCCTTTACATATTCAAGCGTCCATTTCTGGAAATCGCTGTCGGATTTTTCCGCCTGAACAATTGTTTCTCCGGATGCATCCATATACAATCCCGAATGTTCAACTCGAAGCATATAAATATTTTCTTCGATTTCTTCAAAATTCCAGGACTGGTTACTTCCGCCGTTCGACGTGTATGTAATAAGCTCTTTGCCGTTATCGCGGCTTGCCGAAGGCACGTCAATGCTCTTACCCGAAGCGACATTCGAAAGATTAAATCTCATATCTCCCGTTTTCCCGAGTCTCCAAGTAACCTCATCCGTAATCTCGGAATCCACCGTCACAAGCTTTGCGTTGTTTTCATGGTTAAAATCAAGTGCCGCAAGCTTTTTGCCCGTAGCAACATTTGTTATAACGTAATACTTTCCGCCTATCTCATTTTTCGGCGTTGTCACATTTACCGTAAGAGTATCCTGATTCCAGTCTACCGTCTTGCCGAAAGCTTCGCTTATCGCTCTCACGGGCAAAAATACGCTTCCTCCAACATTCATGGGATAAACAACTTTTCCCGTAACGTCCTTTGCGACAAACTCTTCGCCGTCAATAAAAATATTGATTTCGTCATTCAATTCGCTTTCGACTTCTTTACCGACAAACACCGTCCTCGTATCGTTATTCCAAGATACGTCAAAACCGAAAGCATTGCTCATTGCACGAATCGGCAAATATGTCGTACCGTCTGAGATAAAAGGCTCTACTTCTTCTCCGTTTTCGTTTTTGAGCTCAAGCTTTTCTCCGTCAAGCACAACCGAAATATCGCCGTAAAAAAGCTCTTCGGCAGCTGCCGGAATTACCGATACAATCATAGTCAACGCTATGATTAATGCTGATAACTTTTTCATTTCACAACCTCCGTGTTTTTTGTTTTTCGTTAAAATTATAACTCCGTTAGGAAAAAGTGTCAATCACTTATTTCCCGTTTTTCACTTTTTTCATTCCCGAATATTCGGCAAATCACCGCCGCACAACAGGCTCCGAGCAACGCTCCGCAAAGAACGTCACTCGGAAAATGCACATAAAAATACATTCTCGAAAAACCTATCGCTATCGCCAACAAAAACGGTACAATACTTATTCTTCTTTTGTTCAAAAATATTGCCGTCGAAGCCGCAAACGAAGACGACGTATGTCCCGACGGGAATGACGTGCCGTAAGGTATTTGTATAAAAATCGGAATTTCCCGCACCTCAAAAGGTCTCAACCTTCCGACAATCGGCTTTATTACTCCCGACGTAATCAGCGCACACAACGCCAACGAAAAAAGCATCATCACTCCGCACTTGCGTAATTTTTTAAAAAACAAAAACGCAAGCGCCGTCCCTATCCACATCATTCCGCCGTCTCCGAGGTGGGTCACCGCCCCGAGCGACACGTCCAACAAATCGCATTTCAGATTTTGCAGCATGTCCAAAATCGCAAAATCAATCGTTTCAACAATTTCTATCATATAAACCTCTTGTTTCGAAAAAAGCCGATAACGAAAAGCGTTATCGGCTCTTATGTTACTGTATTACTGAGCAATCGAATACTTCTGCTTGTACATTTTATATTTTTCCGTATAAAACTCTTCCGTATTCACCATATTATTGACGTGACCGTGTGCTTCCATGCTACCTCTGGCCATTTCAAGCATACATACCGCAACATTTGAGCAATGGTCTGCGATACGAGAGTAGTTGTTAAGCAAATCCGACAAAATAAGTCCCATTTCAATCGAACATTTGCCCTCCTGCAAGCGGAGAACATGATTGTTCTTTATTTTCACTTTCAATCTGTCAACAACCTGTCTGAGCGGTTCAACGTCCTTTGCCACAGACAAATCGTCCTCTTCGAAAGCCTTGTGAGTAATCGTCACAAGCTCATTAACCGCAGAAGAAATCGTTTTAAGTTCTTTGAGTGCCGAATCCGTAAATTTCAAATGATTACGGTCAATTTCTTCAAGGTTCTGCGTAATTATCGCAGAGTAGTCACTGATTCTTTCGATATCGCTTATGCATTGCAAAAGCTCCGTCGAAGTTTTGCTGTCTTTTTCCGAAAGTTCCGTCTTTGCGATTTTTACCAAATACGTCGAAATTTTATCTTCGTACAAGTCAATATGATTTTCGCTTTCGATTATCTTATTTACAAGCTCTTTGTCGTATTTTTCGATAAGACTCGTTGCGTCGATTACCGCATCTCTCGCTTTCATCGACATCTCGCATACCATTTCTCTACACTTTTCAACAGCGAAAGAAGGAATGGAAAGGAATCTGTCATCCAAAATACCGAATACCGATGTTGTTTCCTCTTCCTCTTTGGATCTGATTGTCCAAATCGAAAGCTTTTCGATAACCTTCGTAAACGGAAGAAGAACAATCGTTGAAATAACGTTAAAGAGCGTATGAATAACCGCAATTGAAACAGCCGTTGCATTTTCACTCATAAACGCAAATCCGAATATACCGTCCAATACGCAGAAAACCGAATAAACCAAAACAACACTGAGAAGTTTGATGTAAACGCACGCCGTAGCAACACGCTTTGCATTCGTATTACCTGTCAATGACGACAAAACGGGTGTAATCGCAGCACCGATGTTTTCACCCAATATAATCGGAAGTGCAATGCTGTGAGGAATGATACCCGAAAGTGCCAATGCCTGCAAGATACCTACAGATGCCGAAGATGACTGGATAATCGTCGTCAAAATCGTACCCATCAGGATAAGAAGCAACGGATTTTCGAACTTGAGAAGCATTTCTTTGAGAGGCTCGCTGATTACGGGCTTGTTCATTGCCGCACTCATCGCATCCATACCGAACATCAGAACGGAAAATCCTATCAAGATAACCGCAATGTTCTTTTTCTTATCGGACTTTCCCACCATCATCATGATAACGCCTATAACCATAAGTACAGGTGTAAAAGACGACGGTTTCAAAAGTTGCAGCCAATCTGCCGCACCGCCTCCGCCGCCGATTGCCGACAAGCTCAAAAGCCAGCCCGTAACCGTTGTGCCGATGTTTGCACCCAATATAACTCCTATGGTTTGACTAAGCTGCATAATGCCCGAGTTAACAAAACCGACAAGCATTACCGTTGTCGCACCGGATGACTGTATTGTGCCCGTAACGAAAAATCCCAAAAGCATACCGATAAATCTGTTGGAGCTGAGTCTTGAAAGAATCGCTTCCAACTTACCGCCGGCAAGCTTTTTGAGGCTGTCGCCCATGACATCCATACCGTAAAGGAACATCGCCAATCCGCCCGCAAGGGACAAAAGGGAGATAATTACGTCAACGTTCATACGTTAACCTCCTGTTTAATTTAAATTTTTTATTCGACAAAATAACAATTGTATTATACTATCATTTTTTTGAATTGTAAATAGCAACATCAAATTTTATCTTCAAATTTTTCCTTTACCTCTCCGTTTCAAACTCGGTGTGACTTTTTTCAAAAATATGCGATTAATCCTAATGCTCAACTTTTCCGCCGCACACAAAAGCCTCCGATAACTTCGGAGGCTTTGTACAAAATTTAGTATTATCATGTTTACAAATTGATTTCCAACGGTTTAAACTGCAAAAAATCGGAAGAAACCAATAAATAATTTTCTTTTTTCGGCTTGTGACAAACAGCCTGCCTGCCGTGCAAATGACCGTATATGCAATATTTCACGTCAAACTCGTCCAAAATATCCAAAAAACCGTCCTCGGGAGGATAGTGAAGTGCCGCTATCAATCCTTTCGGATTTTCCGCAATTCCCGCTTTGAGTGAAAGTCGCAGCCTTCCCAATTCTCTGTTGTACATTTTTTCGTCGCTCGCCTTAAAATCCCTGTCCGACGGAGTTATCCATCCTCTCGAAGCACAAATCGCATACCCTTGATACATATATGTGCTGTTATGAATAAAATGAATGTTTTTAAGGTTGTTTCTTTGCAAAAACGCATTCAGCTTTGCTTTTGTTTCCCACCAATAATCATGATTACCCTTGCTCAAAAGCTTTATTCCTGGAAGAGATGCCAAAAACTCGAAATCAGGCAAGGCGTCTTCAACATACGTTGCCCACGAAAAGTCTCCGTTAATTATGACAACATCATCGTCCTTTACCGTTTTCGTCCATTCGTTTTTAATTCTCTCCACGTAGTTTGTCCATCTGTCACCGAAAATATCCATCGGTTTATAATTTCCGAGCGGTAAATGCAAATCGCTCAATGCGTACAATGCCATAATTCCACCTCTTTTTTGTATAAAAATCATTTATTCACACATAATAAATCCGAGCTAAGGCTTATCTTAAATAAAGGAGAGTCAAATATGGAAACAAATTCCAAAATCATCAAAGGAATCACATGCGAAGTAAATACCTGCGAATATCACACTTCAGGCAATCAATGTTCGGCAGGCGCCATCAAAGTAACTCACTTCGGTGCCGACAGCAAAGAACAGACGGATTGTTCTACTTTTAAGAAAAAGCTCTGACAAAAAACGATCCCGGTTTCCAAAAGAAACCGGGATTTCTTTTTTTAAATATTCAAGAATTTATAAACAGCGTCGATCATCTGTGTTTTCTCGTAAATATCTGTAAAGCGAATTTCCTTTACACGTAATTCGTCGAGCGATGCGGGTATTTCCATACCGCTTGCGGCATTGAGAGCACCCAAAAGTTCAAACTCGTCCTTGTCCGAAACATCTTCTCCGAGCGCTGTGAGAACAGCCTCGTTAAATTTGAACGGACTTGCTGTTGATGCAATTACCGTTTTTGTTTCGTCGCCCGTTTCTTTAACATAATCATCATATACCTTTACCGCAACGGCAGTATGAGTATCCATAGTATATCCGTATTTTTTCTTGTGCTCGCAAATAGTTTCTTTTGCGTCTTCGTCGGAGCAAAATCCACCGGCAAAGTTTTCTGTCACAACGGATTTGATATTTTCGTCAACCGTGTACTTACCGTCCGTTTTAAGACTTTCCATATACGAAGAAACCTTGTCGGAATCGTTCGAAATAAGATACAAAAGTCTCTCGAGATTCGACGAAATCAATATATCCATCGACGGAGAAATCGTCGTATGGAAGTTTCTGTTTCTGTCATATGTGCCGGTCTTTATAAAGTCCGTCAAAACATTATTCATGTTTGATGCACAAATGAGCTTGTTTACTGGCAGACCCATGCACTTTGCGTAATAAGCCGCCAATATATTGCCGAAATTACCCGTAGGCACGCAAACGTTAATCTTCTCGCCTTTTTCGATATCGCCTTTTTCGAGCATATCCGCATACGCCGAGAAATAATAAACAATCTGCGGAACAAGTCTTCCCCAATTTATGCTGTTTGCCGAAGAAAACGCTTTTTTGTTTTCTTCAAGCTTCTTTTCGCAATCGGGATTTGTGAAAATCATTTTAACTCCGCTCTGTGCATCGTCAAAGTTACCTTTAACCGACGCAACATATACGTTGTCGCCTTCCTGTGTTGCCATCTGAAGCTTCTGAATACGACTTACACCGTCAACGGGATAAAATACGATAATCTTCGTTCCCTCTACATCACGGAAGCCTTCAAGTGCCGCCTTGCCGGTATCGCCGCTTGTTGCAACCAATATTACAACCTCTTTGTCGATTCCGATTTTCTTCATACTCGTCGTAAGAAGATACGGCAAAATCTGAAGAGCCATATCCTTAAAAGCACAGGTGGGACCGTGCCACAATTCAAGAATATGCTTTTTTTCGTCAAGTTTTGTTACGGGAGCAACTTTCTCGGATGAAAAATTCGTGTCATATGCACCCGAAACACAATAATCTATCTCGTCTTCCGTAAAATCCGTAAGAAACAAAGAGAGGACTTTTTTTGCTCTTTCCTTGTAGGACAACGGTGCCAAGGATGCCGTAAAATCAATATCCACAGCGGGAATGCTCTCTGGGAGAAACAATCCTCCCTCATACGACAATCCCTTGACTATAGCTTCGCTGCTTTTCACGCAAACCGAAGAATCTCTTGTGCTTTTATAATTCATTATTCTCAACCCTCTTTTACTTAACTACGATGTTTACAAGTTTACCGGGTACGGCAATAACCTTAACAATATTCATACCGTCCAAAAGCTTACGAACTTCTTCGTTTTCCATAGCCGCTTTTTCCATGCCATCACGGTCAAGGTTTGCGGGAATAACCATCTTTGTCTTTACTTTACCGTTAAACTGAACCACAATTTCAACCGTTGCGTCAACACAAAGCGCTTCATCGTATTCAACCCACTTTCCGTCAGACAAAATGCCTCCGAAAAGTTCATGATACAATTCTTCCGTCATATGCGGTGCAAAAGGATACAGAAGAGTAAGAAGCGTTTTATATTCGGCATGATTTACACTTCCCACTTCGTACATTTTGTTCACCAATGTCATGAGAGACGCAATCGCCGTATTGAACTTCATGCTTTCGATATCGTTTGTTACTTTCTTTATCGTCTTGTGCATAGCGCTCACCATTTCGTCACGGTAAGTCTCGCCGTCAACAAGTTTTGTATGCAACTCCCAAACTCTGTCCAAAAATCTCTTACAGCCCTTCATGCTGCTTTCGTTCCAGGGAGCTGCCTGTTCGTAGTCGCCCATGAAAAGAACATACACTCTCAAAACATCTGCACCGTAAACATCAACAACATCGTTGGGGTCCACAACGTTTCCTTTACTCTTACTCATCTTGTCACCGTCGGGTCCCAATATGAGTCCCTGTGCCGTTCTCTTCGCATAAGGTTCTTCCGTGGGAACAAGGCCCAAATCATAGAGGAACTTATGCCAGAAACGAGAGTAAATCATATGTCTCGTAACGTGTTCCATACCGCCGTTGTACCAGTCAACGTTCATCCAATAGCGAAGAGCGTCTTGTGATGCGAATTCCTCCGTATTGTCGGGATCGCAATAACGAAGGAAATACCAGCTCGAACCTGCCCATTGAGGCATCGTATCCGTTTCTCTCTTTGCCTTCTTTCCGCACTTGGGACAAGTACAATTAACAAAGGACTCGATTTTTGCGAGAGGGCTCTCTCCGTCCTGACCCGGTTCGAAATTATCAACGGGAGGCAATCTCAACGGAAGCTCTTCATAAGGTACCGCAACCATACCGCAGTCTGGGCAATGTACAATCGGAATAGGTTCTCCCCAGTAACGCTGACGGTTAAACGCCCAGTCTTTCATTTTATACTGTACGCCCGCTTCTCCCACGCCTTTTTCCTTGAGGACATCAAGCATTTTTGCAATTGCTTCACTCTTTGTCTTAATTCCGTTGAGAGAGCCGGAGTTAACCATTTCTCCGTCGCCTGTATACGCTTCTTTTTCAATATCTCCGCCTTTGATAACTTCGATAATATCAATGCCGAATTTCTTTGCAAAATCATAGTCTCTTGTATCATGTGCCGGAACTGCCATGATAGCACCCGTGCCGTAACCCATCATTACATAATCCGAAATATAAATCGGGATTTCTTTTTCCGTAATGGGATTAATTGCTGTCAAGCCTTCTATCTTTACACCTGTTTTGTCTTTAACAAGCTGTGTACGTTCGAATTCGCTCTTCTTTGCACATTCCTTCTTGTAATCTTCCAAAGCCGCTATATTTGCGATCGAATCCTTGTACTTTTCGATTATGGGATGCTCGGGAGCAATAACCATAAACGTCACACCGTAAAGAGTATCGGGTCTTGTCGTATACACTCTGAGTTTTTCATCGTTTTCTTTAACCTTGAAATCAACAAACGCACCCGTGGACTTGCCTATCCAGTTTTCCTGCTGCAATTTAACATTGGGCAAATAGTCAACTGTTTTCAAGCCCTCCAAGAGCTTATCGGCATACTGTGTTATACGAAGATACCATACTTCTTTCGTCTTCTGAACAATATCGCTGTGACAAATATCACACTTACCGCCCTGAGAGTCTTCGTTTGACAATACAACCTTACAGCTGGGGCAATAGTTTACCAATGTTTTATCACGGAAAACAAGTCCGTTTTCAAACATTTTGAGGAAAATCCATTGAGTCCACTTATAGTAGCCCTCATCCGTTGTGTCGATAACTCTCGACCAGTCAAACGAGAAACCTACTCTCTTGAGCTGACTCGTAAATTTAACTATGTTGTTATCCGTTACTTTTCTGGGGTGTACTCCCGTCTTGATTGCCGTATTTTCGGTCGGAAGACCGTATGCGTCAAATCCTATCGGAAAAAGAACGTTGTATCCTTCGAGTCTTCTTTTTCTCGATACAACTTCCAATCCCGAGTACGCCTTTATATGACCGACATGCATACCGCTGCCGGAGGGATACGGAAACTCTACCAATGCATAAAACTTCGGTTTATCCGAATTGTTTCTTGCTTTAAAACTCTCATGCTCGTCCCAAAATTTTTGCCATTTCGGCTCTATGGCATTAAAATCGTATTTCATTATTCTGCTCCTTCAATCAATTCATTAATATTCATTCGTCCCGCATCTTCCCATAGGTGTTCGAGAGAATAATAATCACGCATCTGACGGTTAAAAATATGCACCATCACACCGTCAAGCTCAACAATAACCCATCCGGATTCTTCCGAGCCTTCGCATCTTAACATGTAAGGTGACATTTTTTCTTTTATTTCATCACAAAGTGCGTGAATTTGGCTTGTAGACCCACCCGAACATACAACAAAATAATGAGACAACACCGTCAATTCGCTGACATCGAGTGCCACCATATCAAGTGCTTTTTTATCGTCCAGAAGCTTTACAGCCTGTTTAAGTATCGAATATTCATCGTTCATCACGCAGTTCATCTCTCCTTTCTATAAGATAATTACGGGCATGAATGGAATCGGGATGAATAAGTCTTCCTTTTTTTATAACGTGCTTTATAGAGCAGTCAATCGCATAAATAAGCGCGTCATCCAAATCTTCTTCGACCAAACGCCTCAGCTCTTCCGCTTGCGGCATTGTTCTTCCCGGTTCGATCATATCCGCTATATAAATAAGCTTTTCAAGATTCGTCATGTTTGCTCTTGCCGTTGTGTGATAGTAAATCGCATCCAGTATCTCTTTGTCTGTAACACCGTAATCGCGATATGCAACGGCAGCTCCCAAAAACGCATGGACAAGAGCGGGTTCTTTCATGGCGAATTCATCAAGCTTCACGCCGTATTCCGCCGCAATTTCCAAAAACTTATCCTGATCAAAATTCTTGGCACAATCATGTAAAAGTGCCGCAATTTTAGCCTTTTCCACGTCAATACCGAATCTCGGTGCAAGACGCACGGCTTCTTTCACAACACCCATGGTATGAAAATACCGTCGTTCCTTTTGTGAGCTTCTGAGTTTTTGATACATTTCCTCTTCGGTTATCATATTGTGCCTCCTCTTATTGATAAAGGTTATTTTCTATTATATAGTCAAATACTTCTTTTTTCAACAAATTTGATACATTTTCTCCTAAATTTATTTTTTCTCGTATCTCACTTGAAGAAACACAAACCTGCAAAACATCCAATTTAACGGCAGGCGGCAATACTTCTTCATTGTTTCGGGGATATACCACAACCGTCGAATTTTCAAAAATTCTCTCCGGCTGATACCACTTGTCAATATAAGCATAACTGTCCCCGCCAATTATAAAAAACATTTCGTCATCGGGATAAATACTTTTAAAATATTCCACGGTGTCGGCGCTGTAACTGATTTGTTCACGCTTGACTTCGTAATCCGAAATCTCGAACCCGTCGCAATCCGTTGCAAGACGCAGCATTTCAATCCTGTCTTCATCCGAAGCCTTGCAGCCTTTTTTGTGAGGCATATTCCCCGTCGGAATAAAAATCACCTTGTCCAAATCAAACTGCTCTTTAGCTTTTTTCGCAACAGCCGTATGCCCGATGTGCACCGGGTCAAAACTGCCGCCGTACAACCCTATTCTCATATCACAATCTTCTTATTATTTACCGATTCTTTATATACCACAAATTTATTTCCGACACAGCTGACAGGCTCCGCACCGATTTCTTCGCAAACAGCTTCGCACGCTTCACGTGCCGAAATAAACGCCGTTTCGAGCACCTTCACTTTAACAAGTTCTCTTGCTTCCAATGCGTCTTCCATTTGCTTCAAAAAATTATCGCCGATACCGCCTTTTCCTATCTGAAAAATGGTATCTATTCCGTTTGCCATGCCGCGAAGCTTGGCTCTCTGTTTACTTGTAATCATCCATCAAACCTCCCGACTTCTCTTATTCGACAAAGTCAAATTCCATTTCATCCATAACGATGGTGCTGCCTTCCGTTGCGCCTCTTTCACGCAAAGCATCAATAACTCCCGCTTTGCGAAGTGTACGCTCAAAATACCCCATACTCTCGTCATCTTCAAAATTCACGCCTCTGAACAATCTGTCAATGAGCGGTCCCGAAACAAAGAACACATCGTTCTCTCTTTCGATTGTAAACGGAATTTCCTCTTCGGGTTCTTCCGGAACGTATTCGCTTTCGTAAACCACAACGGGTTCGAGCGTTTCAAGCATCGACGCCGCATAGCTTATCAGTTCACGAACACCTTTTCCCGTTGCCGCACTGATTTCGAAAAGTGTGAGATTTTTTTCTTTTATATATTTTTTAAAGCTTTCATAAGCTTCTTCATCTTGAATAATATCTGTTTTGTTTGCAGCGACAATCTGCTGTGTCTGTGCCAATTTATCGCTGAAAAGACTCAATTCTTCGTTGATTTTTTCAAAATCCTCAATCGGATTTCTTCCTTCGATACTCGATACGTCAACAACGTGAATAATAAGTCTCGTTCTTTCTATATGACGAAGAAATTCATGTCCGAGACCGATTCCCTGATGCGCACCCTCGATAAGACCGGGGATATCCGCCATTACAAAGCTTTTTCCGCCGCCCGCATCCACAACTCCCAAATTGGGCTCGAGAGTTGTGAAATGATAATTTGCAATCTTCGGTCTTGCATCGCTCACTCTGGATAAAAGAGTTGATTTTCCCACATTCGGGAATCCCGCCAAGCCTACGTCCGCAATCAATTTCAATTCGAGTGTGACATCTCTTTCCTCGCCTCGGATACCGTTTTTGGCAAATTTGGGTGCCTGACGGGTGGGAGTTGCAAAATGCACATTGCCCCAACCGCCGTTGCCGCCCTTTGCCGCAACAAATTCCTGATTATCTTCGGATAAGTCAATAATTATTTTTTCCGTTGCCGCATCACGAATAATCGTGCCCACGGGAACGAGAATATACAAATCTTCGCCGTTTTTACCCGAACAGTTTCGTGCTCTGCCGTCACCGCCGTTA
>CAZRYW010000041.1:0-12576 GCA_964604405.1 uncultured Oscillospiraceae bacterium
TATTCGCTGTTTCTAACAGTCGTGAAACAATCTCGCAAAAACTGAGGTGTGGTGCAAGGGTTAGTTGAATTTTGGAATTGAGAATACTAAACAAGCTCTCCGTCAGGTGGAGACGAAGACAGTATAAAACAATCCCTCCGTCAAAAATGTAAATTTTTGACACCTCCCTTTACACAAGGGAGGCACCTGCGGGTGCATAGAAATTGACCGCTTACAAGGGAGGCTACCTGCGGGCGGAAAGAAGTTGACCGCTTATAATGGAGGCTACCTGCGGGCGGAAAGAAGTTGGTCGCATACAAGAGAGGCTGCTTGCGGGCGGAAAGAAGTTGGTCGCATACAAGGGAGGCTGCTTGCGGGCGGAAAGAAGTTGGCCGCATACAAGGGAGGGGCCTGCGGGTGGAAATAACTTGACCGCATACGAGGGAGGCTGCCTGCGGGCGGAAAGAAGTTGACCGCTCACGAGGGAGGCTACTTGCGGGTGGGAAGAGGCAGGGAAAAGAGAACAAAACAAGCTGTGCATCGTATAGACGATACACAGCTTGTTTGTATTTGCACGTAGAATGTGTGCATATTTGTTTGTGAAATGAAAGATTGTCTTTTTAGTTCTCCGAGATTGGGAGAGCGAGGTGGGGAAAGGTTTTTATTGGGTGATTATTTCAAATATTTTTGAACCTCATCGTAGAGCTTGTAGTAGTGATAATAACCTGCAACAAAGTGGTCAACGTCATCTATACGGATTCTGTAGCCGTCGTGACGAACACAGAATGTGCCGACGATTGCCTGAGGATTTTTAAGATACATTGCGTATTCGGGATACAAGAAACCGTTTAACATATGCTCAGCTCTGTGCTGAATAGTTCTTGCGAAGTAATCTGCATCAAAGTCTTCGAAGCCTTCGCATGTAATGGATTCGGAAACCATACGGTCATACATTTCGAAACCTGCCATCAAAAGCTCCATGTATGTATGATATGTGGTTTTTTGATTGTAGATTTTGTCGATGTTTACGCTGATGTTACGGAGTCCGAACTCATAGTAACGCTCATCGGACACGTATTTGGTGATTTCGTTCATAGCATAAGCAACCCAATGGTCACGGTGTTTGGTATAGTCGTTGGCAATGAAATATTCAACGGAAAGTTGGGCGGCGTTGAGCCATTTTTCGTCATCGGTGAGTTTGTAGAGAATACAGAAAGCGTATGTTGCTTCGCCGTCGTAATAAACAGTTCTGAACTCTTCTTTGCGTGTAAAATCGGTGTTGAGAACATGATAATACGAACCGTCGGGATTTTGAAGCTCCAACATTCCTTCGCCCAATTTTTTGCATATTTCAATCATTTTTTCGTCACGACCGAATGCGTCCATATATGTGTCCATTCCGATGATGGCAAGTCCGTTACCGCCGAGTTTGATTTCGTCATTGGTAACATCAAGCACATAGGAAACGCCGTCGGATTTATCGACAACTTGGTCGAGAAGATAGTCCATTGTGACTTCGGCTGATTTTTTGAGGCTTTCGTCGGAGGTGATTTCGTAACTCCAAACAAGAGGAAGAATACCCGTTGTGTGTCGCAGTACGTTATATGATGTGAATGCTCGGTCGTAAGTGGGATAATAACCGTATACAAATCTGCCGTTGTCTTGAATTTCGTTTTGCAACCAATAAGAAGCGCTGAGTACAACGTCCTTTATGGCGTCACGGTCAACATCATAATTTCTTCTGCCGTAGTCGAGACCGATACCTTCGTAATCGTTGAGCTCGTAGACTTCATTGTTTTCGTCACACATAAATCCGAGGCACGTAAATGTTATCAATTCACTCGGAACGGAAGAGAGAGTATCTCTTTCGTAAGTTGTGAGGTATTTGTTGAGTACTTCAAGGTCGATTGTGTCGGTTGTATCGTAGTCGATGAGCTTGTTTCCGTTGATTTCGGCTTCCAAAAGTGCGGTCGAAAACGATGAATCAAAAGATATGCCTCGGCGATAAAACTCGTCAAAATGAGAAGCAATGGTTTGATTGAGCGTTGAAAGGGCGGTTTTTTTCATTTCGTCAACGATATCTGCTTTTACCCAAACGGGATTGTAGTTTTTTTTGTGAATATATTCTTTTGCGGTTGAGGAAACCTGCGCCCATGCCTCTTCCAAAGTGGGAGCAGATTCGTGCAGGACGACGGCACGACTTTGAGTGTCGCAAAGCGAAATGAAAACTATGTATGCATTATCGGCATCGTAAGCATCGGATGCGGGATAAATGTTTTTGACGTTTTCGGATGAAAAAGCCGTTTCGTAAAGCAAATCAATCTTTTCGGAAAAAGTGTTTTCGTGTTGCTTCACGCTGCTGCATGATTTGAAAACGAAAAATGCAATGCCCAGCACAACAAGAATCAAAATGCCGACAGAAAGTTTGACAAAAAGCTTTTTTGATGATTTGGATTGCTTTTTGGTATGTTGTTTTTTTGCCATTTGAGATACCCCTTTTCATAAGAGAAATTATCATGTGTAGTATATCATAAATGCGTTTGTGTAGCAAGCACATTTGTGGAATACAATATGGAAGCGGGTTGTGAAAAAATGCTTGACTTATGTATGAAATCATACTATAATAGCGTATGTACGATTTCATACATGATGAGGAATGGTCATGGATTCAATAAATCAATCGGAGACAAGGCGGTATAACCGTCTTATATCGGAAATAGATGAAGTATATCATGCGGTTGCGCTCAGGCAGGGGTTTTCCGACAGCGCAATGGCTATACTTTACGTGTTGCAGGATAACGACGGTCAATGCCGTTTGGCGGATTTGGTAAAGCTGTCGGGAGTGAATAAACAGACGATAAATTCGGCGCTCAGAAAGCTGGAAAAGGACGAAATTCTTTATTTGGAATCAGCGGGCGGAAAATCAAAGAGAGTTTGTCTGACACGAAAGGGATTTGACACGGTTCATGAAACGGTGGAGAAAGTGATCGAAGTGGAAAAAAAGATTTATTCTTCGTGGACGAGAGAAGAATGGGAAATGTATGTGGAATTAACGGAGAGGTATTTGGAGATGCTTCGGGAAGAAATGAAGGAGCTTAAATGATGAATATTCAGCTTTCGGATCATTTTAATTACGGCAAATTGATAAGGTTTACTTTGCCGACTGTTATTATGATGATTTTCACGTCGATTTACAGCGTGGTGGATGGATTTTTTATATCGAATTTTGTGGGAATTATGCCGTTTGCGGCGATAAATCTGATAATGCCGTTTACGCAGATTTTAGGTTGTATAGGTTTTATGTTCGGAGCGGGCGGCAGCGCTTTGGTTTCGCTTACGCTGGGTGAAAAAAACAAAGAAAAAGCAAACGGTATTTTTTCGATGCTTGTATATATAACGATTATTATCGCAGTAGTGCTTGCCGCAGGCGGGATTGTTTTTATAAAGCCTGTTGCGGTGCTTTTGGGTGCGGATGCTGAAATGCTTCCGTATTGTGTTATCTACGGACGCATGCTGCTAGTAACACTTCCGTTTTTTATGTTGCAAAATATGTTCCAGAGTTTTTTGGTTACAGCCGAAAAACCTACATTGGGTTTGGTGATTACTGTAGGTGCGGGAATTACAAACATGGTGCTGGACGCTTTGTTTATTCTTGTTTTCAAGATGGGACTTGCCGGGGCGGCACTTGCAACGTGCATCGCACAATGCGTGGGCGGAGCGGTACCGTTTGTTTATTTTGCGAAAAATCGTGACGGAGTATTGAAGCTCGGAAAGTTCACTTGGGACGGGAAGGCGCTTTTTGAAAGTTGTACAAACGGTTCGTCTGAGTTGGTGAGCAATATTTCAATGTCGGTGGTTGCGATTTTGTATAATTTCCAGTTGATGAAATTTGCGGGTGACAGCGGTGTTGCGGCATACGGTGCTGTAATGTACGTGGGATTTATTTTTGCGGCTGTATTTTTGGGATATTCTATAGGAGTTGCACCTGTTATCGGATTTCATTACGGAGCGCAAAACCGTGACGAGTTGAAAGGATTGTTTAAAAGAAGCAACATATTGATTGCGATTTTCGCTGTCGCCATGGCGATGATTGCCTACGGATTGTCAGAACCGTTGGCGAAAATTTTTGTCGGAAGCGATCCTACGGTACTTGATATGACGGTGACGGCTTTTCATTTTTATGCATTGTCGGTGTTGTTTGCGGGATTCAGTATTTTCGGGTCGGCGTTTTTTACGGCATTGAACAACGGCGTTGTATCTGCGACGATTTCGTTTTTGAGAACGCTACTCTTTCAAACGGCGGGAGTTTTGATTTTGCCTGTATTTTTTGACTTGGACGGAGTTTGGTATTCGTTGGTTGTTGCGGAAATTTTCGCAATGGCGGTTACGGTTGGTTTTTATATTATCAAAAGAAAAGATTATCATTATTGTTAAAAAAAACACATCCGATATCATGGATCGGATGTGTTTTTTGTGCATTTTATTTGATGAGTTTTGCGACACACTCGACATGCATTGAGTGGGGGAAGTACGTAACTCAACACCTGTTGTTTTAACCGAGATTGCTTAATAAATATTTTTGACTAATTCGATAGCCAGTTTGCAATATCTACAATTTTTATGCCCTCATATTGATACTCCTCGTGTCGTGTACGAGCAATTACCATTTTAGGATATGCGTCTTTGATTTGAAGTAACGGTGAAACCTCTCTGTCAAAAGTATTTTCATCTGTAATATTGTCTGATACTTGAATATAGATTTTTTCATTGCGTTTAATAGCCACAAAGTCTATTTCTTTTCTATAGAGCTTTCCCACATATACCTCATAGCCTCTCCGACGCAATTCCAAATAGACGATATTCTCATAAACTCTTCCGAAATCCATATTTCGTGTACCATTGACAGCATAGCGAAATGATGTATCACAAAGATAATATTTACTGTTATTTGACAGATATTTTTTTCCTTTTAAGTCATACCTTTTTACCTCATAAAACAAAAAGGCATTTTTCAAGTAATCAATGTATTTTGATACTGTCTTTCGGGTTATCTCACTTTTGTTATTATTTAATGTTTTGCTGATATTATTGGGGGATAATAAATTACTGATGTTATCCATCATAAATTCAGATATATTAGTGAACTCTGATTTATTTCTTATCTTATATTTTTCGACCAAGTCCCTGATAAGAATGGTTGAATATACATCTCTGATATAATCATACCTCCTATCTTCCGTTTTGTATGCGTATGCTCCCGGCATTCCGCCTGTTCGTACATATTGATCAAAAGCGTCATCATATCTGTCGGTAATTTTATAATAGGTAAGATATTCTGCAAAAGAAAATGGGTATACCTTTATTTCTATCGTTCTTCCTGTGAAAAGCGTTGCTAAATCCGAACTTAACAAAAATGCATTTGAGCCGGTAATATAAATATCATAGATACCTTTTGAATGAATACTATTAATTGCAAGCTCGAATTGAGAACATAACTGGACCTCATCAATTAATAAAACATTACTCATTCCTTCTTTGTATTGTTCCAGAATATACTTATGCAACTCATGATAATCTAATAGATTGTCAAACTCTAATTCTTGAAGATTTATCATTACAATATTTATCTGCTTTGTTAAGGACTTCAAATAGGTGATAAACTCTTGCAATAATACCGATTTACCGCTTCGCCTAATGCCGGTAATAACTTTTATATCAGGTGTACCATACAATTCAATCAGTTCATCTAAATATTTTTTTCTTGAAATAAATTGCATATCGCATTCTCCTATTCCCACTTTTTGAATTATTTTAAATTTTCGGTAATATGCTTTGTGAATATATTTTAACCCGATCTGTGAATTCTGTCAATATTCTATGCCCACTTTTAAAAAATAATTCATTTTGTGGTAATGGCTTGCAAAATATTTGAATTTCATTTGTGAGTGTGCTGTCCGGCTCTTTAACTTTCTATATGAAATCAATACCGAAAAAAGGTGTAAAGCCTTTATAATCAAATAAGACCTTACACCTTTTTAAGATTATTTTTTCTTGTCATTGTTTAATCTTCAATCATCAATTGAATTATCAGACATTCTGACGTTTCGTTAATTTACCTTTGTCATTAACGCCACACACTCCACATGCATTGAGTGGGGGAACTGGTCGAAAGGGAAAACCTCGTCCAGTTTATATCCGTATTTTTCACGGAGGATTTTGGCATCACGTGCAAAAGTCGAGACGTTACATGAAACGTATACGATTTTTTCGGGAGACATTTTGCCGATTGCGTCAAGAAGTTTTTCGTCACAGCCTTTGCGAGGCGGATCGACAACGACAACATCGGCTTTTTCGCCTGCTTTAATAAGCGGCGGACAAACGTCTTCGGCAGCTCCGCAATAGAACAGAGCGTTTGAAATGCTGTTGATATCGGCATTTTCACGGGCATCGTCCACGGCTTCGGGAACGATTTCGATTCCGATAACTTTTTTTGCTTTTTGTGCCAAAAACAGGCTGATTGTACCTATGCCGCAATAAAGGTCGAAAACGGTTTCGTTGCCTGTGAGAGAGCAAAGGTCGAGAGCTTTTTGATATAAAAGATTTGTGGTATGGGGATTGACCTGGAAAAACGACTTGTAATTGACTTTGTATGTAAGATTTTCGATTTTGGCATATATGAATTTTTCGCCGTAGAGAGTATAGTCGTATTTGCCGAGGATGGTGTTGGTGCGGGCGGAATTGATGTTGACTGTTATGCCGCCGATGGGTTTTGAGAGCGGGAGAGCAAGCAGAGCGTTTTTAAGCTCGTCCGTATGCTCAATCTCACGGGTGCGTGAAACTATGACAATCATGATGCTTTCGCCGATGCGAGAATATATGTGTCGGATTGTGCCCGTGTGGTTGTCCTCGGAATAGGGGGATATGTTAAAATCGGTCATCCATTTGCGAAAAGCATCGATGATGAGCCTTGCATCGGGATTTTCGATTGCACAGGATTTTGAGTCGATAACATTGTGGCTTCTGGGTGCATAAAATCCGATTTTGACATTTGATGCCGTGCCTCCGACGGGGTATTGACTTTTATTGCGATAGTTGAAAGCGGGGACGGAGGGGACGGTGTCGTGAATCGTTACGTTTTCAAAACCGCCGATGCGTGTGACGGCATTGTGAACGGTTTCACGTTTTAAAATGAGCTGCGTGGAATAATCGGTATGCAAAAGGGTGCAACCGCCACATTCTTCGAACTGAGGGCAAACGGGCTCAACACGTGAAGCCGACGGCTTTGAAATTTCGATTATTTTACCGAAACCGTAGGTTTTGTTACGCTTGGTGATTTGTATTTTACATTCGTCACCTATAACGGCTCCTTTGACGAAAACGGTGTAGCCGTCAAAACGTGCTACGCCGCTGCCGTCTTCAGAGACGGAATAGATGGGAGATGTGAAAATTTCGGACATGTCGGAAACAGCTCCTTTGATAGAAGATTGGCTACACATTGCCGCAGGATTAATTGTATTGAGTGTCGTAACACTCGGCGGAACATTTTTCCAAAATCAAAATTTTGGATGAAAGGGGCGGCAGAGTAATATCAAGGCAATGGTTTTCGTAGGAAATATTTTCGCCTGTTTCGTAGTCTGTTGCGGTATCGAAATTGAACCTGCCCATTTCCAAGTGCAAATGTTCGCAGATGGTTTGAGAAGCGTTTATACAAGTCAACACTTTGTATTGTGTTTTGTCTTCGCCGAACACGTTGTTGTATCTGAGATAGCACACGGTTGAATTGACCGTGTAAACCATGTTGAGTTCGCCCGTGCGGAGAACCTGATATTTTTTGTGCAACTTTGCATAGTGTTTTGTGAGAGTGTGAAGAGTGCAATCGGTTTTGTTCCAATCAAAACAACGACGATTGAACGGGTCGGCATAGCCGTACATGCCTATTTCGTCACCGTAATAAACGCACGGAGCACCGGGGAGAGTAAACTGCATAAGAATCGCAAGTTTTAATCTCGCAATGCCCAACCTGCGTTTCTCGTCGGACATAACGACGGCTTTTTGACCTCTGCGATCAAGCTCGGATACATCGGGTGCATCCGAAAGAATCGTGAGCGCACGGGGAACGTCGTGTGTGGAAATGAGATTGAGCGAGGCATGGAGTGCTTCGGCGGGATAGTTTTCGACCATTGAAAGAATACGTCGAGAGAAAAGAGATGAGTTTTCGCCTTTGAGATATTCCAAAACGGCGCTGCGGAAAACATAGTTCATTACGCCGTCAAGAGATTTTCCGAGCAAAAACTTGCGTTTTTCGTCGTAGCTGACTTTGTTTGAAGCATCCTCCCAAACTTCGCCGATAACGAGAGCGTCGGGATCTTTTTCTTTGAGAGCACGGCGCAAGTCGAGTATGAATTTGTCGGGAAGTTCGTCGGCAACATCGAGTCGCCAACCGGAGGCACCGTTTTCAATCCAACGCTTGATGATACTGTCGGAATTTGTCAGGATGTATTTTTCGTATTCGGGATCAAGCTCGTTGGTGTTGGGAAGCGTATCAAATCCCCACCACGACTCGTAATGGTCACGGTCTCCTTTGAAGGTGTACCAACTGTAGTAGGGGGAAGATGTGCTTTGATATGCACCTACGGAATCGTAATGACCGTATTTGTTAAAGTAGCGGCTGTCGGAGCCCGTGTGGCTGAAAACACCGTCCAAAATGATGCGTATTCCCATATCGGAAGCTTTTTTTGCAAGGCGCTTGAAGTCCTCGTTTGTGCCGAGTGTTTCATCGACGGTTTCGTAATCGCCGGTATCATAACGATGATTTGAAAAAGCTTTGAAAATGGGGTTGAGATAAATAACGGTTACGCCGAGGTCGGCAAGATAGGGAAGCTTTTGTTCGATGCCGGAGAGCGTTCCACCGAAAAAGTCGTTGGAGAGATATTTTCCGCCGAATTCTTCGGCTGTGTAAAACGGCTCGTCTCCCCATGTGCGGGCGATGCCGTGAATGGGTGTTTCTTCGCCTCGATAAAAGCGGTCGGGAAAAATCTGATATACGATGCCGTTTTTTATCCAGTCGGGAGTATGATAGCTTTTGTCATATACTGTGATTTGATATGCGATATCGGGTCGATCTCTGTAGATTTGACCGATGCCTCCCAAAAATTCTCTGTTGTTGGAGTACCATTTTGTTTCTCCGTCGGCATCGACTCTGAACGAATACCACAAAAGCCCGCCTTCGGAAGGCGCTTTGATGGTACATTCGTATATTCTCGAACCGGTAAGCGAGAAAATATAATGCATTTGATATTCGACAGCGTTGACATAGAGAGAAACTCTTTCGGGAATGAACATGGATGCAACGCTGATACGTAATCTGATTGTGGAATCGGTTTTTACGGCACCCTTCGGGTAGCGGTAAAAAGATTTTCTGGAATTGTGTTCAAGATTCATAATTGCCTCCGCAAAAAAAGAAAAATATTTCTTTTAATTGTAACAAAAAGGATAGGAAAAGTCAACTTTTCCGTTATATTTTAGCTCCTTTTTCCATAGTATAACCAAGGAGTGAAGTGTATGCTTGATTTTGTTAAAAATATTTTATGGAATTATATGTTCATACCGTTGTTTTTGATTGCGGGGATAGCATCGGCAGCGATAATCGTAATAAAAAAAGGTGCCGACAGAGGCGAAGAAGAGAAGAATACGGGCGATGTGTCGCCGATACAAACACTTTTTGTGAATTTGGCATCGACGATAGGCACGGGGAATATTGTCGGAGTGTCTCTTGCGATAACATACGGAGGTGCGGGTGCGGTTTTTTGGATGTGGGTTGCGGCGATTTTGGGAATGGCGGTATCCTACTGCGAAAATGCGCTTGGGATAAAGTACAAAAACGAAAACAGACAACCCATAGGTTATATGCCGCATGGCGTGTCGAAAGCGTTCGCCGCGTTTTGCATTGTAACAAGCTTCGGAATAGGAAATTTGGTACAGTCAAATTCGGCAGCTGCGGCACTTTATACTGGATTCGGCGTGGAAAAGTGGGTGACGGGAGGTATTTTGGCTCTGCTTGCGTATATGATTATAAGAGGCGGGCTGAAAGGCATTACGAAATTTACGGATTTTTTTGTTCCGATAATGAGCGGGTTTTATATAATATCGGCACTTTGCGTGATTTGCATAAATGCGGAAAACCTGCCCGGGGTTTTTCGGGATATTTTTTCGGAGGCGCTGAGTTTGAAGGCTTTTGTGTCGGGAAGCGTGGCAAACGGAATTGCCAGAGGGGTCATGAGCGGCGAAGCTGGGGTGGGAAGTACGGTGATATTATCGTCTCGCTCAAATGCGAAAAGTCCGCATGAGCAGGGGAAAATAGGCGCAACGTCGATTTTTATAGACACGATAGTGATATGCACGCTGACGGCATTGGCGATACTTTCGTCAAATACGGCATCGACACAATCGGCATTTTATACTTCGCTCGGCAGAGTGGGCGGAGGAATACTGGATTTGGCAATAACGTTTTTTGCTTTTACGACCGTTGTCGGATGGTCGTTTTTCGGGATTGAGTGCACAAGGTATCTTTTCGGAGAAAAAAAGCAAAACGTTTATAAAATGCTGTATGCGGTTACGGTATTTTCGGGAAGTATTATGCAACTGGAGGTTGCCTGGGCAATCGGAGACATATCATGTGCATTGATGGCTTTGCCGAATCTTTGCTGCGTACTGTTTTTACTGCCGAAAATCAGAAACGAAAAACAGACAAACGAAAAACGGACAGAGGAGTAATCTTCTGTCCGTTTGGAAATTAATTATATTAAAGAAATGTATTGTCACGGCGATGGAATGACACCGACAATACGATGCCTATCGAAATGAAGCTGGTTATCATGTTGGAGCCGCCGTAGCTGAAAAACGGGAGAGGTATACCCGTTATGGGAAGAAGATTGATGCACATGCCGATGTTTTCGACCGTGTGGAAAAACAGCATTGCCGCAGCGCCTGTGCAAAGCATTTCGCCGAATGAGTCTCGGGAACGGCGAGCATTGATTAAAATGCGGAAAAGAATGAAGAACAAAAGACCTATAACGGCGATTGCACCCATAAATCCGAGTTCTTCGCAGATGACGGAAAAAATGAAGTCGGTCTGTTTTTCGGGAAGATAGCCCATTTGGGTTTGAATACCGTTTTGATAGCCTGTACCGAAAAGCTGTCCCGAACCTACGGCAATTTTGGACTGAATGATGTGATAACCCGTGCCGAGAGGGTCCTCTTCGGGATTGAGGAAAGAGAAGAAACGTGCTTTTTGGATATTGTTTAATACAAAAAACCATGCAAGAACGCAGACTCCGATACCGCCCGCAAAAGCTGCGGCAATATATTTTGCGCTTATTCCCGCAAAAAACATCATGACTATAAACATGAAAACGAAAACGAGTGCGGTACCCATATCGGGTTGCAGCAAAATGAGTACGACGGGTACGGCAAGATGCAATATGAGAAGTAAGATGTTGGCTATAGAGTTGATATCCTCACGTATGCGGGAAACATGCGCCGCAAACGAAACAAGGAAACATACTTTTGCGATTTCGGCAGGCTGAATGTTGACAAAGCCGAGGTCAATCCAACCTTGGGTACCTGTGTCTTCACGACCGAAACCGAGCAGAAGAACAAGGCACAACAACACCAAGCCCACGCCCATTGCGACGTATCGAAGCTTGTAGAGAATCGAATAGTCGAGAAAAGCTATCACCAATGCTGCCGACAACCCCAAAAAAAGTGCGAGAGATTGTATGAGAACATAGTTGCCGCCGAGAGAGGCGGTTGCGCTGTTTATCATAAATATTCCGAAAACTGCCGATATCAAAACCGCAAAAAGCAGATATAAATCGGCACCGTTATGTGAAAAGAATCGTTTTATCATGTAATATCCTCCGTATTCAGAGATGTTCAGGTTAATATTATAACAAAATCGGAGCTAAATCAATAGATATGATAAAAAAAGGTTGCAAAGAACGTGGAAGATAGTGTATAATATAGAAGTATAATTCTATATTATCGAAAGGCGGAACTTGTAATGAATACTAACGTATTTGATGAGCTTCGTGAGAGAGGTTTGATTGCACAGACAACTCACGAAGAAGAAATAAGAGAACTCCTCGGAAAAGAAAAGGTTACTTTTTATATAGGCTTTGACCCCACGGCGGATTCTTTGCATGTAGGTCATTTTTTGCAGATGGTTGTTATGCGTCATATGCAAAATTACGGTCACCGTCCCATTGCTTTGGTCGGAGGCGGCACGGGCATGGTGGGCGACCCTTCGGGCAGAACGGATATGCGTCAGATGATGACTCCCGAAATTATCAATCACAACTGCGAATGCTTTAAAAAACAGCTTTCCTCGGTTATTGATTTTTCGGACGGAAAAGCTCTTATGGTGAACAATGCGGACTGGCTTTTGAATCTCAATTATGTTGAATTTTTGAGAGATATCGGTACGTGTTTCTCAGTTAACAAGATGCTTACGGCGGAATGCTTCAAGCAGAGACTCGAAAAAGGTTTGTCGTTCCTTGAATTTAACTATATGCTCATGCAGAGCTACGATTTCCTGAT
>CAZRYW010000042.1:0-12180 GCA_964604405.1 uncultured Oscillospiraceae bacterium
TATTATGAAAAAAATGAAAAGAGGATTGATAAAAATGAATTTTTTGAACGGGCTGAAAACCGCTGTGATAAGCACATTGACACTTGTACTCACTATGACGGGGTGCGGAGGAAATATATCCGAAACAGAGATTGAAACCGAAAGTAAGGTTGTCGAGATTGATGAAACGGAAGAGTTGTTGAAAGATATGACTCTGAGAGAAAAAATCTGCCAGATGCTTTTTGTTACACCCGAGTCGATTACGGGAGTGGGGTGTGTGGTGCAAAGCGGCGAAACAACGAAAAATGCAATCGAAAAATATCCTGTGGGCGGGATAATATATTTTGCGCAAAACATCAAAAACAGAGAGCAAGTTATCCAAATGATTGAAAATACGCAAAGTTATTCGAAAATTCCGCTTTTTATCGGAGTGGACGAAGAAGGCGGCAGAGTGGCGAGGGTTGCGTCAAACTCGAAAATGGGAACGACGAAAATCAAACCGATGAAAAACGTGGAGAGCTTTGAAGAGGCGTATTCGATAGGTCAAACACTCGGCTCGGAGCTTGGTGAATTGGGGTTTAACGTTGATTTCGCACCTGTTGCGGACGTTATAATATATGAAAAAAACAGCGAGATAGGTGATAGAAGTTTCGGAACGGACCCCGAGTGGGTGGCAGGATGCGTCGCAGCGGAGGTTGGCGGAATGCAGATGAAAAAAGTGTCGTCTGTTTTGAAGCATTTTCCCGGACACGGAAGCACCAAGGTGAATTCGCATGTCGGATATTCGTCAAGCGAAAGAAGCGAAGAGGAGCTTTTTGAGTGCGAGTTTGTGCCTTTTAAAAAAGGAATTGAAGCAGGGTGCGATTTTGTGATGGTATCGCACATGACACTTGTGAATTGCGATACGGACAATATGCCGTCATCGTTGTCGAAAAAAGTTATAGAGGGGTATTTGAAAGGCGATTTGGGTTTTGAAAAAATAGTTATAACCGATTCGCTTTCGATGGGTGCGATAACCGAGGAGTATACTCCCGGTGAAGCGGCGGTTGCGGCAATTTGTGCGGGAAACGATATGCTGTTGATGCCCAAAGACGTGCAAGAGGTTGTAGAAAGTATAGAAAATGCCGTTAATGCGGGGGAAATAACAGAGGAACGCATAGACGAAAGCGTGAGAAAAATTTTGAAACTGAAAAAAGAAAAAGGATTGTTTTGAAAAGGCAAAAAAATCATCATGCAAAGAGATTTGCACGGTGATTTTTTGCGTTATGGGGGTTGAAATTTGTTATGTCTTGTTATAAAATAAAGGCATAACAAGGAGTTGGTCTACATGGAATGTAAAAATTGCGGAGCGAAAAACAAAGACGGTGCAATATGCTGTGAAGTATGTTCGACGCCACTTGAGGAAATGATTTCGATTACTCTGCCGATTTGGAAAAAGTGTCCCGTGTGCGGGTACACACTCTCCGAAGAGGACGAGGTTTGTCGCTATTGCGGAAATAAAACAAAGGAAGATGACGATGAAGAAGACTCTGCGGGCGGATGGAAAACGTTTGTAAAAGCGCTTGCGATTGTGTTTGTGTTGGTTTTGCTTTTTGCAGCATCGTTTTTCGGTGTGCAGAAGCTGTTTTAATATAAATTGAGAATAAATTCGGGGACTGTTGTGAATATACATATGTTCCCGTAATTTTTTTAGGATGTGAAAAAAGTGTACATAGGTATTGATTTGGGAACGTCGAGCGTCAAGATGATTTTGTGTGACGGTGACGGAAATGTTTTGAAAAGCGTTACGGAGGAATATCCGATATATTATCCGAAAGAAGGTTACAGCGAACAAAATCCGAAAGATTGGTATGATAAGACAATCGAGGGACTGAAAAAGCTCACGGTCGGATACGAGGATAAGATACGGGCAATCGGTGTGGCGGGACAGATGCACGGTTTGGTGATGCTTGACGAAAACGATTGCGTGATAAGAAACGCAATTCTTTGGAACGATTCGAGAAGCGTTAAAGAATGTGAGTATTTGAACGAAGTCATCGGAAAAGAGAAAATGACCGCCATGACGGCAAACATTGCTTTCCCGGGATTTACTGCTCCTAAAATAATGTGGGTGAGGGATAACGAAAAAGAAAATTTTTCCCGTTGCCGAAAAATAATGCTTCCGAAAGATTATCTTGTATATAATCTCACGGGAAAATTTGTGACCGATGTGAGCGATGTATCGGGAATGCTGCTTTATGATGTGAAAAACCGTTGTTACAGCAAAGAAATGCTCGAAATTTGTTCAATCAATGAGGATATGTTGCCGCAAGTCAAGGAGTCGTATGAAAAGTGCGGAACGGTGAAAAAAGAAATTGCGGACGAATTGAAATGGGGAGAGGTTGCCGTTGCGACAGGCGGAGGAGACAATGCCGCCGCAGCCGTAGGACTCGGAGTGGTGGAAGACGGAATGTGTTCGATATCGCTGGGAACAAGCGGTACGGTTTTTATATCAAGCGACACGTTCGGAGTCGATAAAGAAAATGCACTGCATTCGTTTTGTCATGCAAACGGAAAATACCATCTCATGGGATGCATATTGAGTGCCGCAAGCTGTAACAAGTGGTGGATAGAAGATATTTTGGATTCGACCGATTACGGAAGCTTGGAGGACGAAAGCGCAAACGGCGAAAACAAGGTTTTTTATTTGCCGTATATGATGGGCGAGAGAAGTCCGCATAACGACCCTTACGCAAGAGGCACTTTTGCGGGAATGAGCATGGATACAAAACGCTCGGATATGGGAAAAGCCGTTTTGGAGGGCGTTTGTTACGCTTTGAGAGATTGTGTTGAAGCTGCGGAAAGGTGCAATATAAAAATCCTTGAAGCGAGAGTTTGCGGAGGCGGTGCAAAAAGCCGATTGTGGATGCATATGCTTGCAAATATTTTGAAGACCGATGTTGTGAAACCCGTGTGCGAAGAAGGACCTTCATACGGGGGAGCGATATTGGCAATGGTTGCGGACGGAAAATACGAAAGCGTAAAAGAAGCCTGTGACAGCGTTGTGAAAATGAAAGAAAAAATCACATATGACCCGATTGCGGCAAAAAAGTACGATGAGGGATACGAGAGATTTAAAAAGCTTTATTCGTGTTTGAAGGGCTGGTTCGGACATGAAAATTAAACTGCGGATTGAATTTGTCGAAAAAGAAATATATAATACTCTATGAGGTGATAATGATGAAAAAACTTGCAAAATCAAGAAAAGATAAAAAATTGTGCGGTGTTTGCGGAGGAATTGCGAAATATCTCGATACAGATTCGACAATCGTGAGAATCATCGCATTGATTTTGGGTGTGATAAGCGTAGGAGCGACGCTGGTTGTTTATTTCGGTGCGGCACTCGTAATGCCTTTCGAAGAGGAATAACCGTGAGTCTGATGCATTGTGTCTCACTCACGGAAAACGGTAAAGAAAAGACGGTTTTAGCATCGGACGGCGAAAAGTTGAAAGATGTGCTTTTGAGAGAAAAAATCGCAACCGACCACCCGTGCGGGGGAATGGGAAAATGCGGAAAATGCAAGGTGACGGTGAACGGAGAAGAAGTGCTGTCATGTCAATATGAAATCCATGCGGATATAACGGCGGAAATAAAAAAAAATCAAGCGATTGCGACAAACGCCGTGACGGACGAGACGGGATGTGCTGCGAAAAACATGTGCTTTTGCCTCGATGTGGGAACAACCACGCTTGTTTTGGCATTGGTTAACCGTGACGAAAAGAAAGTGATTAGAACCGTTACGGAAAACAATCCGCAGCGTGCTTTTGCGGCGGACGTAATATCGAGAATAGAATTTTCCGAAAAAAACGCAGTGGAAGTGCTGCGAAAGGTTTTAACGGACGTAATTTGTAAAATGATTGACGATATCGCAAATGAGTTCGAAACCCCAAAAATACAAAATTTGTATGTCGTGGGAAATACCGTGATGCTGCACATACTGTTCGGTGAAGACCCGTCGGGGATGGGGAGAGCACCTTACGAAGCGGTGTTTTTGACGGAGAGAATGATGACGGGTCGAGAAATCGGAACGGATAAAGTCGAAAAAATAATTTCGATGTGCTCGATTGCACCGTTTGTCGGTGCGGATATTACGGCGGGACTGAACTATGTCGGTCGGGCAAAGTGCGGTAAATATAATTTTTTGGTTGATTTGGGCACAAATGCGGAAATTGTTTTGTACGGAGAAAACGTTTGTTATGCAACTTCTGCCGCGGCGGGACCGTGCTTTGAGGGAGTTAACATATCAATGGGTATGAGCGCAACCGAGGGGGCAATATATTCGTATACGGGAAGAAACGTATTTACAATCGGAAATGTTAAACCGAAAGGAATATGCGCAACGGGACTGATTGATGCGATAAAGGTTCTGTTGGACGGAGAGTTTATAGATAAAAGCGGATTTTGCGAGGACGGCGAATGCGAAATCGCAGAGAATGTAAGTATCAATCAAGAGGATGTTCGAAAGTTTCAATTGGCAAAAGCGGCGATACACTCGGCAATGGAAGCTTTGGTGAAGAAAGCGGGTATCGGATATGATGCGATAGACAAGCTTTTTGTGGCAGGCGGGTTTTCGTCGAAAATGAATATGGGAAACGCATTTGCCGTTGGACTTTTTCCGAAAAAGCTTGTCGGAAAAACAGTATGTGTAAACAATTCGGCATTGCTCGGAGTGATAAAATACTCGTGCGGAGAATATGACGTGCGGTCGATTTTGAAAAATGCGGAATATGTCGATTTGGCGGGAAATGAATATTTTGAAAAACGTTTTATTGAAAACATGACGTTTTAAAAGAGTTTGTTCGGTTGTGCGTGCAAGAAATCCAATCTTTTTAATCTTGCTTTTGTTGTGATGCTTTTTTAAAAAAGTGTTGTATTTTTTTTGTGTTTAATATATAATAATAGAAAGGTATATGTATATTGGGAGGATTGGAATGTTTAAATCCCTACGCTATGACGTGAAAAGCATTATGGAACGTGACCCTGCGGCCAAAAGTCCGCTGACGGTATTTTTCTTGTATTCGGGATTGCACGCTGTACATTTTCATCGCTTTTCGCATTGGCTTTATAAACATAAAAGATTTTTTTCGGCGAGATTGGTGAGTCAGTTTGCCAGATTGGTGACGGGAATAGAAATACACCCCGGTGCGACTATCGGGCGAGGCCTTTTGATTGACCACGGCAGCGGAGTTGTTATAGGCGAGACCGCTATAGTCGGCGACAATTGTACGATTTACCAGGGAGTTACTCTCGGGGGTACGGGTAAAGAACAGGGCAAAAGACATCCTACTATCGGAAACAACGTTCTTATAGGTGCGGGAGCGAAAGTGCTCGGTTCTTTTAAAGTCGGTGATAATTCGGTGATTGCGGCAAACAGCGTTGTTTTGCACGAAGTACCCGAAAACTGCACTTGTGTCGGAGCACCGGCAAGAGTGAAAAAAATTAACGGCGTCAGAGTCGGTGATATCGACTGGGCGGCAACACCCGATCTTATCGGTGCGGAGTTTGCGAGAATGCAGTCGGAAATCGAACAGTTGAGACGCGAAATCGAAGATATGCAAGGTATCAGAAGATAAAATGATAAGGAATGATGACAATGAAGTTATATAATACGATGACTCGTACAAAAGAAGAGTTCAAGCCGGTTAAAGAGGGCGAGGTAAAAATGTACTCGTGCGGACCGACGGTGTATAACTATTTTCACCTCGGAAACGCAAGACCTTTTATCGTGTTTGACTGTCTTCGTAATTTTTTCGAATATCTCGGTTACAAGGTGACTTTTGTACAAAACTTTACGGATGTTGACGACAAGCTCATCAACAAGAGCAAAGAAGAAGGAATAACGGTAAAAGAAATTGCCGATAAATACATCAAGGAATATTTTGTCGATGCGAAAGGGCTCGGCATACGTGAAGCGACGGTGCACCCCAGAGCAACGGAAAATATTGATGCGATAATCGAAATAATCGAAACGCTTATCGAAAAGGGACACGCTTACGAGGTTGACGGAGACGTTTATTTCTCGGTTAAGAGCGATCCCGGTTACGGAAAACTTTCGCACAAGCCCCTCGACGATTTGATGGAGGGCGTGAGAAAAGAACTCGAAGACGGCAAGCGTGACGCAGCCGACTTTGCCCTTTGGAAAAAGAGAAAAGACGACGAAATCGGTTGGGACAGCCCTTGGGGAATAGGTCGCCCGGGTTGGCATATAGAATGCAGCGCAATGGTTAATAAATACCTCGGAAAGACGATTGATATTCATTCCGGCGGTGTGGACCTTGTTTTTCCGCATCATGAAAACGAAATAGCGCAGAGCGAATGTGCAAACGGATGTACTTTTGCAAATTATTGGATGCATAACGGATTTATCAAGATAAACAACGAAAAAATGAGCAAGAGCTTGAATAACTTTTTCACGGTAAGAGATATTTCCGAAAAGTATGACTATGAGGTTATAAGATTCTTTATGCTGTCGGCACATTACCGCAGCCCGATCAATTTCTCCGATGAATTGATGGAGGCGGCAAAGAGCAGCTTGGAGAGAATGTATAATTGTTTGGGCAATTTGAAATTCCTTGCATCGAATGCACAATCGGGTGAGATAGACGGCGAAATCAAAGACGCAATGGATTCGTATAAAGCAAAATTTGTCGCTTCCATGGAAGACGATTTGAATACAGCAGATGCGATTGCGGCAATTTTTGAGGCTGTCAGATACATTAACGGCAAAGAAAACATGAACAAAGAAACTCTCGAATATGCCGAAAGTCTTATAAGCGAAATCGGAGGAGTGTTGGGACTTTTGCAAAACAGAAAGGATGACAGTCTTTCCGACGAGATTGAAAAACTCATTGAAGAAAGACAGACGGCAAGAAAAGAAAAGAATTTTGCCCGTGCCGATGAGATCAGAGATTATTTGAAAGAAAAAGGTATTGTGCTTGAGGACACACCGCAGGGTGTGAAATGGAGAAAAGCGTGATGTTCGGATCCGAAAAACTCAATTACAAGGATTACTCTCCGATAACTTTGGCGTATATAGGCGATACGGTATATGACCTTTTCGTGAGAACAAAAGAGCTCGAAAAGGGAGAGAGACCTATCAATGATATTCATAAAGACGCAATTTCGACTGTCAGTGCACAGGCACAGGCACGGAGTATACACAATATTGAACAATTCCTTACCGAAGAAGAGGTGGGGATTGTTAAATGGGGCAGAAATGCCAAAAGCGGTCACGTTCCGAAGAACGCCGACGCGGTAGATTACAGATGGGCAACCGGCTTTGAAACGCTTGCGGGGGTTTTGTACCTTCGCGGTGATGTTGAAAGACTGGAAGATATATTTAATTTAGCATATTTAAACAAGGAGGATAAACGATGAACAAGAACGAAATTGCTCTCCACGCTTATAAAGCGAGAAAGCACGCGCTTACAGGCATTTACAATGCACAGTCAGGTCATCCCGGCGGAAGTTTATCTATTTGCGATATTCTTTCCGTACTTTATTTTGAGGTTATGAATGTGGATCCCGAAAATCCAAAGATGGAAGACAGAGACAGATTCGTACTTTCGAAAGGTCACTGTGCTCCCGCACTTTACGCAACTCTTGCGGAAAAAGGATTTTTCCCCGTTGAAGACGTATATACACTCAGAAGAACGGACAGCTACATTCAAGGTCATCCCGATATGAAGGGAATCCCCGGAATAGATATGTCAACAGGTTCTCTCGGTCAAGGTATTTCTGCCGCTAACGGCATGGCTTTGGCAGGCAAGCTTGCAAACAAGGATTACAGAGTTTACACAATTTTGGGTGACGGCGAATTGGAAGAAGGTCAGGTTTGGGAAGCAGCAATGTTTGCCGCTCATTACAAGCTTGACAATCTTACGGCTTTTGTTGACTACAACGGTTTGCAGATTGACGGTAAGATTACCGACGTTATGAATTCCGAACCTATTGACGACAAGTTCCGTGCTTTCGGATGGAATGTTATAACAATCGATGCTCACAACTATGATGCGATTTTGGACGCAATCAACGAAGCAAAGGAAACAAAAGGCAAGCCCACAATGATTTTGGCAAAGAGTGTTAAGGGTAAGGGCGTTTCGTTCATGGAAGGCAACCCCGCTTGGCATGGTGCGGCTCCCAACAAAGAACAGTTTGAACAGGCAATGAGTGAGCTTGACGCTACAATCAAGGGCCTCGAAGCGTAAGAAAGGAAGGTAATACAAAATGGCAGATAAGAAAGCTACAAGAGAAAGCTACGGTATGGCTTTAGCTGAACTTGGTGAAAAGTATGACATTTTAGTAATGGATGCCGACCTTTCCAAGTCCACAAAGACAGATACATTCAAGAAAAAGTTCCCCGAAAGATTTATCAATACAGGTATTGCAGAAGGCAACATGATTGCAACGGCAGCAGGTATCGCATCTACGGGCAGAACTGTTTTTGCATCGAGTTTTGCTATGTTTGCGGCAGGCAGAGCGTTTGAACAGATTCGTAACAGCGTTGCTTATCCCAAGCTCAACGTTAAAATCGGTGCTACTCATGCGGGTATTTCCGTAGGCGAAGACGGTGCGAGTCACCAGTGCCTTGAAGATATAGGTATTATGAGAACTATTCCCAATATGGTTATTATTAACCCCGCAGACCATTGGGAAGCTATGAAAGCCGTAGAAGCGGCTATCAAGTATGACGGTCCTGTTTATCTCAGATTCGGCAGATTGGCTGTGCCCATGATGTTTGACGAAAACTACGAATTTGAAATCGGCAAGGGCGTTACATTGAAAGACGGCGTTGATGCTACTATTGTTGCTACGGGTCTTATGGTTCCCGAAGCTGTGGAAGCGGCAAAGATGCTCGAAGAAGAAGGCTTGAATGTAGGCGTTATCAATATTCATACAATTAAGCCCATTGACCGTGAAATCATTAAGAATGCGGCTGAAAAGACAGGTGCTATCGTTACTGCCGAAGAACATAACGTTATCGGCGGTCTCGGAAGTGCGGTTGCCGAAGTTCTTTGCGAAGAATGTCCGTGTCCTCTCCTCAGAGTGGGAACACAGGATGTGTTCGGCAGAAGCGGTAAGCCCGCAGAACTTTTGGAAATGTACGGCTTGACGGCTAAGAATATTGCGGAAAACGTTAAAAAGGCAATTGCTTTGAAAAAATAATTACAAATAAATAAGAACGGGTGTAAAGAGCTTTATCCTCCCATGAAAGTTGGACTTTTGGGGCAGAGTGAGTGTTCTTTACACCCGTTTTTGGGTTCTTTGTCAATAGTTGGGGTAAATAGAATGATGTATCGAATTTTGCAGTCGAGTGGCGACTTTATCGATACGCAAAAGAACACACGCTACTGCGTGTGTTCTTTTGGTTGATGGCGGAGAAGGTGGGATTCGAACCCACGTCCCTCGGGGGGCATCATGATTTCGAGTCATGTCCGTTATGACCACTTCGATACTTCTCCGTATATGATAAATTCTAAAAAAAGAATTTACTGCAAATATGGAATTGTCAGAAAAAGGGGGGAGGGGTTAAAGAGATTTTTTCTTTTCTCGGATTGATTTGAAAAAATCATTTAAAAAATCGGTACATTCTTTTTCCATTATACCGCCGTAAACCTCGGTTTTGCTGCCGAAATAACAAGGAGCAAAAAGATCAATCTTTCCGCCTGCGCCGCCGTACTCGGCATCGTACGCACCGAAAAACACACGTCGCATGCGAGAGTTTATGATGGCACCGGAACACATTGTACAAGGCTCCAAGGTAACATAGATATCACAATCGTCAAGTCGCCAATCGCCCAAAACCTTACATGCCTCACGGATTGCAACAACTTCGGCATGAAGCGTGGCATCACGGTATGTTTGCCTAAGGTTATGACCTCTTGCGATTATTTGATTATCTTTCACAATTACCGCACCGATGGGAATCTCGCCGATTTCAAGTGCGATGCGAGCCTCAGTCATGGCTTCTTGCATAAAACGATTTGTCATGGAAGAAAACCCCTTACGAGTAAATAGGATACCACAAAAATTCACTTTAGTCAAGAATTATCTTGCAAATTTCCTTAAAGAAAGTTATAATGAGGTAAAAGATACTATTTTAAGGAGGATTTTTAAATGGCAAAGGTTGAAGTTTCGAAAGTTATATATGAAAATTACGGTGAATGTTTGAAAATTACAAACGGAGAAAAAGAACTTATCGCAACGCTTGAAAGAGGTCCGTACATTGTGCGTTACGCATATGTTGGCGAAGAAAATATGTTCTTTGAAGATAAAACAAACAAATATACAAACGATGTGTCTCAATCTCCTTTTAAAGGCGATACATGGTGTGTTGTGGGCGGACACCGTCTCTGGATAAGCCCCGAAAGACATCCGAGAACATATTATCCCGATGACTACAAGGTTAAATGCACATTGACTCAAAACGGTGCGGTTTTGGAAGCCGATGAACAGGAATGGACACATATGCAGCAGACGACAGATGTTCAAATGGACGAAAACGGCGATGTTAAAATAACACACACGATTAAAAACTGCGGTGCGTGGGCGACCGAAATTGCACCCTGGACGGTTACTGTGTGTCAGACGGGCGGCTTGTGCGTTATTCCTCAAAACGTTACGGATACGGGATTTTTTCCCAACAAGTGGGTTTGCTTCTGGCAGTATACTCCCATGAACGATGAAAGATTTTACATAGGCGATAAGTTTGTTACGGTTGAACAGAAAAACATGGAAAGAGCCGCAAAGCTCGGAGTATCAAACGAACACGGATATATGGTTTATTTTGCGAATGATTCCGCATTTGTTAAAAAATTCGGTTTTGAAAGAGGTAAAAAGTATCCCGACAACAATTGCAACTGCGAATGTTATACATGTGACGGATATACGGAAATGGAATGTTTGTCGCCTCTCGAATTGCTCGAAGCAGGAGAGACTGTATCGCACTTTGAAAGCTGGAGTCTTGCAAGATGTGAAAAACCCGATGCACGAAACGAAGAAGCTTTGGCAAAGGCAATGGGCGAAGTAATTAGATGAGAGAAGTGAATTTATATACCGACGGTGCTTGCAGCGGAAATCCGGGCAAAGGCGGTTACGGCGCCATACTCACTTTTAACGGTCACGAAAAGGTGATGAGCGAGGGCTTTTTGTTGACAACGAACAACAGGATGGAGCTTTTGGCGGCAATTGTCGGTTTGGAAGCCTTGAGAGAGCCTTGCAAAGTCACGTTGTACAGCGATTCGAAGTATTTGGTGGATGCAATCAAAAACGGTTGGGTGTATTCGTGGAAGAAGAAGGGCTGGAAAAAATCGGACGGAAAAAAAGCACTTAATCCCGATTTGTGGGAGAGAATACTCATCCAGTTGAAAATTCACGATGTCGAACTTGTTTGGCTGAAAGGTCATGCGGGTCATGAATACAATGAACGCTGTGACGCATTGGCGGTGAGTGCATATAATTCGCCCAATCTTATTCATGACGAAGCGTATGAAAAGTCGGTTTGACAGAGGTAGCTATGGGAAAGATTGATGAATTCAACGAAAAAGACACAAAGAGACGAAGCTTGATTGTGACTGTTGTTGCGATTGTATTGATAATAACTTTTATAGTTACGGCGTTTATTACGGATTCGTATACTCGTGACGATTGGGAAGTCGATGAAAAGGAAACTTTAGGTGTACATATCAAAGGTGCGGTCAAAAACAGCGGATATTATGAAGTGCCGCTCGGTACACGTGTCAAAGATTTGATTGATACAGCCGGAGGTTTTGATGAAAACGCTTTTGCGGACGGGGTCAATTTGGCCGGATACGTTAAAGACGGAGAAGAGATTGTCGTCCCATACAAGGGCAATGCCGAAAAAGGCGCACTTAATCTGAATCGAGTCACACAAGATGAGCTATGCGAATTGGTGGACGGTATCGGCGAAGAAAGTGCAAGAAAAATTGTAGCGTACCGTGATGAACACGGCGGATTTGTAAGCGTTTTGGAGCTTGATGAAATACTGGGCAAAAATAAGGCGAAGGCTCTTTATGACAAGTTTTATATTGATTGAATATTTACAGAAAAATTAAAAAAGGTGTTTTGCCGCTTTGAAAAAGAAGCGGCAAAACACCTTTTTTGTGTGATTATTTTTTCGGGGGAACTTTTTTGGGACAAAA
>CAZRYW010000043.1:0-11881 GCA_964604405.1 uncultured Oscillospiraceae bacterium
TCTACTATGTATTTTCCGAGCACCTTTTGTCTCGAAAAGCGAATCGGATAGGAACGCAGAAAATCATACCAAAGATGGCGTTCCTCTTTGGTCATTTCTTTTCGCAGTTGTTTTGCCAACGGAACTAACTGTTTGTTATGTTTTGACTGCATGACAATCCCTCCAAAAGTTATTGTTGTCCGGTGCGATTGATGGATTTAAACTGCAACCCCTCCGAGTCGCTAAAGCGACCCACCTCCCCTTGCACAGGTGAGGCTTGCGCTTCGCTACAGCGAGAGGCACAGCAGAGCAGATTCAGTTCTGCTCACAGGTGAGGCACTTGCGGGAGAAAGAAGTTGACCACTCATGAAGGCGGCGGTTGCGGGGAAAAGAAACGTTGAGCGTTCCCAAGGGGAACTTGGGAACGCTCAACTGAGGGGGTTATTATATGTTATTTTGAATACGGAACAAGTTCCAAAAGGCTTGTCCAAGTGCCTGCGCTGGTTCCGTGACCTATGAGTTTGATGTATCTGACTGTGTCTTTGACGGGTGTGGAATGAGCCATAACTCCCTGAGGAGCTTGACCCGAGAAGGTGTTTTTGTATGTTATTCCGTCGGAGGAAACATGGATTTCGTAGTTTGTACTGCGTTCGGAATATTTCCAGAACATTGCAGATACAAAATCAACATATTGTGCATTTCCGAGGTCAAATATTATCTCACATTCGCCGTTTGCCGCCCAGCGTGTCGAAATATCGTTATCGAATGCGTTTTCGGCGGGGTTTTCGCTCTCGGGTGTTTGACTTGCCACGGCGGAAACTATTGCGATTTTGTTTTCGCTGTCCAAATCGGGAGTTGTTATGGCGGTATCGCCGAGGTTTTTCTCGTCACGCTCGGGGAGAGTGCCCGAGGTGATGATTTGATCGAGCATTTCGATGAGGGGATAGTGGCATGTGTAGAAAGGATTTTCTTTGCTGCCGATTGTAATCAACTGTTTTTCGCCGTTCCAGTAAACTCTCTTGCCGAAAGCTTCGGCAGCGGCACGAAGAGGTATATAGATGCGGCCGTTGTTGATAATGGCACTCGTTGCGGCTGTGTGAATATCGGAATCAATATAATAGTTATTGTTTCCGACCGTGAAACAAATTACGTTATCGTTTTTTACCAAAATTGCGGTTTTTAAACTGTCGTTGTAAACAACCTTGGCACCGAGTGCTTCGCCGAAAGCACGGAGAGGAACAAGTGTGTTGCCGTTTTCATCAACGAACGGAGACGAGTCTATCTCGGAGACGGTCAAACCGTTATACACGTGGTTTTCGCCGATTTTGAAAGACACCGTGCCGAGTGTTTTGCGTGTCAGATAAGGGTACATATCGCCTTGAACGCTGCCGTAATAACGTGCAGCTTCACAAAGTGCGTAAAGGGTTGCACCTACGCCGAAATTGTAGTTGTCGTTTGCCGTGGTGGCTTTTGTTGCGGCAGAGCCGATATGCTGAACATATCCAACGTAGCCGCTTTCATTAACGGCTTTTTCGGTGAGATATCTGAGAGCACCTTCGGCATAGGGAAGATAGGTCGCTTTGTCCAAAAGTCCCGAATTGATACCGTAATAGAGCGAATATGTTATAAAGCCCGTTCCGCTTGTCTCGTAGCCGTAGGGGTTTTGGTCGCTTGTCGGATAACCTGCGAGCATGCTCTGCGTCCAGAAAACTCTGCCCTCGTCATCTGTGCGGGCGCAGTTGATGCAGGCTTGCGCCATTTCGAGATATGTATTTTTGAATTCGTCATAGTGCTGCCAATTTTCGGGGATATCTTCGAAAACTCTTGCAAATGCCGCCATAACCCAGCCGACACCTCGTGCCCAAATGTTTTTTTCGCCGTTGACAAGGCTGTTGATGTAGCTCGGGTCACGGAAGAAGAGGTTTGCTTTTGTGCCTTTGTAGTTGATGCCGCCGTCACCGTCGTACATCTTGCTCTTGCTCCACATGAAAGAGTTGTACATGAAATCAAGATATTTTTCGTCGCCGGTCATTGCGTAAAGCTTGGAATAGATGGGCATTGCCATGTGGATGGCATCGCACCAAGTCCAAAAATCATATCTGCCTGTTGCAATCTGGGCATCCGTAATCTCTTTTGTGCGGGCGATTTTTGTTTCGTCTTTTTGCAAATCGAGGTTGTACAAATCTATGTAGACCTGGAAGCATGTTTCGTTGTCGGCGTGGAACACGTTCGAATTGTTCCATGCGGATTTATCAGTACTGCGGTTGCCCTGCCATGCGTTTTGGGTTGCCCAAAGCGTGGCATATGAGCGATATTTTTCGTTGCCTGTCAAATAATAGGCGTCCATGCAGCCGATATAGTACGTTGCCGTATCCCACTCGTAACCGGGAGTCCATGTGTGCGTGGAAATGTAGTAATCGTTGACTTTTCGTACAAGCGCTTCGAGATTTTCGTAGGTGAAATCATTTGCCGAAGATTGTGCCGAAGTCGGAACGGCGGCAAACACCATTGCCAAGAGTAAAACGATTGATAAAACTTTTTTCATTGTGAATCCTCCTTGTATTATATAAAATAAATATCGTCTATCATTCGTGAAAACGAGATGAGAAATTGTTTTGTTAGGGGATTTTCGCAAAGAATTTCGCCGACGGATGAAACCGCTTTGACAAACTCGGGAGAAAAATCATCGGTGTGAAGCGGAGACAAGGGACACATGCCGTTGGCTCTCGGATCGACGATTACTTTCAAATCGCCGTTTTTTGCAATGTATGGGGTGAGCGGAAAAATGCGGCATGCGAGAGGACGCATTTCTCTTTCGCACACTCCGTCGCACGAAAAGAGGGGCGCAAACAGATTTTCGGAATACTCAAAATCTGTTTCGGAAATGCTTGCCCATGCGGGAACGGTGGAATACATTTTTTCTTCGCCGGGGAAAAGATACATACCGTCGCCGTCTTTGTCGCCCTCGCAACAGGCTTTGTTGCATGCTCGTCCGCAATCGCCTCGAAGCGGGGTCAAGCTGCCGATTGCCGAATAAATTTTGTTGTAAAAATCTTTCATAAAAAGCTCCTTATTGAAGATTGTAAGGTGTTGTTTGATATACAAAATAGTTGAGCCAGTTGGAGAAAAGCAAATCGTTGTGACTGCGCCATGTTACTATGGGCGTGTTTTCGGGATTGTCGTCGGGATAATAGTTTTTCGGCAAGGGGACGTTGTCGAGACCTTTTGCCATGTCGCGCTTGTATTCACGGTCAAGCGTGTCAAACTCGTATTCGCTGTGACCTGTCACGAAAACCTGAGAATCATCTTCGCTTTTGACAAGATAAACACCGGCCTCGTCGCTTGTCGAAAGAATGTTGAGCTCGGGATGTTTTTCGATGTCGGACTGCATGACTGTTGTGTGGCGGGAGTGAGGCGCACGGAAAACCTGGTCGAAGCCTCGCATGAGTCGAGACGAGGGATAGAGATTTTTGTGCTCGAAAATGCCGAAAACTTTTTCGGGCAAAATAACTTTGTTGATTCCGTAAAAATAGTACAGCGCCGCCTGTGCCGCCCAGCATATGAACATGCTGCTCGTGACGTTCTTTTTTGACCATTCGAAAATTTCGCACAGTTCCTGCCAGTAGTCAACCTCCTCGAAAGGAATCATTTCCACGGGAGCGCCTGTGACAATCATTGCATCGTAACGGTTGCGTTTGATTGCGGAAAACGTTGTGTAAAACGTATTGAGGTGCTCTTCGGATGTGTTTTTCGACTCGTGAGAATCCATGCGAATAAAAATGGGCTCAATCTGTAACGGCGTGTTCGAAAGAGCACGCAAAAGCTGGGTTTCGGTTGCGATTTTTGTCGGCATTATGTTGACAATCACAACTTTGAGGGGTCGGATGTCCTGACTGAGCGCACGGGTCTCGGTCATGACAAATATATTTTCGCCCTGTAAGGTCTTTGTTGCGGGCAAATCGTTGGGTATTTTAATAGGCATAAAATCAGTCCTTTCAGCTTTTATAATTATATATGAAAACAAAAAAATAGTCAACATCGGAACTGTGGTGCACCAAAAGGTGAGATAGAGGTTGACTAAGGCGAAATTTCGAGATAAAATATACGTATCAGAATTTGGAGAATTGATTATGAAAAAAACAGCGTATTTGGAAATTGACGAAAATATGACGGCAAAAGACGCATCGGAGAGGCTGATGTATGCCGCAAAATCAGACTGTGACAATGTGATTGTTTATCACAACGAAAATGCGGATATCACACGAGCAAAATACAAAGAGCAGCTTTTGTCCGTTTTCAGAGCGGCATACCGCCACAAAGTCGGACTGTATATTGCGGATGATAAATATTCTTTTTCGGGCACGGCTTTCGGGCAGCTGTGCTCGGTGAAAAGCCTTATGCAAAAGGTTTTGTCGCTGAAAGACAAAACCGAAGTGCAAGAAGGCGAATTGATTGTGGCAGAGAAAAACGGGCGATGCGTCACGGCGGATTTTCCGCCGCACAATCCCGAATATCCCTACGGCAGACTCCCTGATTTGACTGATTCGGCATGTGCGCCTTTGGTGATAGAGAGCGTGTATAAACCTCTTGTAAACGAGTATAAAAAATTTGCGGGATATGAATTCAAAGGTTTTTTGTGCGACAATCCCGTTTGTTTCGGAGACGGAGTCGTCTACAGCGAATGTGCCGTCGAAAAATACGGAAAAGACCGCCTTTTCGAAATGCTCGAAAAAAACGACTGCACCGAATACAACCTTGTGCTGAAAAAGTGCGTTGAAGAAAATTTTGTTAAACCTATCGAAAGTTTTTGCAAAGAAAACAATTTGGAGTTTATATACGGATTTAACGAAAACGGGTTGTCCGATATATATTTTGAAGACGGCTTCGTAACAAAAGTTGCGACTGCATTTGATGCGTTGAATGTTTATGCGAACGGGTTTTTGCCGCTTGTGAAAGCGGACGGAAGTTTAGAAAAAATAAGAAATATCGGCAGGATTTTCGAGGAATATCCCGAGTGCGAAATCGTCGAATTTGACAGATTGAAGAATTTGACGGGAGATTGTCGTGTGATTGTGAATACGACAAGAGAAAGCGTAAGCTTGGGATTTTTGTTTGACGGTGATTGGTGCATGTACGACTGGGAAAAGGATGAGTTGTACGATTGGAACAATCGTGCCGTTGTAACGCTCGGCAAAAACGGTTTTTTGTGCCTTGTGAAAAAAGAGGCGGGGATGTATACGGATAAAATGCCGTTTGCGGCGGCGCAAATTCTTACGGCGGATTATTCCGAGAGCGAGATTGTGGATTTTGAAAAGCGTGATGACAAATATGCTTTTTATCTACCCGATTGCAATTTGGCGGACTCTGCGATTTTGTTTGACGGGTCGTGTTCGCAAATAAAGGCGAAAATCGGTGCGATGGAATACGAATTGTATTCGAAACCGTGCATAATACCGCTGTACGACTTCCAGCGTGAGGCGGGCTGTTTGGCAGAATGCGGTTTGGGAGAAATTGAAAAAATCGTTGTGTTGAAAAAGGCGGAAGAAAATTGATGCCGTGACCGAAAAAGTCGGACAAGCTTTGGCTTTTTCGGTCGCACCGTTTTGCGGTGTGAAAACATTTTTTTGCTTATTGAAAAAAATGCAAAAAAAGTGTTGACAAAACAATTAAAGAGTGTTATAATAACCAAGTCATGTGTAATGGCCCGATGGTCAAGCGGTTAAGACACCGCCCTTTCACGGCGGTATCGGGGGTTCGATTCCCCCTCGGGTCACCAAAGAAGACGGTTGCGAAAGCAATCGTCTTCTTTCTTTTTACAATGAATTGCGGATTTTTTCGGATAAAATACCGCCCTCTAAATTACGAGAGGGCGGTATTTTAATTCCATATGTTTCCCAAGATTTTGTTTTCAAGCTTTAAGAGAAGCGGTTTGATACGAAGAATTTTGAAAATAACGCTTCGTATGTAATCGACAATCCACAAAACGACAAATATGCAAAGCGCAACTCCGATTGCCGATAAAATCATTTTGTATACGGGGAAATTTACAAATGATGCGTATTTGTATGTGATGATTTTGTACCACACGTTAACTTGCGTGTGGAGTATATAAACGCCGAAAGTGCACGGCGCCGCAACGGCGGTGATTTTGGAGACGGGTTTCGGAAGACGCAAATTCGAAAATACGGCAACGAGAGACAATCCTGCCAAAAACATGAACGGAGATGTGTATTGTGCGACACGTCCCGAAGCAAGATCCGACCAATATGCGGACGGTGCGAGATATTCTTCGAAAAGTTTTACTCCCCACGATATCAAAACCGAACCTATGTAAACAGAAAGGGCAATGAGTGAATTGTTGTTGAAAATCCCATACATTTTGACATATGCGCCCGTTAAATACAAAAACGAAAGCCACAGAGTGCTGTAACCCCAGCCCGTTGAAAAAATGTCACGGTTAAAAATACACGGAAGAACGCACAACGCAAAGAAAAGCGTTGTTAAAATTACGGCAAACTGCTTTTTTGTTAAAGAACGTGCCGCACGGTTGAAAAGGGGGATGAGCAAAAACATTCCCGCATATGCCGTGAAATACCAGTAGGTATTGTTTGAAATCGGGAAAAATGCCGAAATGAGGTCGCTTTTTGTAACGATGTCTGGTTGCGAGAAGAAATAATATGCGGTAATAACCACGTTGTACAACGCAACCTGAATCCATAAAAGAATAAGGTTGGTGTATCTGTAGCGGCTGTTCAGACAAACGTAACCCGAGATGATGCCGTAGCAATTGATTGCACAAAACAGCATAAATTCCAAGAGCCATGCGGCTTGAAAATGCGAAGTGCCGCTTTTTACTTCGAAGAGAATCCCGCCCGGTCCCCATACGTGCAAAAGCACAACCATAAACATCGCAGTTATTTTCAAAAGGTCGATGCCGCTGTTTCGTTCGCTCTTTGCGGCAGGTGCGGTGATTTGTTTTTCGAGTGTCATAAAAAATCTCCTTTGCGATAATATCGGATTTAGTCATTGGTATCGAAAGAATCGCTTGCCAGATAAAGCTCGTGAGCCATATCGTATGCATAGGTGGCATATGCGCTCATGCCGCCTGCGTCCATATTCGACAGGGCGCCTATTATTTTGCCGTTTTGGATTATCGGACTTCCGCTCATGCCCTTTGTGATGCCGCCTGCGTTTTTGAGGCGGTTGTCTGTTACGACAAAGCAGATTACGTCTCTTTCGTTTATGCGATATAATCCCGTGACGAAAACAGAATATTCTCTTGTGACGGAACCTTCAAAATTTGAAAGAAGCGTCGCTTCGCCGTATCGTATTTCGCTTTTTTTCGCAATGGGAATCGGGTTTTGTCCGTTTGCCGCCATAATGCCGAAAGCACCGTAATCGTTTGTGTGAAGAACCGTGCCGATGATGTCGTTTAAACTTTTGACGTTGAGCCCGTCCTTATCTCGTCCCGAGGGAAGAGCGTCAAGCAGTATTGCATAGTCTACCGTGCCTTGAGAATAAACCTCCTCCGAGGAATGTGCGGTAGCGGCAAAATAGCCGTTTGACGGATATATAAAAGAAACCGTTTGTATGCTCGAAGATACCATGGCGGACGGATAAAACGTCATGCCCAAAAGGTACTTTTGTTCTTCTTTGCCGAAAACCGGGGTTACGTAAAACGTGAGCGATTCCTTCTTACCGTCGGAATGTATTCTCAATACGTCGCAGCAAACGGGGAAAGTGCCGCTTTGAGACTTGATAAAGTCGGATGTGTAGGCACTTTGGGAGTTGATGGAAACGATGATGTCGCCTTTTTGTATGCCCGCAACTTTGCAAGGCGATGTGACGGTGCCGTTTTCGGTTTCGATATCGAAAAAGTCGATGACGGTCAGAGCGTTTTCGTCATACCATGCGCTTTGCGTAACTTTGCCCGAGGGGTATACATCTTCGTCGAAAATTTTTTTGACGGAATAATCGTTCGGAAAAAATTTAACCTGCCAAACTCGGCTCGGAGTTGTGTTGATGCAGGTTAACACAAAGAGCACGGAAAATGCCGCCGACAAGATGAACGAACGGCGATTAAGCCTTTTATAAAACGGAATCTTGCGGCACGCATCGGTATAAACGGGAGATAAGTCGTTGTCGAACACGATTTTTGTGTAATGCTTTTTTCTCGGAAGAAAAAGCGAAAAAACAAATACGAATATAAAAATAAAAAGCGAAAAAAGCGCATTGTACGTTATCGAATAAAGAGTCAAAAACGGCGTGAAAAGAAAAAGAAGATATGATAATCTCGGCTTTTTAAACGCTGTACCGAGAGTGTACAAAACGGATAAGATGCCGCTTGCGATACAAAGAACATACAAAAGCTTGCGAGAGGAAGTATAATAAGATTCGTAATTAAACCAAGTGAAAATAATATTTGTTATTACAGACGATAACATTATCGAAAATCCTGTCAATTCAGTCACCTCACATTCATTGTACTACAAATATATAAAAATTTAAAGTATTTATTTATTTAACCCTTTACAAGTTATGAGATTTGTTATAAAATTATTTGGAAGACAATGAAAAGGGGAATTAGAACATGAAAGTATTACTTACAGGCGGTGCAGGATACATAGGTTCGCATACTTGTATCGAACTTCTTGCGGCAGGTCACGAAGCGGTTATTGTGGATAATTATTCCAACAGTAAGCCCGAAGCTTTGAACAGAATAAGAGAAATTTCAGGCAAGGATTTCAAGTTCTATGAAGCGGATTGCTGCGACAAGGAAGCACTCAGAAAAATTTTTACGGAAAATAAAATTGATGCGGTTATTCACTTTGCCGGTCTTAAAGCTGTAGGCGAAAGTGTGAGAATTCCCGTTTCCTATTACAGAAACAACATCGACTCCTCGCTTGCTCTTTTGGAGATTATGGCGGAAGTCGGATGCAACAAGATTGTATTCTCATCTTCGGCAACGGTTTACGGTATTCCCAAGCAGGTTCCGCTCGTTGAGGGTATGGACACGGGATGCACAAGCCCCTACGGATGGACAAAGTACATGATTGAACAGATTCTTACGGATGCAAGCGTTGCAAACCCCGATTTGAGCGTTGTGCTTTTGCGCTATTTCAATCCCATCGGTGCACACGAAAGCGGCAGAATCGGCGAAGACCCCAACGGTATTCCCAACAACCTCATGCCCTATATCACACAGGTTGCGGTTGGTAAATTGCCCAAGCTCGGAGTTTTCGGTAACGATTATCCCACTCCCGACGGTACTTGCGTTCGTGACTATATCCACGTTGTTGACCTTGCAAAGGGTCATGTTAAAGCTATCGAATTTGCCGACAAAAACAAGGGCACCGAAATTTTCAATCTCGGTACGGGTATCGGTTACAGCGTACTTGATGTTATCAACGCTTTCGAAAAGGCGAACGACATAAAGCTCAACTATTCTATTGAGCCTCGCCGTGCCGGTGACGTTCCCGAATGTTATGCAAATGCCGAAAAGGCAGCAAAGCTTCTCGGATGGAAAGCGGAAAAGACATTGGAAGATATGTGCCGTGATTCTTGGAACTGGCAGAAGAACAATCCTAAGGGACTTAACTGACGGTAAACTTTGTGCAGGTGTAATCTTGCATACTGCCGCCCGAACAAATCACTCGGCTGTGTGGTTTATTCGGGCGGTTCTTTGTATAATGAAAGTCGCCGCATTATACAAGGAATCATATGCGAAAGAGGGATTTTGATGAAAAAAGAAGAATATTTCGAAAAAGAATATGAATTTCTTCCGTGGATAGGGCTTTCTCGGGAAGAAAAAGAAGAACAGAAAGAATGGCAAAAATTACTTTGCGAAAATTACGAAGTTTCGTTCGGAGAAGATAGCGTTGTTTCGAGAGAAGCGCATTTGTACTCGGTCAAAGGAAGTTTCGGTAAAAAAACGGTTATAGGTTCGCATGCGCTTTTGCGTTGCCTTGACATTGAGGCGGGGGACAATTGCTCTTTTAATTCGTACTCGGTTGTGCACGGTCTTGTCACGATGGGCGACTGCGTGCGAATTGCGCCCGGTGCGAAAATTTTCGGAGAAAATCACTCGTTTTCACGTCTTGACGTGCCTATTTGCACTCAACCGAACACACGAAAAGGCATAACGATAGGCTCCGATGTTTGGATAGGCGCAAATGCCGTTATAACCGACGGCGTTACAATCGGAGACCATGCGGTTGTGGGCGCGGGCAGCGTTGTGACGCATGATGTTGCGCCGTTTGCAGTTGTCGGCGGCAATCCCGCACGAGTTATAAAAAGCAGACTTGCCGAAACGAAAAATTCGGACGAGATAACAGATATGATAAAGAATTTTTCAAAAAAGGTAAAAGACTCTTACGAAGCGGTTTTGTCGGGATTTTTTGACGGGGAAAAATATGTGAATTCACGTTGCGACAATGAATGGCGAAGAGCTCTCTGCGATGCTATCGAAATTGCGGCGGCTTTCGGCACAATCCCGCCGCATTTGACAAAAGAGAAAATCGTAGAAAAGATACGCTCTTTTCAAGAAGACAAGCATGAGTATGAAAGTGTGCTGTCGGCATCGTATGCACTCGAAATTTTGGGCGAAAAGCCGTGCTTTTTTTCGTATGCGGAAAATGCGGACGCCTGGGATGTGACAGAGGGATTCAAGTGGAATACCGATGCATGGGACGCAGGTCACAATACTGATATTTTGGCAACGGCATACTATATGAACAAAATCCATTACGGCAAAAAAACTCCCACAGAGCTTTTCGAATGGTTAAAGCTGAATCAGGAGCCCGACGGATTGTGGGGAAAGGGCGATATACATTTGAGAGTGAACGGATTTTATCGCCTGACACGAGGTACGTATGATCAGTTCGGATATCGGGCGGACTGTATGCGTGAGGCTATGGACACCCTGCTTGACTATGCAAAGAAAAAAGGTGTGCCGACAAATGCCTGCGATGCACTCGATATTATTCATCCGATGTACTTTATCGGCAAATTTACGCAATACAGAAAAGCCGAGTGCGAAGAGTGGTGCGTGAGAATGCTTCCGATTTTTATAAAAGAATTTACGCCTCAAGGGTTTGCGTTTGCTTTCGGTGAAGAGGCAAGCCTCAAAGGAACCGAAATGTGGCTTTCGATTATATATCTTATGTGTGATTATCTTTCGCACGGAAATCTTTTGAGCTACGAACCGAAAGGCGTACATCGCACAAACAGGAGATGAAAAACTTGATAACGGGACAGAATTTTTCAAAGTTTAACGGATGCGCCCGCCAGGCGTATTTGTTGGTGAACGATAAAGAATACAAAAGCCTGCGGGATAAAAACCTTTTGTCGGGCAGGCTGAGAGACGTTCAGCGTGATATGCTCAAAAGCTTTCCTTGCGGAGTGAGCGTATACGGCGATGTCAAGCATGCCGCAGAGGACACGCTGAATATTATGCAAAAAGGCGAGGACGTTATTTTCGGCGGAGTTGTAAAGTGGGAAAACTGCAACGCAAAATGCGATGTTTTGATGAGAAACGGCGATGTGTACGATATTTATGCCGTGCGACCCACAAGCAGATATACACGCTGGATAGACGAACTCCTTTTTGCCAAGATTATAATGCAAAAAGCGAATATGCCTGTCGGCAACTGCTACGTCTGCGCTATTGACCGTGAGGGCGGGAGGGGCAAGAGTCTGAACCTTTTCGAAGTGGATAACGAAAAACGCAGAGAAAAGCTGCAAGAAAAGCTGGAGCGAATTTTGAAATATATATCCCGAGAAAAAATGCCCGAAAAAAAGCTTGTACGTCAATGCGGGTCGTGCCCTTATATGGGATTTTGTTTCGGAAATGATCCCGACAGTATTTTTTCTTTGAAATCATTGCAGTTTAACAAAAAAATGA
>CAZRYW010000044.1:0-11860 GCA_964604405.1 uncultured Oscillospiraceae bacterium
ACTAGCCCCTTATAGGGGCAGAGCAAGCCACCAGTTTAACTGGTGGTTTTGACTTATCTTTTCACTTCGACTCCACCGTAAAATCAAACGTAAGTACTCCCTCTTCCGAAATGCTTTCGTTCGAAATCATTTCTTTAACAGCCGAGTTATTGTTGTTGATTCTGATAAATTCTTTCCAATAACCCGCTATCGTTACGGGATTTGCAAATCCGTCCGTAATAGGTGTAACCGTTACCGTATAAACGTTTTCTTTCTTTTCGCAGGCAACATCAAAGAACACATCTCCCGTGTACTTGCCTTTGCCCGTTGTATTTGCACTCATTTCATCCGACGCAAGGTTCAAACGAATACCTACCATATTAACGTATGCGTTAAGCACTTTGTAAAGTGTTACGTTGTTTTCCAACGTGTAATCTTTTTCACTAACACCGTTTTTCAAAAGTCCCGCCGAAACGGAGTAAATACTTCTCGTAACACTATTTGTACCGTATATTGTCTTTTCGGTTCCGTCGTCATACTTTACCTTGACAAAAGGAGTCGCCGTATAATTACGGTTGTAGTTACTTGTCACAAGGTTTGTTATTGCAACGGTGAACGTTGTATCGTCCTGCCACTTGTCAGCTACTACTTCCGCCGCATTGTCGCTTTCTTCGGCTTGTATCTTCATGCCGTATGCTTCTCCGTCAAAGTTACTTCTGTCAACCGTTGCGATAAATCGGAGACCGTTGTCGCTCTTTACTTTGCCGTTTTCGTCAACACCCGCACCGTATCTTACCTGTGCACCGGTGAGCATTTTAACATTAAATTCTACCGTTACTATAACATCGCCGTCCGAAACAGAGTATTTTCCCGCATCAACGAATTTTTCGCCGATATAATAACCTACCGCATTATCCGCAAGTACATACTCTCCGTCCGAGCTTTCTGTTCCCAAAGCGATTTTGCTGTTTACGAACAAATAGCTTCCGTCAAGATTGATGCGATTTACATTGTTTTCATCATTTGCGAAAACGGGGTAATCGTCATCACCTATCAGCTGACCCCAGATATCGTTTTTATTGTTTTTTTGTAAAAGCCATGTCACTTCACCGCTGTTAAACTCAGTCTCCGTTTTTTCAAGCACAGACTCATTTTCCGCATCTGTTGCCACACCGTTTTCAGCCGTGTTTTCCAAGTAATAACAATTTGTAATTGGAATGTGCTTCTTTGACGATTCCGTCAACGCATATCCCGCAATCGCTCCGGTATATCTGCCGCTTCCGACTATTTTTCCGATGTTGTGGCAATTTTCGATTGCAGTCTCCCTCACTCCATTATGCGGTACTATCAACAAATACGGGTCGTTGAGACTTTCTTCGGAGCTTACATAAACAACACTTGCATATCCCGCAATGCCGCCTACGTTTTCATCGCCCGTAACAGAGCCTTTGTTAAAGCAGTTTGCAATACTCGCCTTTGTAGCGTCCGCAAATATGAGAGTATCGCTTCCGCTGTGATCGGGTCTCAAGTAAACTTCCGTGTGCACATCGGATGTTGCGTTTATGCTTCCCGCAATACCGCCTACATATTTTTTACCTTTGACCGTGCTCATGTTTGCACACATCTCAACCGTTGCCTTTTTCTCGTAGGAGGCTTCGATTTTGCCGACTATACCTCCGACACAATCTTTGCCGTTAAAGTAAGAGTTTTTCACCGTCACGTTTTTCACAGTCGCACCGCTATCGACAAATCCGAAAAGCCCTACATAGCTTATCGTATCATCGTCAAAATACAATCCCGCAATGCTTTTTCCGTTACCGTCAAACGTGCCTATGTATTTATTTTCTTCATTTCCTATCGGTGTCCATATGCGAAAATCCCAAGTATTTGTCTCGTTCACATTTCCGCTGTCATTCAAAACGCTTCCGTTTACCTTAATATTTTTCATCAACCTTGCGTGTATATCCGTTTCTCCGCTGTTGACCATCTCCGCAAACCGATACAGCTGCCCTGCGTTCGATATTTCATAACAGTTTTCGCTGTTTGCGACTATTTCTTCATATTCTCCGCAATTTGTGCAAAATCCGTTTTCAAACCCCGCCGCATGGTCACATGTCACATTGCATATCTCACACAAATTGTTGTCCCAGCTGTGCGTGCAATACATTTTGCAATTGTCGCATCTGCCGTTTGACCAGCTATGCTCGCATACCGCCAAACATTTTTTGCACACTCCGTTGTACCATACATGTTCACAGGGATTACCGCAGTAATCACATTTGCTGTTCGTGTAGTCACCGTGAACGCAGATTGCAACCTCCACGTTTGTGGCTTTAACAACTTCGTTCGGTTTTATCGGTTTTCCGTCGCAATAGTAAGCATATCCGTCACTTAACAACCTATCATATAAAGCCTTTATCGAGCTGAACTTTCCGCCCGAAAGAGTTACCGTATCAACGGTTAAACCTTCGGCATAGAGAGCATACGTGCTTTCACTTTCGAAAACACCTCCGCTTACATTCAAGTTTCCGTAATATGTTGTTCCGATTATATCCGTAGAGCTTCTGATCGTCACTCCGCTCACACAGATTGCATAACTATTACTGCTTGTAAATACTCCTCCGCTTATATTAACCGTACCTGCCGCCGCAATTTTTCTCCCCTCGGCGGTTACCGCCGTTACGTTCACACAGCTTCCATCACTCACAAATGTACCGTCCTCTATATTCACCGTGCCCTTTGTCGGCTCTTTCGGTATAACCACCAATCCGCTGCCCGACGAAGTTGGGCTGACAAAACCCGAAACATGGAATATACTGCCTCCGGTAGTTTTGAAAGTACCGTTTTTCACCGTCAGCGTGCCTCCTACAACTTCAAACATGTTGCCCGTTGATTCAATTTCATATTCTCCGCCCACCAACGTAATGTTCGAATTTTCGTTATCCACCTTTATAGGGTTTTCTTTGTTCAAATTCCCATTCAATGTAACCGTAGCGGTTTTTCCCGCCGCGGCGGCGAAAGCGTCCTCCAACTTTTTATAATTCACCGTTTCTTCTCCGATTGTCACCGAAGCTTCCGTAATCAGGGAAAAACTTGCTTCTACACAAACATTCCAATCCGGCATAACAAATGAGTATGTATCGCCGTTTTTCGTCACTTCTTCTGTCTCGTTCGTAAGCTGACGAACCACCTTGATTTCATCCGGCTCATATCCCTGCATCGGATATGCCCTAATCGTTACAACCTCTCCCTTTTCAACAAATGTCTCCGTGCTGTTGCTGATTGTAACGTACCCTTTGTTTGTCTCCTTGTCGTCTTTTCCCGTCTTTAGTGTTATTTTGTATCCCGTATATTTTCCGCAATCGTCACAGTATCCCGTCTCCGCATCAAATCCGTCGTGCATTGGGTTATAATATGCGTCCACATCATTGCTGTACACCTTTTTTCCTTTAAAATTCGGCATTTTGTCGGTGCCTATACTTTGTTTCCAGATTCCATCGGCACTCTTTTCGTTCAAAAGCCACGTCACTTCGCCTGTTGCAAACTCCTCGGGTGTTTTCATCACGCTGTTATCCGTCACACGTCCCATTTTCGCTCCGATGCCTTTTTTTGCATATGTGGAAGCGTAATAGCAGTTTTTTACCGATATACTTGTCATTCCGGCAAGTGAAGCTTGAGCATAGCCTATAATGCCTCCGAGTTTAAGGCTTTCACCGTCTCTGATAGTCAAATTTCCGTAGCAATTTATCACATTAATGTGCGCTGCATTTTTTGTCATGGTGCTTCTTGCACGACCTATCAATCCACCCAAATACGATGTCGACTCGCCGCCATCCACAAAAATATTATTTGTGTAGCAGTCTCTAACATTAACTCCTCCGGCGGTTGTAGCTTCGGCATAACCTATCAATCCACCCGTATTCGATTCGATATTACGCATATACGACTCTGTAACACCCACATTTTGAATCCTTGTCCCGTTGTAAACATAGCCGAACAATCCCATACAGGTGAGATTTTTTCCGTCAAAATACAATCCCGAAATGCATTTTCCGTTGCCGTCAAAGGTTCCGACATATTGATTTTCCTCATTACCTATCGGTGTCCACGAACGAAAAGCGGGAATATTCTCTTCAATTACCTTTCCGTCTTTGTCCAAGACGTTTTTATTCACCTCAATATCGTCCATCAGCTTTGCGCACAAGCTTGTTTCTCCGCCGTTCACCCTTTCCGCAAACCGATACAGCTGTCCCGCATTCGATATTTCGTAATAGCCGTTGTCATTTAGGCTTATTTCTTCATATCTGCCGCACACAGAACAAATTCCGTTTTCATACACTCCCGTGCAACCAACAACGCCGCATTTAGTGTCGGCGTTGGCAAATGCCGCCTGCGGAATCAATGCAACCAGCATCACAACACAAAGAAACAACGAAACTTTTTTCTTCATACATTTTCCTCACTCGGTGTATCACCACAATCCACAGCCCCACCACGGCATGATTTGCAGATTGCGCCCTACAAAATTGTATGCACTTTTTCAAGATTCAATCTACTCTTTCAATACAATCAATCTTTTTCTCCGCTCATGCAATACAATCTTTTTTCTGATTCAATTTTATCATTACCAATCGGCTCCGTCAACAAAAAACACGGCAATGCATATGCACCGCCGTGTTTTTTTACCGTTTTTTTACTTTTTTATTTAACTATGCTTTCGATAATCTTTGCACAGCCGTCAATTCCGAACTTTGACGAATCAAGGCACATGTCATAACTTCCCGACACTCCCCAACGCTTTGTCGAGTAAAAGTTGTAATAGCTTGCTCTCTCCTTGTCGATTCTCTTGACTCTCTTTTCAGCCTTGCCGGGTGCAATGCCGTCACGTTCAATAACTCTCTGCACTCTGTCCTCAAGCGGAGCATGTATGAACACGTTTATCACATCGTCACGTTCACGCAAAACATAATCCGCACATCTGCCCACGATTACGCAGCTTTCTCTTTCTGCAATCTTTTTGATGGTCTGCATCTGTGCAAGGAACACCTTGTGATTAAGCGGCAATTCTCCCGCTTCGTACTTTGTCGCCGAAAACGACAAAAAAGCAGATATGGGTTTTTCGTCCACTTTTTCAAAGACCTCGCTGCAAAGTCCCGACTCTTTTGCCGCTTCGATTAAAAGCTCGCTGTTATAGCATTTAATCCCCAAATCCTCGGCAATTTTCTGTCCAACCATTCTTCCGCCCGAACCGTATTCACGTCCGATTGTGATAATAACTTTTTTCATTTTTCCTACTCCCTTCATTATTACATGGATTTTTTCTTTCTGTTAGCTTCTTTTGCTCTCAAATCCGCATTAAGTATTTTCTTTCTGATTCTCAAATGATTAGGTGTAGCTTCAACGAGTTCGTCGTCCGCAATAAATTCCAAACATTCTTCCAAACTCATTTCTTTGCAGGGAACAAGTCTGAGCGCTTCATCGCTTCCCGCCGCACGCATATTCGTCGCCTGTTTTCTCTTACAAACGTTAACCGCAATATCTTCGCCTCGTGCGTTTTCGCCGACTACCATTCCTTCATAAACGTCAACGCCGGGTCCGATAAACATCGTACCTCTCTCCTGTGCGTTGAAAAGTCCGTAAGCAACGCTTTCACCCGTTTCAAACGCAATGAGAGAACCTCTCGAGCGTGTAAATATTTCCGTGTTCTGATAAGGCTCGTAGCAGTCAAACACATGGTTTATAACGCCCGTACCTTTCGTTGCCGTCAAAAGTTCTCCTCGATATCCGATAAGTCCTCTTGCCGGAATACGGAATTCAAGCTTTGTATATCCCTGTGCGGAGGGAGTCATGTTTGTCATTGTACCTCTTCTCGCACCGATACCTTCCATTACAACACCCGTAAACTCATCCGGAACATCAACCGTCAAAAGTTCGATAGGTTCGCACAGCACTCCGTCAATTACTTTGTTAATCGTCTGCGGTCTCGACACCTGGAATTCATATCCCTGACGACGCATATTTTCTATAAGCACGCTGAGGTGCAACTCGCCTCTGCCCGAAACCACAAAGCTGTCGGGAGAATCTGTTTCTTCAACTTTCAAGCTGATGTTGCTTTCAAGCTCTTTCATCAATCTGTCTCTCAAATGTCTGCTTGTTACGTATTCGCCGTCACGACCCGCAAAAGGCGAGTTGTTAACCGAAAACGTCATCGACAATACAGGTTCGTCAACCTCAACGAACTCAAGAGGCTCTACAACTCCCTGTTCGCAGATGGTGTCGCCGATATTGATGTTTTCAATACCGGATATAGCAACAATTTCGCCTGCGCCCGCTTCGTCAACGGGTTCTTTTTTAACGTCACGGTATGTCAAAATCTTTGTAGCTCTCGCATTATACGATTTTTCGCCCTCTCGGCAAATCGTTATGGGCATATTCGTTTTCACAACGCCTCTGTTAATTCTTCCGACCGCAATTCTTCCCGTGAAAGTATCATAGTCGATATTACTTACAAGCATCTGGAAACTTCCGTCTCTGGTATCTGCCGGTGCCGGAATGTGTTCCAAAATGGTGTCAAAGAGAACGCTCAAATCATCGGGATGATTTTCGGGAGCCAAACTTGCCCATCCGTCACGACCCGATACATAAATAACAGGTGCTTCGAGCTGTTCTTCCGTTGCGTCAAGGTCTATAAAAAGAGCCAAAAGCTCGTCAGTAACTTCATAGGGACGTGCGTTGGGTCTGTCAACCTTGTTGATTACCATGATGGGACAAAGGTTGAGCGCAAGAGCCTTTTTGAGAACAAATCTCGTCTGAGGCATACATCCCTCAAATGCGTCAACAAGCAAAAGTACGCCGTCAACCATTTTGAGTCCGCGTTCAACTTCGCCGCCGAAATCGGCATGACCGGGAGTGTCCAAAATGTTAATCTTCACGCCCTTGTATTCAAGAGACGTGTTTTTTGCCAAAATCGTAATGCCTCTTTCTTTTTCGAGATCATTCGAGTCCATAACTCTTTCGTCAACCTGCTCGTTTTCACGGAAAACACCGCTCTGACGAAGCATAGCGTCAACCAAAGTTGTTTTACCGTGGTCAACGTGTGCGATAATCGCAATGTTTCTTATATTCTTCGGTTCTGTCATACTTATTCCTCCGATGTAATAAAATCAATTTATTTTTCAGTCACAAATGCACTCCACGTATCCGCAAACTGCAAAAGTAACAATAGCGGGCATTCTTTGGTCGCAACGCTCTTGTTGTCATCAACGTACTGACCGTCGTGATAAACAATCGCCTGCACCTCTTCTTCCGTCAGACTGATATACGGAAGCGCCAAATACAAACTCCTCACGGGCACCGACAAATACGTCAGATTGTTGTTAAAACTGTAGGGCACGCTTGCAGGATAACCGTACTGTTTCTGCTTTGCCGTAGGTTCGTTTTTTATATACTGCGGATTGTTCGGCATGCCCACCTTTCCCAAATCATGAATGAGCGCAACAATCACACAGCTTTCGTCGCTTATCGACGGATAGAGTGCATGTTTTATGCGAAGCATATTCTCACACACGTTTACGCTGTGCTCCAAAAGTCCCTGTTCTTTCGAAAGATGAAATCTTGTCGATGCGGGTGCCGTCAAATATTCCGTTTGATTTTCGATAAAATCAATCAGTTTGTCAAACTCGGCTTTTCGCTGTACAACAATGCCTTTTAATCTTTCGTATCTTTCCGTTACAGTTGCCATCTGATTATCTCCATTCACTTTCATTCAATTAATTATATAATAAATTGAGTCGCATTGCAACAAAAAAAGAGGCAAAAGCCTCTTTTTTTAATCAAATTTTTTCTATACTCATCGTATTCGTTCCGCTGCTCGTTTCCACATCGTAGTCAAAAAGGATAATAACTGTATCGCCTTTTTTCACTATTCCCGATGCAATGGCTTTTTCTTTCGCCTGCTTTATAATTTCCTTTGCTCTCGCTTTCTGTTCTCCGAGAAGCGGCACCACTCCGTAATATGCCGAAAGGCTCTTGTATACTTCACGGCTTGTAACGATTGCCAAAATCGGTATTTCGGGACGAAATCTCGACAACTCTCTTACCGTTGCTCCGCCTCTCGATGCGGCAATGATTGCACTTGCGTTAATCTCGGGCACAATGCTCTGCACCGCATGACAAATAACAGACATATACGGATAATTTTTGTCACGGTTTTTATACTCGAACGCACCTTTGAACTTGCTGTTTTTTTCCGCTTCTCGGCAAATATTCGAAAGTGCTTTCACGCTTTCCACAGGATACATTCCCGCAGCGCTCTCGCCCGAGAGCATTACACAAGTCGTGTTATCGTATACGGCATTTGCAACGTCGCTTATTTCCGCTCTCGTAGGTCTCGCATGCGTAATCATCGACTCAAGCATCTGAGTTGCCGTAACAACGATTTTACCCTTTTCCGCACAACGTTCTATAATCGTCTTCTGAATTTCGGGCAGTTTTACATATTCTATCTCAACGCCCATATCGCCTCTCGCAACCATGATTCCGTCGCTCACGTCGATAATTTCGTCAAGATTGTCAACGCCGTCCTGGTTTTCGATTTTCGCTATAATCTCCACTCCCGAATAGCCCAGTCTCGTCACAAACTTTCGAATATCTTTAACATCTTCCGCACATCTGACAAACGATGCCGCAATATACTGAATCCCCTGTTCCAAACCAAACTTGATATCATCCTCGTCTTTGAGCGACAAATACATCATATCAACATGATAATCGGGAAAGTTAAGGCTTTTTCTGTTCGACAAAACTCCGCCTCTCGCAGTTTCGCAAAGGATATAATCTTCGCCTATTTCCTTCACGTAAAATTCCATGTTTCCGTCATCCGCCAAAATCACATGAGGATTACCGCTTGCAAATCTTTCTCTGACTTCACTCGCCGTTTTTTTCCACTCATCCACAAGCTTCGGATACGAAATATTAATGCTTTTTTCGCACGGAGGATTGGAATCTTCCTTTTTTGTAAAAGCAAAGAGTTCGCCTTTTTCAACATGCATTTTTCCGTCGGGAAAAATGCCCACTCTCACCTCGGGGCCTTTTGTATCAAGCAAAAGTCCCACACATTTGCCTTTTTCCTCGGCAACTTTTTTAACGATATCCATTCTCTGCTTTTGTTCTTCATATGTGGAATGAGAAAAATTGAATCTCGCAATATTCATTCCCGCATCTATCATCTGCGAGATTATTTCCTCCGTTTCGCTTGCCGGACCGATAGTACAGATAATTTTAGTTTTGCGCATATATGTTAATCCTCCAGAATTCTTATGATTTCGTCCTGTTCGCCGCCGGTAACTTCAACCTTTCCGTCCGCATGAATATACACGTCCGTCTCGGTTCTCACTCCGAATTTTCCGAGATAAATTCCCGGTTCTATCGAAAATCCCGTGCACGGCAACAGAGTTCGTTCGTCATGTGTTTCGAAATTATCAATATTTGCGCCCATTGCATGAACGGTTTCTCCCGGACCTATCGAATGACCCGTTCTGTGAAGAAAATACTGTCCGTATCCGTCGTTTGCAATCGAGTTTCTGCACGCATCGTCAACCATGTATCCGCACAGGGCAACTTTTTCTTTTTCCGCTTTATACAAAGCTTCGCATGCCGCCAATCTGCCTTTTCGTGCCGCATTGAAAACATTCACATACTCGTCTGGAATATCGCCTCCGCAATATCCCATCCATGTAATATCCGCATAAACGCTTTCGTCGCATTTTTCTCTTGCCCACAAATCAATCAACACAATGTCGCCTTTTTTGATTTCGCTGCTGCAATGCTCTGTCGGTTCATAATGTGAGTTTGAGCTGTTTTCGTTAACTCCCACGATAGCGGGATCTGTCGAATACATATTTCTCCTGTCAAACTCTTCCATTATAAATCTCTGCACCGCATACTCATTCACGAACTCTCCGTTTTTAAGCTTGTTCGCAATAAATTTAAACGCCGCGTCTTTTGTCTCCTGCACGTTCTTTGCGGCATACTTGTGACTTTTATAATTTTCTTCGCTCCAAACGGCAGTCAAAAGAGTAAACATATCCATGCTCGAAACAACTTTTTTTCCGAGGCTTCTCACATAGTCCACAATACCGCCGTCTGCCCATGAAACAATCGGAATCGCACACATCGGCGAATATTCCATCGCAACCGTCTCATCGTTTTTCAAAAGCTTTTCCAAATTTTCAAAAAGCTCTTGCCATGTCACATACATTATTCTTTCACAAGAAAGGTTTTCGTATGCATTTCTGTCTATAATATGATACACAACAACGGCTTTTCCGTTTTTCGGAACATAAAAATACGCTCTGCGTGTCGTAAATTTTTTACCTATGATTTCACGCATAGCCGGATTGCTTCCCCGAAAATCGCTTATCAGCCAGGAGTCTATATTATTTTCCCTCATATAATTTTGTATTTCATCGATGTTTTTTATCATTTGTGTCACCCCTCACGTCAGTATATAATAACATTATTAAAATTTCAATGAAAATATTTAAATTTTAACCGTTTCTTTTCAAAAAAACTCCCACAAGATTTTTCGGAGTTTATTCAAATAGTTATTGCCTGTAAAAAAAAAGTATGCTATAATAAATCATAATATAGTACATTTTTGTGCATTTAGGGGGATTTCGAATGCAGTCATACGATACAAATTCATATAAAGACACTTATTCGTCCACAGCGGAGCGCTCAAGCAACATACCGAGCCGTACTCCCAAAAAGAAAAAGCCTACGAGAGTTACTTTGGCTTCGGCACTTGTATGTTGCATCATCACGTTCATACTCGGCTTTGTCATTTCTTCCGTTGCAATGAGTGATTCGAGGGTTGAAAACGCCAATTCCAAAAACGTTGAGCTTCAAGCGTCCATCGACGAAAAGAACGCCGAGATTGACTCTCTTCGCAAAGAGCTCGATGAAAAAACCGAAAACAACATCGTTCTCGGCGAACAGATACAAGCTCACCTCAAAACAATCGACAATCTTCAAAGCAACGTTCAAAATCTCGAAACCGATGTTCAAAACATTGCCGATACGGCTTTAAACGGTGTGACTGCACCGACTGCGATTGCACTTCTCGCATCGCTTTCGATGTCACAGCAGCTCATACTTCTCATTGCTTTGCTTGTGATAATCATTTTGATTATCAGCATTACCTGCGGCTTCATCGCTTCCGTAACCAATCGCAAGCATTCTTCCGAAAAACCCGCCAAGGTCAAAAAGCATAAAAAGTCCAAGGCAAAACCCGCACCCGTTTCCGAACCTGTCGAAAGCACTTCGGAAACTCCCGAAGAAAACGATTCTTCTTCCGAGGACGAATCTTCATCGGATTCCGAAAACATCGAACAATCCGACACTTCACTTGCCGACTTGGGGCAGACGAAAGAGTTTTCGTTTGACAATGCCGTAAACGAGGCAATTGATCTTCTCTATCACAACAATCTCGAAGACAATATTTCTTCCATCGGCGGTTTCAAATTCGGAATCACCAATTTCGAAGAAATACTCTCCGACAAAGCAAAGAGCAAATCCTTCGGCAACACCGAAAACGGCGACTTTGTGGCATTCATGTCAACAAAAACTCCCGTCAAAAAGCTCTATATCATTCCTCGCTACATGTCTCTTTCCGATTCTTCCGTGGCACTTCGAGGCACAACCGACCTTTTCGATGTGTTTGACGAAGCAGACAAGCTCGTAACTCACGGAACGGTCAAAATCAAAACAATTGATTCTCCCGCCGTATTTGCTTTCGGTCCGAGCGGCTGGCATATCGAATCAAAAGGACATATCACAGCCTTGGGCACAAATCACTGATAAGTCAATCACAAGCCACCCG
>CAZRYW010000045.1:0-11756 GCA_964604405.1 uncultured Oscillospiraceae bacterium
GCGCGAGAACGTGCCGCGGAGCTTGTCGAAAGTGCTGATGTCGCCGTCGCCCAGGGCCAGGGTTATCATGCCGGGGGCGAACTCGCCGATGTCCAATATCTGCTTGCCGCATATGGCGGAGCTGTCCGAGGCGCGGGGCTTGTAGTGGCGGATGCTGTAGCCGTCGTTGACGTTCAGGCCGTCGTCGGTGCCAATCCACAAGAGGCCGGAGGCGTCGCCATAGACCACATTGACGCTGTTGCTGCTCAGCCCGTTGTCTGTCCCCAGCGCCACGTGGTTGCATATCGTCATCGGGGCAGTCTCGCGGGGGGGCATCGTCTGTGCCGCCCCCGCGAGGGGCGTCGTCAGGGCGGCGCAGAGAACCGACACCGTCATCCGGGCAGTAGCGCACATTTTGTGCGTGCGTTTGACCGCCGAAAGTGCGGCCTCCCAAAGCAAATCACAACTATGTTGCCGTTGTGGCATGAATGTCAGGAGTCGTGTGTCGTCGCCAAAGATACTCTTTTTTTCTCTCTCTTGGCGCACTCCTCCTCCGCCATGCGGCGGGCTTCGAGGTCGGCGGCGAGCAGGTCGCCCATTGTCGGCTCGCTGGCGAACGGGCAACGGAGTATCGTCGCCTCCACCACTTCCGTCATTTCGCAGAAGCCTATCCTCCCCCCTAGGAAGCCCGCCACGGCAACCTCGTTGGCGGCGTTCATGACGCACGGGGCGTCGCCGCCGCGCCTTAGGGCCTCCAGGGCGATAGCCAGGTTGCGGAAGACGCTCGTGTCGGGGCGCTCGAACGTCAGCGGGCCGCACGCCGCAAGGTCGAGGCGCGGCGCCGGCGACGGCAGGCGTTCCGGCCACGTCAGGGCGTACTGGATGGGCAGCCGCATGTCGGGCGCGCCCATCTGGGCCTTGACCGACCCGTCGGCGAACTCCACCATCGAGTGGACGATGCTCTGGGGGTGGACGAGAATCTCAATCTGGTCCGCGCCGACGTCGAAGAGCCACCGGGCCTCGATGGCCTCCAGGCCCTTGTTCATCATCGAGGCGGAGTCCACCGTCACCTTGGCGCCCATCGACCAGTTGGGGTGACGGAGCGCATCGGCTGCCGTTACATCCAAAAGCTCTTCTCTCTTTTTTCCGAAAAACGGTCCGCCCGACGCCGTGATAATAATCTTTTCCAAAAACTTTCCCTGGTCTGCAATCGACTGGAATATTGCGCTGTGCTCCGAATCCACGGGAACGATTCTCACGTTTTTCTCTTTTGCGTAATTCATCACGTAATCTCCCGCCGTCACGAGAGTTTCCTTGTTCGACAAAGCTATATCGCTGCCCGATTCAATCGCCGCAAGAGTGGGACGAAGCCCCGCTATTCCGACAATCGCAGTCACCGCCATCTCGCCTTGGCGAGCACATTCGCAAACACCCTCTTCGCCCGAGAGTATTTTCGTATCGGTATCCTTTACCCTGATTTTCAAATCCGCCGCACACTTTTCGTCATACATGGCGGCAAATTGGGGTGAATATTTTCGTATTTGCTTTTCCAAAAGATCCGTATTTTTATATGCCGTAAGCGCACTCACCTTCAGCGACGAATCTTTATCGACAACGTCGAGGCTCTGTGTTCCGATAGAACCCGTCGAACCCAAAATCGCAATGTTTTTCATTCAAATCACCTACAAATCATTTATCCCACAAGGTGGAAAATTTCATCCATAAAATAAACAAAAGGAGCCGTCAAAAGAATACTGTCAAAGCGGTCAAGCACTCCGCCGTGTCCCGGGAAAACATTGCCGAAATCTTTCACGTTGTATTCACGCTTTATCGCACTTGTCGCAATGTCGGCAACAGGGCCCAAAACGGCGCATCCTATCCCCGTCACGACAAATCCCAAAATATTTATCGGAGTCTTTGTTCCGATGTTTATTATAACCGCCAAAACAATCAATCCCAAAACGCTGCCCAAAAGGCCGCCGTATGCGCCCTCAACCGTCTTTTTGGGGCTGAGAGTGGGAGCAAGCTTGCGTTTGCCGAATCTCACTCCGACAAAATACGCCCCGCCGTCACCGCACCACGTTCCCACAAAAAGAACAAGTACAAGAAAAATACCCTCTTTGCCCTCGCGCAAAGGTATGAGGAAGGAATATAAGAGCCCTATAAAAACCGCCGTAAAAAATGCTTTCGATACATCATCGAGTTTTATGTCCTTGTGACAAAAAACAAGCATTGCCAAAAGCACTCCCGCATGCAGCGTCATACACAGCACAAACAAATCCTTTACAACAGGAACATCTCCCAATTGCATACACCCCAAAAGTGCACACCATAAAACTCCGAAAGCTCCCGTTACGGCAAGCGGAATTTTTTTTGCAATGCCCATGACGGAATATGCCTCATACGTTGCAACTCCGGCAAGGACGACCACAGCCGCCTGAAAAACAACAGGCGGTGCAAAAAGTATTGCCAAAAAAACCATTGCACCCACAAATGCGGTGATAAGTCTTGTTTTCATAAAACTCAAGCCTTTCTTTGCGCCAAGACAGGCGGTGATTACACACCGCCGAAGCGTCTTGAACGTTTTTGATAATCATATATGGCCTCAAGTAAATCTTCGTTCGAAAAATCGGGCCACAATATATTGGAAAACCATAACTCGCTGTATGCTCCCTGCCAAAGTAAAAAGTTGCTCAAACGATACTCACCCGAAGGACGGATAATAAGGTCGGGATCGGGCTGCGATGCGGTATACGTTCTCTTCGATATTTCATCCTCCGAAATATCGTCTATGTCCATCTTGCCGCACTTTACGAGCTCGGCAATTTCACGCACCGCCTTGACCACTTCATCTCTACCGCCGTAATTTAAGGCAACATTAAGCAAAAGGCCACTGTTTTTTTCAGTGGCCTTTTCCATGTAGAGCTGTTTTTCGCGAAACGACTCCGAAAAGGCACTTCTGTCTCCGATGAAGTGAATCTGAACATCACGACCCGCCAAACGGCTCAATCCGTGATCCAAATAATCTTCAAGGATGTTCATCAGTGCGTCAACCTCTTCTTTGGGTCTTCGCCAGTTTTCCGTCGAAAACGCATACACCGTAACAACCTTTACGCCTATGTTACCCGCATATTCGACAATTCGCTCAAATGTTTTTGCCCCCACAGCGTGACCGGATGTACGGGGCAGACCGCGTTTTTTCGCCCATCTGCCGTTTCCGTCCATAATAATTCCGATATGTTGGGGTAAGTTATCAAAGTCCACTTTTTGCTCGAGAGCTTTTTTTCGGAAAATGTCCGTTATTTTCATATGGACATAATTTCCTTCTGCTTCTTATCTGTGATAGAGTCGATTTCCTTGATCTTCATATCGGTAAGATCCTGGATATCCTTTTCGGCAGCTTTCAAATCGTCTTCCGTGATTTCGTTCTTCTTTTTCAAAGCCTTGTATTCGTCCATTGCGTCACGGCGAACGTTTCTCACGCCGACTTTCGCTTCTTCGCCTTTTTTGGAAACAGTCTTCGAAAGCTCCTTACGTCTTTCTTCCGTAAGCTGAGGGAAGCTCAAACGAATAACCTTACCGTCATTTTGAGGATTGATTCCCACTTCGCTTGCCAAAATCGCTTTTTCGATTGCTTTGAGAAGTGTTGCATCCCAAGGCTGAATCATAAGTGTTCTGGGATCGGGAGTGGAAATTGTACCAACCTGATTTACGGGAGTCATCGTTCCGTAATAATCCACAAACACCTTGTCGAGTACCGCCGCATTCGCTCTGCCGACTCTTACCGTGTTCAATTCTTCCTTGTAGTAGGCAATTACTTTATCCATTCTTGCTGTAGTTTCTTTCATTTTATTCTTCCTTTCCTTAAATAAATTATTCCGTAACGAGTGTTCCGACAGGTTCACCCATAACCGCTCTGTAAATATTTTCGGGGTCGTCGAGACCGAACACCTGAATAGGCATCTTGTTGTCTCGGCAAAGAGCCGTAGCCGTTGAATCCATAACCTTCAAGTCACGGTTCAAAACTTCGGAGAAAGTGAGCTGATCAAACTTCTTTGCGTCGGGGTTTATCGCAGGATCCGAGTCGTAAACACCGTCAACGTTTTTCGCAAGAAGTATTACCTCCGCATTGATTTCCGCCGCACGAAGAGCAGCCGCCGTGTCCGTCGAGAAGAACGGGTTACCCGTACCGCAACCGAAAATGACAACTCTGCCTCTGTTCAAATGGCTGTTTGCCTTACCTCTTATGTAAGGCTCCGCAATGGCACGCATTTCGATAGCAGTCTGCACTCTCGTCGTAACGTCCATGGCTTCGAGTGCCGAGCAAAGAGCAAGAGAGTTGATAACCGTCGCAAGCATGCCCATATGATCGGCACGGCTTCTGTCCATATTTTCTCCGCTTCTGCCTCTCCAGAAATTGCCTCCGCCCACAACAACGGCAATTTCAACGCCTGTTTCGGCACACTTTTTGATTTTTTCGCAAATGGCGTCAATCGTAGGCTGGTCAAGACCGAATCCCTTGTCGCCCGCCAACGCTTCACCCGATACTTTTAAAAGAACTCTTTTGTACTTAGGTTGCATATTAGTCGCTCCTTATAATTTGATTGCATAGTTATATACATTAATTGTATCAAATAAAAGGCGTTTTGAAAAGAGGTTTTTTATAAAAATAGCGAAAAAAAGAGAGGATTTTTTTCATCCTCTCTTCTCCGGTATCAAAATCTGAAATCGCGTGTCCCTTGTTCAATGTCCGAAAGATTTTGTTTCGCTCTCGTTTTCACTTTTTCGTTCGTTATTTTTTCTATTTCTTTCGCTATGAGTTCTTCGCCTTTTTTCCGTGTTTCTTCGCTTGCGTAATCCGACAAATACTCTTTCAAGGTCATCAACGCATTGGGGTGACAGCAGTTTATAATCTGCCCCGATTTCAAAAGGCTCATAAATCTGTCGCCCGTTCTGCCCTCACGGTAGCACGCCGTACAAAAGCTCGGCACATGCCCCATATCTATCAACCACGAAACCACCTCATCGAGGCTTCGTCTGTCCGAAAGGTCGAACTGGCTTGTCGATTCGTCGTAAACTTCTTTGTCTGTATATCCTCCCACCGACGTTCTCGATCCTCCCGATATCTGACTTATGCCCAAATTCAAAACTTTTTCTCTCACCTTTTGCGATTCTCTCGTGGAGATTATCATTCCCGTGTACGGCACGGCAATACGAATTATCGCAACGATTTTTTCAAAAATCTCGTCGCTTATCGCATTCGAAAAATCATTCACGTCAATATCGTCGGCGGGGCAAATTCGAGGAACGCTTATTGTGTGAGGGCCGACTCCCTTTGCCGCTTCCAAATGCTCCGCATGCATTATAAGCCCCACCAAATCGTAGCGATAAAGATTCAATCCGAACAAAACTCCCAATCCCACATCGTCTATTCCGCCGTCCATTGCTCTGTCCATCGCTTCCGTGTGGTATGCGTAGTTATGCTTGGGTCCTGTGGGATGAAGATTCTCGTAATGCTCTTTGTGATACGTTTCCTGAAAAAGAATATACGTACCTATTCCCGCATCCTTTAATTTTCTGTAATTTTCCACGCTTGTCGCCGCAATATTTACGTTGACACGTCTTATCGCACCGTTTTTGTGCTTGATTGAGTAAATCGTCTTAATGCTCTCCAAAATATAGTCGAGAGGGTTGTTCACGGGGTCTTCTCCCGCTTCGATAGCAAGGCGTTTGTGTCCCATGTCCTGAAGTGCGATAACCTCGTTTCTGATTTCTTCCTGTGTGAGTTTTTTTCTGGGTATCGTTTTGTTTTTCATATGATACGGGCAGTAAACGCAACCGTTCACACAATAATTCGACAAATACAGCGGTGCGAACATAACAATGCGATTGCCGTAAAATTTATCCTTGATCTCCTTTGCGAGAGAATAAATTTTCTCGTTCGCCTCTTCGATTTCACATTCCAGCAAAACAGCGGCTTCTCTGTGTGTAATGCCTTTCATTTCCTGTGCTTTTTTTATTATAGAGTCTATGAGCTCACGATTGTTTTTATTCTTTTGTGCAAATTCCAAAGTTTCGATAATCTCATCATGATTTATAAATTCTTCCGCTTTGGAGCTTTTGGGATCGTACTTAAACATTTTTTCATCTCCTAAATTTATCTTTTTTCATTATATCACCGCCTCGTCGTTTCGTCAAACCCATTATTTACATAAAAGATTTCCACTCTTTTCGCCGAAATTTATTTACAGGTGATTTCACCGATTCACACAAAAAAAGGAGAATTTTTATGAAAATCAAACATCTTGCGGCATTATCTCTTGCCGCAATCACAATCTCGTCAAATGCTCAGGCGGCAACACATATCGCCCAAAAAGGCGATACATATTGGATTATCGCAAAAAAATACGGCGTTGACTTCACTACTCTTTTAAAAGCCAACAACGCAACCGAGTCCGACCGGCTCAATATCGGAGACAGTGTTTATGTCCCGCTCGAGAACACACATATTGCTCAAAAAGGCGACACATATTGGACTGTCGCAAAAAAATACGGCGTAAACTTCGCCGCTCTTTTAAAAGCCAACAACGCAACCGAGTCCGACTGGCTCGATATCGGAGATGTCGTTTACATTCCCGCATCTTCATCGGTTACAACCGCCCCTTACGTAACCTACATAACATACACCGTCAAAAGCTCCGATACATATTGGAACATCGCAAATAATCACGGTATTCCCATGGACGAACTTTTAAAAACCAACAATCTCACGGAAAATTCATACATTTACAAAGGTCAAAAGCTCACCATCCCCGTCCATCACGTACCCGTCCTTTCGACCTCCGGCGAAAGCTACGGCGAATATCTCGACTGGTGGGAGGGCGCACAATACGTTATCCCCGTAGGAAGTGAATTTACCGTCAAGGATTTTTACACGGGTCAAAGCTTTAAAGCCAAACGCACGACAGGCTCGGGTCACGCCGATTGCGAACCTCTGACAAAATCCGACACCGCCAAAATGAACAATATCTTCGGCGGGCAAAACTGGAAAAGCCGCCCCGTGTTGATTATTTACAACGGCAGAAAAATCGCCGCATCCGCAACAAGCAAGCTCCATGCCGGAAACGACAATGCCGCAGGCGGCGTTTGGACAACTTGGCGAAGCGACGACTACGGTGCGGGCTACAACTTTGACTGGGTAAAAAACAACGATGCCGACGGCGTTTTCGATATCCACTTTTTAAATTCCATCCGCCACAACGACGGCAAAGTAAACTCCGCTCATCAGAAAAACATCAAAATCGCCGCAGGCAAATAAATTTTTTCAAAACGACAAAATTTGCTGTTTGTGTTGTTCATCTCTCATCTTTTGTGATTTATAATCAGAGCATAAAACATAGGAGGTTTACACAATGAACACAGACAAAATTTACGCAGAACAACTCGCAAACGAGTATGCACCCAAAGACACATCAAAGATTGCGGCGCTTCGAAAACTCGATGCAAAGGCAAAACGACCCGCAAACATTTTCGCATACACATTCGGAATAATCTCTTCTCTTGTTTCGGGAGTCGGCATGTGCCTTTCCATGGGCGTTATCGGTCAATCTTCGCTTTTTTCGTTTATTCTCGGAATCATCGTCGGAATTCTCGGATTTATCTGCATGGGAATCAATTACCCCCTCTACAAAAAAATACTTGCCAAAGGAAAACAAAAATACGCTTTCGAAATAATGGAACTCGCAAAAGGAATCGCCGAAGAGTGATTTTGCATTTTTTTGCGTTATATGCTACAATGTTTAAGCAAAAGGAGGTAATCGCATGAATCGAAACGAAAGCAAATATTTCAGTACCGCCGAAAAAATGGACAAAGCATTTTTACAGCTCCTCGAAAAAAAAGATTATTCTTACATCACCGTCAAGGAAATTTGTGCGGCAGCGGGAGTCAATCGTTCGACCTTTTACCTCCATTACGACAACACGGAGGATTTGCTTACCGAAAGTATTGAGTACATGAACCGTCAATTCACATCTTATATGGCAGAGGCTAACGACAAATTTATGCACAACATTTCAGATTGTCCGATTGACGATTTGTATCTTATAACGCCCCAATATCTTTCTCCCTATCTCAACTATATCAAAAAAGAAAAGCGACTTTTTCTCGCATCTTTGAAAAACTCACGCACTCTGCGTATGCACGAAAGCTATGAGAAAATGTTCGACTTTGTATTAAACCCCATTTTGGAACGCTATCATGTACCGCAAAAAAGCCGACGTTATATTCTTTCGTTTTATATCAACGGAATGATGGCGATAATTTCCGAATGGCTCCAAAACGACTGCGACGACTCCGTTGAAGACATAATCGCACTTATTTCTCAATGCGTCTCTCGCCCCGAAAAATGAAAGGAATTATTATGAAAGCAGGTATTTATCTCGGAAAAGAAAACATCGAAATACGCTCCCTTCCCATTCCGAATGTCGGCGATAACGATGTTTTGGTAAAAAATCTTTATTCAAGCATATGCGGCACCGATGTTGCCGTTTTCAAGCACGGTCCCGCCACAGGTCACAAGATAACCGTCGGCGGCGAATTCGGGCACGAAACCGTGTCCGAGGTTGTCAAAATCGGAAAAAACATAACCGAGTTTTCCGTCGGTGAAAGAGTGTATCCCTATCCGAGATTCGCAAAAGGCGACACAAAAAGAGCGGGTACTCTCGGCGGTTTTTCGGAATATATTCTCATACCCAACGCCGTAAAAAATCACTCTCTGTACAATATCGACCCCAAAATTTCAAACCGCCTTGCAAGCCTCACGGAACCTTTTACGGTAGGTTGCCGTGCCGCACGAAGGGCACAGATTCCCGCAGGCGGCACCGGTGTCGTATTCGGTTGCGGTACAATCGGCATAGCGGCGGCAGTATCGCTGATGCATTTTGGTGCCGAGCGTGTTATGATATGCGATATTTCCGATTTCAGACTAAACATTGCACACAACTTGGGTTTTGTTACCTGCAATACAAAAACCGAAAACTTCGAACAAAAAGCAAGAGAGGTCTTTTCATCGGCACCGTCGATTGACGGCACGGCACCCGATATCGACTGCTGGATAGATGCCGCAGGCGCACCCTCGATTCTCGACGACTTTCTCCGTTTGGGAAAAATCGAAAGCCGATTCGTCTCGGTAGCCGTCAACAATTCTTTACGCTCCGTAGATCTTCTTCGCATGACCTACTCTCAGCAAAGCATCATCGGCTCGGGCGGATATATGCCCGAAGATTTTTACAGCGTACAGGAAATCATGTCTTCAAATCGTTGGGACTTGGAAAGCATTATTACTCACGAATTTTCCATCGACAATCTCGCACAGGCAATCGAAACGGCGGGAGATACGCACAAAGCCGGAAACGTTGTCATAAAATTCTAAAATACAAAAACCTTTCGAATCGCTTTTGGGCGAATCGAAAGGTTTTTTTGTTATCTGTCCGATGGCAAAATGACTCCTCTTGCGAATTTTTGTTCAAAAATCATGTGAGCCGTATTTTCCACGTCTTTTTTCGTAATCGAGTTTATTGATTTTACTATTTCTTCAACAGGCGTAACACGGTCGAATATAAGCAAATCCTTTCCGAGAGCCGTCATTCGGCTTGCGGGATTTTCCAAATCCATCAGTATTGCCGCTTTCACCTGTTCTTTGCCTTTTGTCAGTTCATAATCCGTTATTCCGTTTTGCAAAAGGTTTTTTATTTCTTTATGAATCAATTCTTCCGCATCGCAAAGGCAGTTTGTGTTAAGTCCCGTATAAATTCCCAAAACTCCCGATTTTTCGGTTTGCATCGAATATGAATACACGCTGTAACACAGACCTCTCTCCTCACGCACGCTTCTGAAAATCCGACTCGACATACCGCCTCCGAAAATGCTGTTTAACGTCGAAATCGAATAATCGACCTTGTCGTTCCCCATGGCAACGGCAGGGAAAAGCAAACAAAGATGTGCCTGCTCAACATCCTTTTTCCACACCTTTTCAACAGGCGTAAATATCGGAGAGGCAATCCTATCTCCCGCAAAGTGCGATATGTTGTGCTCAAAATATTTTTTTGCACAGTTTACCGCTTCGTTTTCGTCAAATTTGCCGCACACGGTTATAACCGTGTTGTCGGGCGTGTAATAGCGTGACATATAATCAATCATCATATCACGATCTATTTTGTCCACCGATTCGCCGCAGCCCGCAATTTCACGGCCGAGAGCGCTTTTCGGGAAAACAGCTTCCAAAAGTCTGTCCTGCACCAAATCCTCGGGGCAATCTTCAAACATCATTATTTCTTCTTTGATAACGCCTCTTTCCAAATCCACATCCTTTTTGTCGATTTTCGGATTGTGATAAATATCGGACAGAATATCAAAGCTCAACTCCATATGCTCGGGGAGCGTTCTCGAATAAAAGCATGTGCAATCACGACTCGTAAACGCATTCGATTGACCTCCGACATAGTCGGTTTCTTCGCTTATCTGTTGAGCCGTGCGGTTTTTTGTCCCTTTAAAAACCATATGCTCGATAAAGTGGCTTATCCCCCACTCCGAGTCTCTCTCGTTTGCGCTTCCCGCACGCACCCATACACCCACAAAAACAGACTGTGCGCCGACCATCGGCTCCAAAATCACTTTAAGTCCGTTTTTTAAAACTATAATTTTACTCATCAAATCACCCAAAATTTAAGGGCGACCGAAGCCGCCCCAAGAATATCCGTAAACTTATTTTTCGCACAAGAGCGAAAGGTTTGGAAAAGAAGGTTTTCCAAATAAGATAGGCAGGTGAATCGCATTCACCTTGCCGAAAGTGGCGATTTAAGGGAGCGTAAGCTCCTTGCACGAAAAATCGTCACTTTGTTCTTTGAAAAAATAACAAACTGCGAAGATTGCTTTAGCAATATTTGCAGTTATGTGTCGAATTTTCGACACATCAAGGGCGACCGAAGCCGCCCTTGTTATTTTTGTATTTTTATTCCGAAACTTCCGCGTCTGCCTTGGGAAGAGCGTCTTTTCTGGAAAGGTTGATTCTGCCCATACGGTCAAATTCGATAACCTTAACCATTATTTCGTCACCGACGCTTACAACGTCGGATACTTTTTCAACTCTCTTTGTATCGAGCTTGGAAATATGAACCAAACCTTCTTTACCGGGGAGGAATTCAACAAAGCAGCCGAAATCCATAAGCTTTGTAACAGTACCGAGGAATGTTTCGCCGATTTCGATGTTACCGCAAACACCGTTGATAATCTTCATTGCCTTTTCGGCAGCTTCTTTATCTGTTGTTGCGATAAGCACCGTTCCGTCGTCTTCAATATCAATCTTAACGCCTGTAACGGCTGTAATCTTCTGGATTGTCTTGCCCTGCTTACCGATGATATCGCCGATCTTTTCGGGGTCAACCTGCATTGTGAAAATCTTGGGAGCGTACTTGCTCAATTCTTCACGAGGTTCTGCGATGCAGGGAAGCATACATTCGTCCAAAATCTTATATCTCGCATCTCTTGTCTTCATGAGAGCTTCTTTGATGATTTCGGGCTTCAAGCCGTCAATCTTGATATCAACCTGAATAGCCGTGATACCTTTCTTTGTACCCGCTACCTTGAAGTCCATGTCGCCGAAGAAGTCTTCGAGACCCTGAATATCAACCATAGTGATGAATCTGTCGCCTTCTGTTACAAGACCGCAGGAAATACCCGCAACGGGAGCCTTAATCGGAACACCCGCATCCATAAGAGC
>CAZRYW010000046.1:0-1547 GCA_964604405.1 uncultured Oscillospiraceae bacterium
AAGAAGCAGGCAACAAGATCGTTCTTCCCGTTGATACCGTTATTGCAGACAACTTTGCAAACGATGCAAATACTCAGATTGTTGAAGGCGATATTCCCGAAGGTTGGGAAGGACTCGATATCGGTCCCAAGAGTATCGAACTTTTCAAGAGCGTTCTTTCCACAGCTAAGACTGTTGTTTGGAACGGACCTATGGGCGTATTCGAAATGCCCAACTTTGCAAAGGGTACAAACGAAATCGCTTCCATGCTTGCAGATCTCGATGCGGTAACCGTTATCGGCGGCGGCGACAGCGTTGCTGCTGTTAACCAGGCAGGTCTCGGCGACAAGATGAGCCACATTTCCACAGGCGGCGGTGCTTCGTTGGAATTCCTCGAAGGCAAGGATCTTCCCGGCATTGTTGCACTTATGGACAGATAAATCCGATTATAAAAGCGGTCAGTTATGCTGACCGCTTTAGACCGTTGATGGAGAAAATTTCGGAAAATAAATAATTGATTTAATTGTTGAATTTGAAAGGAAAGATTATTATGGCAAGAAAGATTTTAGCAGCCGGTAACTGGAAGATGAACATGACTCCTTCCGAAGCGAAGACACTCATTAAAGAACTTGTTGAAAAATGCAAGGGTGCAAAAAACGACGTTCTCGTATGCCCTCCCTTGATTGACCTTCCCGTGGTTTTGGAAGAAACAAAGGGCACAAACATTAAAGTCGGCGCACAGAATTTTTATTTCATGGACAAGGGTGCTTACACAGGTGAAGTAAGTGCGGATATGCTCCGTGATGCAGGTGTTGAATACGTAATCATCGGTCACAGCGAAAGAAGAGAATATTTCTGCGAAACAGACGAAATTATCAACAAGAAGGTTACAAAGGCTCTCGAAAAAGGTCTCAAGCCCGTACTTTGCTGCGGCGAAACTCTTCAGCAGAGAGAAGACAACGTAACATTTGATTTTATTCGTACACAGATTAAGATTGCTCTCAGAGGCGTTAAGAAAGAAGATATGGCAAATATCGTTATCGCATACGAACCTATCTGGGCTATCGGTACCGGTAAGGTTGCAACAAGCGAACAGGCAAACGAAGTTTGTGCCGATATTCGTGCATGCCTCGAAACAATTTACGACAAGGAGACAGCCGAAAACGCAACAATTCTTTACGGCGGCAGCGTAAATAAAGACTGTGCAGGCGAACTTTTCGCAATGAGCGACATTGACGGCGGTCTTGTAGGCGGAGCGTCGTTGAAGAGTGAGGATTTCTCAATCATCGCAAATGCGTAAAAATCTTACGCCGTCTTGCACTTTTATGTTCGTTTATGTATAAAAAATACACGGCACTCACATAAAAGCACAATCCGGCGCAATCTCTTTACGCATTGGCGTAAGAACTTACAGCGAAGTGCAATGTTGTGTCCGTTTGTGAAAAAAATACACGGCACTCACACAAAAGCACGAATCAGCACAATCTCTTTACGCATTGGCGTAAGAACTCATAGCGAAGTGCAATGTTGTGTCCGTTTGTGAAAAAAATACACGGCACTCACACAAA
>CAZRYW010000046.1:1647-11578 GCA_964604405.1 uncultured Oscillospiraceae bacterium
AGCGAAGTGCAATGTTGTGTCCGTTTGTGAAAAAAATACACGGCACTCACACAAAAGCACGAATCAGCGCAATCTCGTTACGCATTGGCGTAAAAACTCATAGCGAAGTGCAATTTGTGTCCGTTTGTGAAAAAAATACACGGCACTCACACAAAAGCACAATCCGGCGCAATCTCTTTACGCATTGGCGTAAGAACTTACAGCGAAGTGCAATGTTGTGTCCGTTTGTGAAAAAACACACGAGACGCAAACAAAAGCACGAATCGGCGTAATCTCTTTACGCATCGAATCTAAATCAATTAAAAAAATGCAAACTCCGCGATGCGGAGTTTGTTTGATGAAACAGGAGCAAAACATATGACAAAAAAACCTGTTGCGCTTATCATTATGGACGGTTACGGAATCAACCCCTCGCATGAAGGTAATGCGATTTATGAAGCAAATACTCCCAATCTTGACTCTTATTTTGCATCCTGCCCCAACACAACAATTGCGGCTTCAGGTCTTGACGTAGGTCTTCCCGACGGTCAGATGGGTAACAGCGAAGTCGGACACACAAATATCGGTGCGGGCAGAGTTGTGTACCAGATGCTTGTTAAGATTACAAAAGATATCGAAGACGGTACTATTTTGAAGAATAAAGCTCTTTGCGATGCTATGGAAAACGCAAAGGGAAAGGCACTTCACCTTATGGGACTTCTTTCTCCCGGCGGTGTGCACAGCCACAACACACATCTTTACGGTCTTATTCGTATGGCAAAGAGCATGGGCGTTGAAAAGGTTTATGTTCACACGTTTTTGGACGGACGTGACGTTCCTCCGTCTTCTGCGGCAGAATATATGCAGGAACTCCAAAACGAGATCGACAACATCGGTCTCGGTTCTATAGCAACAGTTTCGGGCAGATTTTACGCAATGGATCGTGACAACGCTTGGGACAGAGTGGAAAAAGCGTATGCGGCACTTGTTTACGGCGAAGGCGTGCAGGAAAACAACGCTGTGGAAGCCGTTAAAAATTCGTATGCAAACTCTGTAACCGACGAGTTTGTTCTTCCCACGGTATGCGACAAGAACGGTATGATAAAAGAGGGCGATTCGGTTATATTCTTTAACTTCCGTCCCGACCGTGCACGTCAGCTTACGAGAACTTTTGTTGACGAAAAATTTGCGGGCTTTGAAAGAAAGAACGGATATTTCCCCGTTCATTTTGTGTGCATGGCGCAGTATGATGCGGAAATGCCCAACGTGACGGTTGCATATCCTCCCGAAGAGCTCAAAATGACTTTGGGCGAATATTTGTCGAAGAAAGGACTTACACAGCTTCGAATTGCGGAAACGCAGAAGTACGCTCATGTAACGTTCTTCTTTAACGGCGGAGAAGAAAAGCAGTTTGACGGCGAAGAGAGAATTCTCATCAAATCTCCCGATGTCGAAACGTTTGACCTCAAGCCCGAAATGAGTGCATATGAAGTTTGTGACGCTGTTTGCGAAGCGATTGATTCCGACAAGTTCGATGTTATTATTTTGAACTATGCAAACTGCGATATGGTTGGACATACGGGAATTATTCCCGCTGCCGTTAAGGCTGTTGAGGCTGTTGACACTTGTGTGGGAAGAATGGTTGACGCTATCAGAGCGAAGGGCGGCGTGGCATGCATTACGGCTGACCACGGTAATGCGGACCAGCTCATTGATCCCGAAACAAAAGGACCTTTCACGGCTCATACAACAAATCCCGTACCTTTCGTTGTTGTGGGAGAGGACTGCACTCTTCGTGAGGGTGGTCGTCTTGCGGATATCGCACCTACGATGCTCGATATACTGGGAATAGAAAAGCCTGCCGAAATGACGGGCGAAAGCTTGATTAAATAAATTGATAAAACATAAGGGGCACGGGTTCGTGTCCCTTTGTCGTTTGGTGATTGTATGATTTTTAAAGTGAATTACGACAGAGTTTATTTTGACAGATTCGAAAATATAAATAAAGCCGCAGAAGCACGTTATATAGTGGAAAAAGCATTGGAAGAAATCGAATGTGAAGCAAGATGGGATGCGGAGTGTTTTGAAATCGAAGAAGATTCCGAAAAACACATAAAATTTGAAAAGATGAGAGACGTTCTGAAACGGGAGTTTTTCGTGCTGATTGAAGAATGTGCAAAAGAAAAAGAAGAATCGCATTGCGAGATGTACGAAAACCTCGTTCGCTACATAAGACGCCACTATCAATACGATACGTTAACCGTTGATGAGGCTTGTGAAAGTGTGAACATATCACGTTATGCGGCGGACAGATATATGCAGAAAACATACTCCGTCACAACGAGCGAATATATCAGAAATTTGCGAGTGGAAAAGGCGAAAGAAATGCTCAAAGAAGATGTGACGGTGGAAATGTGCGCCGGGTTGTGCGGGTTCGGAAGTGTGAAATCAATGCAGAGAGCGTTTAAGAGCGTATGCAATCTTTCTCCCGGGGCATGGCGAAGCAGTAACCTTGACAGTAAAGAAGGTAAATGATATAATTTATCTATAGGTCATCTTGTAAAAGGTAGATACCGCAAAATTTTTCCAAAATTTTTTCTCGGAGGAATTATGAATAAAAAAGTTACGATATTCGGGGTTTTCGCAGATCCCAATCTGGGGGACAGATTGCTTTGTCTTTCTGTTGGGAAAATCGTGCAAAATTTGTGCGATGCCGAAATTGAATATGTTGATTTTTATGCCAGAGCGGATTTGAGCCCGAAGTATCCGAGAAAAAGGTGCGAAAACACAATAGGAAGTGTGAATTGGAGCTTTTTTTACGAAAATTTTCACAAAATCTTTTCGCTGATGTCGCTCGGAAATTATCCTGTGCGTGAATTGGGATGTCATTTGGAATACATCACCGACCCGAACAGAAAAAAGCGACTCGAAAAGTATTATGAAGACAAGATAAAAGATTCTGAGCTTGTGATAGTTCCGGGCGGCGGCGTCTTGGAAGACAGCTTGGAGCATGATTTTTATCACAATCTTTTGTCGATGGCAAAAGTGTGCGAAAAACATAACGTGCCGCTGTGTTTTAATGCCGTGGGCATTGTGCATGACAAAAGGAGCGGAATCGGTAAAAGAATATTGAAAAAAGCACTCTCATCTGACAGCGTGAAATACATATCGTGCCGAGACGGGGCGGATGTGGTAAGATTGATGGCGAAATGCCCCGTGACGAGTGCGGCATGTGCGGCAACAATGGCGGGAGAGCTGTTTGAAATAAAAAAAGATTCCGACTCGAATACGATAGGAATAGGCGTTATAAGGGGAAATATTTTCACATCGTATGCAAACTCGATAACAGAGGAAGAGCTGATTGATTTTTATGTTGATTTGGTTAGGACAATAGAAAACAAAGGCTATGATGTGAAGCTTTTTTGCAACGGTTTTATAAAAGATTACGAACTCGGCGAAAAAGTGGTTAAAAAACTCGGAAAAAACATTCTTTTGAAAAGAGCGCAGACACCTGAAGAATTGCTCGGACAGATTGCGTCTTTCAAGGCGATTTGCGCGGCGAGATTGCATGCCGTTATAGGTGCATATTCGCTTGATGTGCCGTCGGTTGTTTTTTCGTGGGGAACAAAGCAAAAGGAATTTATGACGGCGGCGGGATGCCCCGAACGTGCCGTGGCAAAAGAAAATCTCAATGCGGAATATGTAGCAACGCTTTTGGAGGACGCATTGAAAACAGGATGGAATGAAGATGTGCGGACAAGTTATGTGCAAACCGCCATTGACAGCATACGCAAAATACTTGCGATAGGTGGATTACTATGAACGATAATTTTCTTAAAGGAGAAGAGCGAAGCGGGTTTTATGTTGACGAGACGATGAAAAAAGTTTGGCTTTGCGATATGGAACTTCTCGGCGTGATGGAGAATATTTGCAAAAAGCATAATATAAAGTGGTTTGCCGACGGAGGTACGCTTTTGGGTGCGGTGAGGCACAAGGGGTTCATTCCTTGGGATGATGATATCGACATACAAATGCTCCGTGAGGACTACGACAGATTCATAAAAGCATGTGAGACGGAGTTGCCCGAGTATTGTTTTTTGCAATGGGCGGGGAGCGAAAAAGGTTTTCAGCCGTGGCACGCAAAGCTGCGTGACGACAGAACCACGGGCAGTACAAAATTTGAGACAAACTGTTTTCCCGAATGGCACAGAGGGATTTTCATTGATATTTTTCCTCTCGATAATGTGCCCGACGGAAAAATCGAATATTTTATACATATGACGTATTTGAAAATTTTCAGATTGCTTTTGTTGGGGTATGAAGTTCCGCGTTCACCCGAAGCAAGAAGAATTTCGAAAATATTCGCACGTATTGTGACGGGATTTTTGAATGTTTTCACAACGCATGAAAAACTGGCAATGCGTTATATCAAGAGGGTAAAGAGCGTTAAGGACAATACAAAAAAGGTCGGAGTGACGGCATTTCGCCCGGGTGTTAAAAAATACGAGTGGCGAAGAGAGATTTTCGAAAAAAGTGTGGAATTGCCGTTTGAATGGCGAAGCGTAACATGCCCCGAAAACGTGCATGAGAGACTCAGCGTGCAGTACGGCGAGGATTATATGGTATTTAAAAAAGGGACGGCGCAACACAGCACGATTTATTTTGATCCCGACAAGAGCTATAAAGAAAATTAACAGAGGTACAAAAATGGCAAAAAGCAACTCAAGATTAAAAAATTCAATACGTAATTCCGCTTTCGGACTTTTTGCCGAGGTGACGACGCTTGTTTTGGGATTTATTGTGCGCTCTGTTTTCGTCAATGCTTTATCGGACGACTATCTCGGCGTAAACGGAATGTTTACAAACATTTTGCAGGTGCTTTCCTTTGCGGAATTGGGAATAGGTAATGCAATAGTATTCAGTCTTTACAAGCCGATTAGAGATAAAGACAGCGTGAAAATACGACAGTATGTGCATTTTTACAAGTCGGCATACAGAGCGATAGGTGTATTTGTTGCACTGTTGGGACTTTTGGTTGTACCGTTTTTGAATGTCATTTTCGTGGATAAGCCGAATATCGACGAAAGTTTGGTTTTGATTTATCTTTTATATTTGGCAAATACGGTGCTTTCGTATTTTTTGGTATGGAAGAGAACTTTCATGACGGCAAACCAGGAGCGTTACATCGGAACGCTTGTCGAACAGATTTTTACGATAATTCAGGTTGCGGTGCAGATTGCTGTTTTGAAAACAACTCACAGCTTTGTGTTGTATCTTGTTGTGATGATTGTTTCAAACCAGATTCGCAATATGATGATAGCGAGAATTTGTTCGTCGAGGTATCCCGTTGTCAACGAAAAACCGGAATATGATTTGACAAAAGACGAAAAGAAGAGCGTTTTCGACAATGTGAAAGCGCTTATGGTATATAAAGTTGCGGGTGTTATGCTAAACAGCACCGACAATATTTTGGTGCAGGCGATTATAAATTTGAAAAGCTTGAATTTGTACTCGAATTATTCGATGATTATTGTGAATTTTAAGCTTTTGGCGAATCAGCTGTTGAACGGAATTACGGCGAGTGTCGGCGATTTGAATGCATCCGACGACAACCGTGCCAAAGAAAACGTGTTTTTTAAATTGATGTTTGTGTCGTTTTGGCTTTATGCATTTTTGTCGGTGGGATTTATTGTGTGCGGCGGCGACGTTGTGAAAATTTGGCTCGGAGAAAGATTTGTGATGGATATTTGCTCCGTGAGTGCAATTGCCTTTTCGTTTTATGTGGAGGGAGTGCAGTTTGCGGGATTTACATACAGAACGACTATGGGACTTTTCCGAGAAAGCGTTAAAGCACCTGTCGTTGCGACGGTGTTGAATCTTGTGTTGTCTGTGATTTTGGGAAAAATTGCGGGATTGATGGGAATTTTCCTGGCAACGGGAATTTCACGCCTTTTGACGACAACGTGGGTTGACGGGTATCTTGTTTTTAAAAAGAGACTCGGAAAATCGCCTGTGAAATTTTTTGAAAAGTATGTGATATATTTTGCTTTTACGATAATGGCGACGGCTGTGATTTATGCCGTTTTAACGCCGATTGCCTTTGACGGAATTATCGGAGTCGGTTGTAAAATAGTACTTTGTGCCGTTTTGTACAACGTTTTGTTTGTTGTGTGTTTCGGACGAACAAAGGTTTTTCGAGAAGTTGCAAGTATGTTTTTTAAGAAAGGGAAAAGATTATGACTAAAATAGCGGTTTTGGGTGCCGGCACATGGGGTATTGCGCTGGCGAGAGTTTTGGCGACAAACAATCATGATGTATATGTTTGGTCGGCGATAGAAAGCGAAATAGATAAGCTTAATACGGAAAGAAAGCACCCGATATTGTCGGATATGGTTATTCCCGAGGACATGGTTTTCACAAAAGATATGAAAGAGGCAACCGAGAAAGCCGATATTGTGCTGATGGCGGTTCCGTCGGTTTTTGTGAGAAGCACAACAGAAAAGCTGAAAGAATATTTTACCGAAGACATGATTGTAACGGATGTTGCAAAGGGGATGGAAGCGGATACGCTTTTTACTATGAGCGAGGTTATTGAAAGCGTTATTCCGTCCGCACGTATTGTGGCTTTGACAGGCCCGACACATGCCGAAGAGGTTGCGTTCGATAAGCCGACCGCAATTGTTGCGGCATCAAAAAACGCCGAAGCGGCAAAGTATGTTCAGGATGTGTTCATGACGGATAATTTCCGTGTTTATACAAATGCGGACATCAAGGGATGCGAAATGGCGGGGGCGATAAAAAATGTTATTGCGCTCGGAGTAGGTGTTTCGAAAGGATTGGGCAACGGTGACAATGCGACGGCGGCACTTATCACGAGAGGATTGGCTGAAATCGTAAGACTCGGTGAAAAAATGGGTTGTTCTCGAGAGACGTTTTACGGACTTGCCGGTGTCGGGGATTTGATTGTGACCTGCACAAGCGTGCACAGCCGCAATTTCAGAGCCGGCAAGCTCATCGGCGGAGGAATGAATCCCGAAGATGCGAAAAAAGAAGTCGGCATGGTTGTTGAGGGAATAAACATGCTTCCCGCCGCAATGAAGCTGATTGAAAAATATGAGATAGAAATGCCTATAGTCGAAAGCGTAAATGCCGTTGTGAAAGGTGAAATAAATCCTGCGGCGGCGGTGAGCGCTCTTATGAAAAGAGACAAGAGGGGGGAATAGTCCGTGTCGAAAAAACTCAAGGTGATATCTTGCGCTCTGGTTGCGATTTTGCTTGTCGGTGCGGTAGCTTCGATTGTGAATATGCAAAATAAATTCGATGTGATAAAGGATTATGACCAATTGAAGAGCGAAGCCTGCGCTTTGTATGATGAGGGAAAATATGATGAAGCAATCATGAAGCTGGAATCGTACTGTATGTATGTGGTGACGGATATTGACGCGATGGCTCTTTTGGGAGACTGGTATTTGGAAAACGATCAATCCGACAAGGCATACCGTCAATATTACAGCGCTTGCGAAAGCAAAAAAACAACGGAAGAAAAAATTCCGTCGCTTAACGTAAAAAATAAATCAGAAATAATAATGCAGCCTTTTTCGGAATTTGTGATGGAAATTACCCCCGATGTGAGATGCACAAAAGATATGACGCTTAGTGTGACAAGCGCCAATATAGCTCCCAAAGAAAGAGTCAACGGAAAGATTGTTTTGGGCAAAAAAGAGCTTGAAGAAGACGAGAATTTTTATACTACGGGGTGGTTTGATGTAGACCCCGACGGACAGTATCTTACGATGTCGGGCGGGTTTAACTGTGCCATATGGCAGTTTTTGGACAAGAACGGCTCGATATGCGCCCAATTGGAAAGCGAAAACAAATACAGAGTAGCCGATACGACCGCAGTTGACGTGTACCAGATGGCAAGAGTGGTATTGGTGGAAGATGCGGTTAAATGCCGTGTGACGTATTTTGACTTGAAACAGACAAACACAACGGCATCTCCTTACGAAGAATTGTCGATTGTGTACGGACGACTCCCGGGAACAAGCTGTAACTCGGAATGTGCAAGCTTTGAAATTCCCGATTTGAAAGAGGGAGAAAAGCTTGTATACGATGCGGACGGCTGGCACATGGAAACAGAAGACGGTTTGACGTATTTGGAAGATTGGGAAATGCCGAAAATCGAGAGAGGCTGTACGGTGTCTGTCGGCGGTACACTCCCGGGCAGAGTGTCTTTTGAAAAAACGACAGAGCCCGAATACGCAAAAGACGGTATTTATACGATAAAGTTTGACAGCGATTCGCCCTCGGCAATGGGACAAAGAGAAGATGACGCAAGAAACCTCGGGTTTAACAGCGCTGTAGGTAATACGTCGATTACGTTGGGCGAAAACGATTTTGACAAAATCTATCCGTGGAAAGATATGAAGCTTTGCAGTATAAAGAACGAAAAAATCACTTATTACGGCGAAAGCTCGTTTTCACCCGAGGCGGATGCCGGAGATGTTTTTGTGGAGATTCCGAAGTTTTACGTCAGAAGAGTGGTAGATAACAGATATGATACGATTTCGATTTCGGGTGTGATGCACGATGGATTTGAAGTTGACCCTGCATTTGTTACAAAAGACGGCGAGGTTGACAAAATCTATGTTGCGGCATATCTTTCGGCGGAGGATTCGGAGGGGAACATTGTGAGTGCAGCATCGACGATGCCGCTTGTAAATGTTTCGTACAACGAAATTACAAAGAGAACCGAAGACAAGGGCGAGGGCTATCGTGAAATGGATTATGCAGCTCTTGCCGCAGTACAAAAGCTCTTTACGGTTGAAACGGGACTGAGAAATTCGCAGTATTTGTACATGGGAATTTGTGCATATACATCGGGAGATGAATTCAGCGAAGCGGTGGCTTCGGGAGAGAATACAAATCGTATTGTCATAAGCGGGGACAATAATTACGAAAAGGGAAACAATATTGTTGTTTTTGACCGCACAAACGGCGAAAGAAGCGACGTGAGACAGGTTAAGAGCGTGCGGAGTAATTTGGACGCAACGACAAGTGTGTTCTTTGACGGAGACGCCATTGATGTTGAAAAAGGAAAGACGGCAATTGTACATATTGCGACAAGTAACGGCTCGACAAGAAGCGTGGCGGCACACACGGGTGCGGTTGCAACGCAGAGAGGTACTGTGGGATTTAAGTACAGGAATATAGAAAATCTGTGGGGCAACTGCTATGTATATGTCGGAGATGTGAGAGTGGAAAACAATGCGATTGTGATTTGTGACAGAAACGGTGACGAAAAAACAATCAACTATAAGTTGCCGGACACAAAAAATCTGAGTGAAGAGCACTCGATGATAAGACGGCTCGGTTATGACAGCAACAATCCTTCGGTGATGTTGCCGTGTGACGTCAATGATTTGACTACTTCGTCAACTTTTTACGGTGACGTATGTAAGAGCGGCGGCGAAGGAGTGTATGTGCTTCGCCACGGAGGAAGCTGGAGCAGCAAGTCTTCGGCGGGGATTTTTGCCTGCGACGCAACAGCTATGGCAGATGAAAAAACGGCAGATACTGCGGGCAGAATGATGTATATTAAATAAAATGATTTGATTTACCGACTTGAACCTGATTTTTCGAGTCGGTAATTCTTGGAAAAAAATATACGGGGTGAAAGTGATTCACCCCGCACCGGACTGTCGATAAACATATTTTTAATGTACCGGCGAAAGGTTTGGAAAAGAAGGTTTCAAAAAGAAAATCGGCGAGGCAATCGCAATTGCCTCGCCGATTTATTACTTGTAAAAACATAACAAACTGCAATTCTTGCCTTGGCAAGAATTGCAGTTGCGTGTCGAATTTTTCGACACGATTTGTCGGTAATATAATTAATATGCTTTGCCCCAGAAAACAAGGCTCTTTGCTTTTTTGCCGCAACAGATACAAGTGT
>CAZRYW010000047.1:0-11302 GCA_964604405.1 uncultured Oscillospiraceae bacterium
GAGTACTTTCACAATATCACCCTTTCAGAAAACCGATGGAAAAATTCCATCGGTCATTTCTTTATCTGTTGCCGTTTTTCGCAATTCTTACGGTTGCCATCAAAATACCCGGTACAACCCAAAAAGCAAACATAACTCTCGGATAAAACCAAATATATTCCGCACAGCATACAAACGCTATTCCACCGAGTGCCGCTATCGCCGCTATTGCCACGGTTTTAATCTCTTTTGTCATAATACGCATCGTGCCCGCCGCTTTTTTAACCGTTCCGAAAATATATGCAAAAAATCCTGCCGCACCCAAAATACCCATTTCAATCACAATTTCCATATAAAGCATATGGCTGTGAGGTGCCGTTATTGCCACAGGCGACGCATACCCCGGGTAAATAGCTTTAAAAGACTCGGGACCCAATCCGATACCGGTCAAGCCGAAATCTTTTATCATATTGAAACAGCTTTCCCATATATACAATCTGTACGAGTTCGACGAGTCTTCCATTGAACCGATCGTAAATATACGATTCATAATGGAATCGGGCAAAAACGGAATCGCACATATTACCAAAAACGCAAACGGTATGAGAAGCTTCTTATTATATATGCATATAAATACAACCGCCGCAAGTGCAAATCCTACCCAGCACGAACGAGAATACGTCATTGCCAACGCAACGGTAGTAATCGCAAATCCCAAAACCGTCGCAGCCTTTGTGATTTTATTTTCTGTTGCCGCAAAAAGTGCCGCAAAAAAAGGCAAAAACAATATCAAAAGCTCCGCAAAGTTATTGGGATTGGAAAACGTGGAATAAACTCTTCCCGGCATACCTTCGTTTACCGTCACATCCACAAATTCCAAATCAACTTCCACGCCTCTGATTCTCTGCAAAATACCCATGCCTGCCGCAATCGTCACAAACGCCAGTACAATTGCCAAAAACCGTACAAGCTTGTCTTTCGTGTCAACAGATGCGTAAACGCAAAAACAAATAAGTATACTCGCAAGCATGAAAAGCGCTATTCTAAATGCATCCGATACATTGTACGCACCAACCGTCGCAACCGCAACGGCAATCGCAAAAACAACCATCGCAACGCTTACCTTTTTTATCGTGCTTCCCGTCTTTTCCGACGCCGTTTTCAGCACCGTCCAACCTCCGAAAAACACAGCCGCAATAAACGCATAAAGATTGTTCCATGCCTCATGCGGCACAATAAACATCATGCCGATAAAAACCGCCAAAAACACATCAACGGCAAACACACCGTGTGCCTTTAACGTGTCAAACGCCCACAAACAAAAAGAATTATCAAAAATCTTTCTTGCAAACAATTCGCATTTTTTTATCACATTAAGTATAAATTGCCAAATACGTTCCGCTAAATTATATATTAACGATTCTTCATATCGCTCTGCGAAAAAATCTTTTCCGAGCCATGCATACAAACCGCTCTCTTTTGATTTTTCGGTCAAATAATCCGAAAAATCAAGCAATCCTCTCACAATCTTGCTGTTTTTCACGCTGTTTTTAACAAACGAGCAAAACAAGGTTATAAGATAGTATGTGAAGGAACGTGAAATCATCATATCACCCCGTTTTCACATTTAATCAATCAGTCGATTTTTTCGATTTTGGATATTCTTCCGAAAACCTTTGCCTTGCCGACTCTTATTGTGATAGAGTGTCCCACGCCGTATTTTGCCGAACCCGCAATCATACCGAAATCATAATCTTTCGCTTCAACTTCCGTTTCGATTATTGCGCTCTTGTATCCGGGCTTTGTTGTTCTGATGTATTCACCGTAGCTGTTAACTCCGTAAGATACGGATTCATCCACCGTTATGGCGGTTACAATACCGAGATCCGAATCTTTCTGTTCGTCGAGCACCTTGTCGCCTATCTGTATAACATTTACCGCAAAATCGGGGCTTTCTTCGAGAAAATATTCAACATGATACTTTGACGTATCTCCGCCCGTCAATCCGCCTCCCAATACCTTAAATCCGACAAACGCAACGGCACAAACGATTACAAGAATCACTATTGCGTCCACAATGTTAAATTTGAATTTTTTCTTATTGTTTTCCATGTTTTTTCTTCCTTTCCGTGCAATGCACATTAAAAATATTTTGTATATGTTTCCTCCAACAAAACATCAAGATTAAATCTTTCAAGTACGGCTTGTCTTGCGTTTTTCGAAAATCTTTCGTACAACTCTTTGTCATACATCATTTTCCGCATTGCAACCGCCATAGCTTTTGTATCGCCGTACTTTACCAATATACCGCAATCGGTTTCGTCATTGATAATATCCGAGTTGCCTCCGACGTCGGTTGCCACAACAGGCAACGAAGAGTTCAGCGCCTCCAAAATCGCAAACGACAACGCTTCATAGCACTTGGCGCTGTTAACATACAAATCGCTCATCGCCAAAATTTCGTCGGCATCTTGCCTAAAACCGAGTTGCTTTATATATTTTTCCAAGCCGAGCTTTTCGATTTGATTTTTTATTTCTCCGAAAAGCTCCCCGTCTCCCATAAAAAGAACAACAAACTTTTTATCCGTGATACGTCTCAATTTTTCAACGCTGTCAACAAAAAAGTCAAGTCCCTTTGCCATGTGGTATCTCGAAAGCGTGCATATTACGAAAGTATCGTCGTCAATGCCGAGCTCTTTTCGTTTTTCCTTGTTTTTAACCGCCGCTTCGGATGGACGTATTCCGTTAAAAACCACATCAATCTTATTTTCGGGCACGCCGTTTTCAATCAGGAGCTTTTTGCCGTTGTTGCAAACAGATATGATTTTGTGATTGTCTTTTGTCAGCACGGCGTTCGTTATCTTCCACAAAAGCGATGTCTTCAATGTCAGATGACACGTATATACAACCCTCGTGCCCGAGTAAAACCGCCTCGACAAAAGTGCGATATAGTTTTCTCTCGGATACTGCGTATGAATAACGTCAATGTTGTTCTCTCGGCAAATATCGGCAATCCGCTTCGCCGCTTTGATATCAAACGGGTGCTTCATTTCGACCCTGAAACTTTCGATTCCCATTTCGCTCATCTGTTCGCTCAAAAGTCCGCTCTCGGAATATGCAAAATAGCACTCCGTATCTTTTTTCCTAAACGTATCCGCCAGATTATACACATACTTCTCCGTGCCGGCTTTTCCCGCATGATTAATAAGGTACAACACCTTTAGCTTTGGCAAGTCTTTCTTTTCTTCTCTGAATTTAATGATTTTTGCGGGCACACCTCCGACAACCGCCAAATCGGGCACGTCACGCGTAACAACAGCTCCCGCTCCGACAATTACACCGTTTCCTATTGTCACTCCGGGCAAAATCACGGCATTTGCGCCAATCCAGCAATCCGAGCCGATTGTCACCTTTTCTTTCGGTGCCGTTTGCAGTCTCATCGGCTTGTGGATATTTTCCGTCTCATGATTTTGAGTGAATATACTCACTCCGGGGCCCATCATCACGTCGTTTCCTATCGACAACGGACCCGAAATGCGTGCATTCAATCCTATTGCGCTGTTATCTCCTATTTCTATTTCACGTCCGCCTCCGAAAAAAGCGCCGTGTTCGATGTTAACGCCTTTTCCGCACGAGGCAAACATTTGCCTTGCACACATTTCTCTCAGTTTTCCGCTTCCGAGAGCATACGGTGCAAAGCTTCCCGGCAAATGTCTTGCCACAGTATAATAAAACGCATACCCCAAAGCATAACCTAATTTACTCATTTTCTTCCTCTTTTCGGGATTTTTTCCGCAAACTGTATCACGGGTTTTATTTTAAGAACCAAAGCCATCGCAAAATAAATCACAACGGCACACACCACAGGCACAAAGAGCTTCACGGCACGCATCAATATGTTTGTACCGTCGGGTATTATGTCGTTCAAAAACACAACCGCCAAAAGCATCACACACGATGCTATCATGCTTTTTACAAAAGTCGTACCCAATCCCTTTGCAAAGCTTCCGACTTTTCTTTTCATTGCGTACAAAAGCACTCCCATGCCCACAAGACACGCAATCGAATATGCCAACGGAATACCGTAAACTCCGATTTTTTCGTTTTGTACCAGCACAAGACTGAGCACAATATTCACGCTCATGATAACAACGCCGTTTGCCGCGCTAATCTTAGTATTCCCCAAAGAATAAAGCGCACGATCCAAAATTTCTTTAAAACCTATTCCCAAAAGTCCTATCGAATATGCGCAAATGAGCGTTGCCCCTTTTTGAATATCGTCCGGGGTTATTTTTCCCCATGCCGAAATCAAATTGAGAAGCGATTCTCTCACTCCTATAAATCCGAAAGTCATCGGAACAATCAGCACGCACACACTCATGAGTATGCCCGCCAAAGAATCCTTGTACTCTTCCATGTCACCTCGGGACGCACTTTCCGTCAATCTCGGGTACACAACCGCCGTTACCGAATATACAAACGCCAGCACAAGCTGAATCGTTATATTCTGTATGAAAACAAACAGCGTCACCATCGTTTCATCCACATCGGCAACCATCGTATTGTTGTAGAGCATATTTATCTGATACGCTCCCACACCCAACAGCACGGGAACCGTCATTTTTGCCGTTTTAACGATATCGGGGTGTTTAAAATTCACCATGGGATTGTATCTGTATCCCAACTTTACAAGCGGAGGTATCAAAATGATTGCCTGCAAGCTGAGTCCTATAACCGTTGCAAACAAAAGTCCTCTTACGCCCCATCTGTCTCCAAAAAACAACGTGTAGCATATAACAACCAAGCTCGACGGCACGCTTACAAAAGCAGGCAGCTTGTATTGACCGTTTGCCTGTAACATTCCCTGAAAAATATAGTTCAAAGCATAAAAAAACATAACGGGCATAACGCTTATCAATGCGGTTACCGCAAACCTGTACGTCTTAATATCGGCCGCATATCCCGTAAAGTTCGGCAAAACAAAAGCCAGAGCACAGCCTATCAAAACCAAACCGGCCGTCAATATCATTGATATCGTTATTATATTATCCGCAAAACGCTTCGCCTCGTTTTTTTCGCCGAGTGCCAAATGACCCACATATATCGGAATAACAACCGTCGAAAGTGCCGTGCCTATACTTGTGAAAATAATGTTAGGCACATTGATTGCGTACGAATAAATATTCAAATACAAATCGTTTGCCCCGTAATGAGACATATAAACCTGATTGCTCACAAGACTCAAAAGTCTCGAAAGTATCATTATAACCGCCACGGACGAAACCGAAGCAAATATGTTCTTTTTCTCTTTCACTTCACACCTTACGCTTTCCAAGTAACGTTTTCCTTTATCACTTTTGCGGGATTCCCCGCAACGAGACACCCCTTCGGCACATCGTGTACAACAACGCTTCCCGCCGCAACCACAGCACCCGTGCCTATCGTAACACCCTTGAGAACAATGCTTCTCGCTCCTATCCAAACGTGATCTTCGATTGTCACAGGGGCGATTTTTTCCGTATCGGAGTCAAACGCATGATAATCTCTGTCCAAAATGTTGCAATCCCATGCAATGTTCACGCCGCTGCCTATTACAACACTTTCTCCCGAGTGTATTTCCGTTCTGTCACCGATGTAACTTCCGTCTCCTATTTCGATTTTGCCTCCGTATGCGGACAGTTTTACAAACCTATGCAAAAACACCCTGTCTCCCAGCTTAACACATCCGCCGTTTTTCATCACACGGACTCCTTTTTCCATTCGCAAAAGTTTGCCCGATTTATCGAATTTCGGTTTGTTGCACACGCCTCTCAAAACGGCAACCGTGTTTGAAAAAAAATCTTTTATATTCATATCAAAATCTCCAAGCATCATGGATTTTTGGCACACTAAACCTATTTTAGTAATTATAACATATTGTGTTTTTTTAGTCAACAAGCCTTTTCTTTCCGTCAAAGTTATGCTATAATTCTGACGGAAAGGACTGATGATATGAAAAAACAAATTGCAGCCGTATTGGCATTGTTACTTATAAAAACTCCGGTTTTTGCCGAAACAATATACGAAAACACAATCACGACTCCGCTTTCAACGGGGCTTACCCATCAAAGCATCGACATTTTCACCGATTCGGGTTGGAGGCGTGCCGATGTTTTGCGTTTGGATCTGACAGACGAAAATCTTTCTTTAAAAGTGCTCACATCTCCCAACGGCACTTCTTCTCTTTCAACGGTCAAAACAATGGCGGAGCATTACAACACAAAAGCCGCCGTCAATGCCGACTTTTTCAACATGCAATCGGGAGAGACCAACATGCTCGGCATGGTATACCAAGACGGCAAAATTGTCTCCACTCCCTCAACCGACAATTTTGTTTCTTTCGCCGTAACGGAAGACAACAGCGTTGTGTTTGATTATTTCACTTTCAAAGGCACACTCTATGCCGAAAACACCTCGCTTACCCCCTACAGCGAATGTGAGCTTTATCAAATCAACAAAGTTCCCGTGACTACAGGCGGCATAACAATGATTACCTCCGCATGGGGGCAAACCGTATCCGTTCCCGACTACACCTACGCAATGGTGTGCGAGCCGACAGACACCCCAGATTCATACCGCATGACAGGTTTTTCCTGGGGTTCCGAAAAAGTCGCCATTCCCTCTGACGGGGCTGTTTTCATCGCCAATTATTCCGTAAATGCTTTTTTAAATTCCAACTTTGCCATAGGCGATATTATACGTGTCGAAACATCCGTTTCTCCCGACGTCGGTGCCATCCGCGAAGCCTCGGGAGGCAACAGCCTCATCGTCAAAGACGGTGCTGTTTGTAACTTCACAAGCAACATTACTGGCAAATCGCAGCGCAGCGCAATGGGTCTTTCAAAATCAGGACAAACTCTCGTCCTTGTAACAATCGACGGTCGAATGACGGATTGCAAAGGCTTCGACCAAAAAGACCTTGCCGAATTTATGATTGCATTGGGCTGTGACAGCGCAATCAACCTTGACGGCGGCGGAAGCACCACTATGGTCACCGAAGACCGCTTCACAGGTGCTCAAACCGTCACCAACACCGTTTCTTCTTTGCGAAAAGTATCAACCGCAGTCGGCATCATATCAAACTATGCTTACTCCGACTGTGCGTATGCCGATATGAAACTTTCTTCCGACACAATCGTCACAGGTGACAGCATAAACGTAACTCCCGTCTTCTACGACGAAAATTACAATATTCTTCCCGTTGATTCATCGCTTGTTTCAATAACAAGCTCCGACGAAAAAAGCACCGTAAATTCAAATACCGTAACTTTTTTCACTCCCGGTACTCATACCGTTCAATGTGAATATGACGGTGTCAGCGTAGAAAAAGAAGTCACCGTTCTGGGAAATATTTTTGCAATCAATATTTATCCCGAATCCGCATCCACCATCGACAAAAATCGCTCTTTCACGGTCAGCGCATATGACCGCAACGGAAAAAGTGCGACTGTTTCCCCCTCACTTATCACCTTTACCGCATCGGGAGACATCACCAACGTTTCCGAAACGGTTCTTCAAGGCAGCGGCAAAGGCTGTATCACCGCACATTACAACTCACTCACCTCTACTGCCGTCATCAACGGCGAATTGTACGAGCGTCCCGACGATATCCATTCGCCCGACACCTTCGAAGGATTCATCGAAGACGGCGAAAAAATCACGGTAACCGCCTCCGTCGATGCTTCCGACAACCTCATCGGTCGTCTCGGTGCACATCAAAAACTTTCTTCGCTCATTCTAAGAGGCGACGTATACGCTCTCTCCGATAAAATTTACGACCCGTGGAATCTCTTTACCGTTTATCGCAAAACAGACGGCTTCACCGAAAGAGTCATCGAAGACACCAAAATAATCACTCTCTCCGATACCGAAACAAACTCCATTCGCCTCACCGATTCCACCGCATGGGGCAAAATCAAAACGGTGTGCGAAACAATCGAAAACGAAAACATTGTATTTTTGCTCAACAATCCCGTGTATTCATTCAACAGCGGCGAAAAAGAGGTTTGGGATTATTATATGAAAATGCTCACCGACAAAGGCGTCAACGTATTTGTCGTCTCGCAGGGAGTTAAGAGCGAAGCAACCGTTGAAAATTCGGTCAGATATCTTTACGTGGGTTCTTTTGACGAGTGTTCCAATCTTTCCTACGACTATTCGCTCAAAACCTCTTCCCCCCTCACTTTAACATTCAAGGGCAGCGAAATCCGCTACACATTCGAGCAATAATTTCAATCTTTCATCAATTTTCGGAGGTAATACTTATGGCATGGTACGATGAAGCAATATTTTATCACATCTATCCTCTCGGCATGACAAATGCCGAAAAAGAAAACTCTTATTCAACTCCTCAGCACAGATTAAAAACACTTTTCCCGTGGATTGACCACATTAAAAAGTGCGGTTTTAACGCAATCTATATAGGTCCCCTTTTCGAATCAGTCGGTCACGGCTACGAAACAACCGATTACAAAAAACTCGACTCACGTCTCGGAACAAACGATGATTTAAAAGAGTTTGTGTCTCTCTGTCACGAAAAAGGAATACGTGTCGTATTCGACGGTGTTTTCAACCACACCGGAAGAGACTTTTTCGCATTTAGGGATTTAATTCAAAACCGTGAAAACTCACCCTACAAAGACTGGTATTGCAACGTCAACTTTTTCGGCAACAACGAATACGACGATCATCTTTCTTACGACAATTGGGGCGGTTACAATCTCCTGGTCAAACTCAATCAAAAAAATCCGTCCGTACAAAACTACATCTGTGACGTTATCCGTTTTTGGGTGAGCGAATTTGACGTTGACGGCATACGTCTCGATGCCGCCGACGTACTTGATTTTGACTTTATGAAAGAGCTTCGTAGCCTTTCAAACACGGTAAAGCCCGATTTTTGGCTCATGGGCGAAGTTATCCACGGCGATTATTCCCGTTGGGTCAACTCACAAGTTCTTTATTCCGTCACCAATTATCAACTTCACAAAGCGCTCTATTCCGCGCATAACGACTGTAACTACTTCGAAATCGCACACACCGTCAAGCGTCTCAACGATATTCTCCGAAACAAAGTAAACCTTTACAATTTTACGGACAACCACGATGTCGAACGCATTTACACAAAACTTTCCGTCAAAAACAATTTTGTCCCGGTTCACGTTCTTCTCTACACTCTTCCGGGAATCCCGTCCGTTTATTATGGGTCGGAATTTGCCATCGAGGGCAAAAAAGAAAATTTCTCCGATGATTCTCTCCGTCCCTATATTCCCATTGACGAATATATCGAAAAAGCAAAGAACGATCCGTTTGTTTCCCTGATAACAAGACTCGGCAAAATCAGGCAATCTTCTCCCGCACTTTCCTACGGAGACTACGCCGAAATTCTCCTCACAAATACCGCATATGTTTTTTCCCGAACCTACATGGGAAAATCCGTCTTTGTTGCCGTGAACAATTCTTCGAGCGAATGTAATCTCACTTTCGCCGCTCCGAACGCCAGCTATATCGGTTCGCTTTTCGGCACATCGCATCACTCTGACGGTTCTCTCTCGGTTTCGATTGCTGCAAACTCGGGAGAAATTTTCATTCCCGACTTCTCTTCTCCCGAGTTTGAAGCAATCAAACCCATCGAAAAGCTTCCCGAAACTCCATCAAAAAAACAATCGGACAATCCCATTTCGGACTCTTCGCCCGTCTCGTGCGACAAAATTGCCGTTCCCGAAAACACTCCCTATGAATGTATGACGATAGAACAGCTTCAACAGGTGATTTTGAACAAGCTGGCAAGTAACGGTCCCGTTACGGAGCGAATGAAACAAGACGTATACGAAAACGTATATAAAAATTCCCTCATCAACTGGGCAAAAAGCTTTCGTTAAAAAAAATGCATTAAATCGGCGTACCGATTTAATGCATTTTTTTACGCAGACTGTCGATAAACATATTTTTAATGTAACAGCGAAAGGTTTGGGAAAGAAAGTTTCCCAAACCTTTCGCCACTTTATTCCTTGTAAAAAATAACAAACTGCGAAGATTGCCTCGGCAAGATTTGCTTTAGCGTGTCGAATTTTTCGACACGCTAAACGTTTTTCACTTTTTATAATATATTTTTCCCGCTTCCATACCGTCTTCAAACATTGCCGAAATGCTCTCAAACTCGTACCCCTCCGACAAAAGATAAGGCACGGCTTTTTTTATTGCTTCTACGGTCGATTCATACAAATCATGGCACAATATTATCTTACCGTCTGCGGCGGATGTTATTATTTCATTATACACACTTTCCGCATCGCGTGTTTTCCAATCCAAAGTGTCGATTGACCAGTTTACAAAAGAAACTCCGACTTTTTCGCCCGTCTCTTTCAATTCTTCGTCCCACGCTCCGTAAGGCGGTCGCACTATCAAACACTCTTTTCCCGTAACCTCAAAAATCTTTTCTCTCGTTTGATTAATTTCAATTTCCTTTTCTTCCGCCGAAACATCCGTAAGCCGTTTGTGCGACCAAGTATGGCAACCTATTTCATGCCCTCTGTCGGCAATCTCTTTCAATATGTCCTCATATTTTTCTATGCGATTTCCCACAACAAAAAAAGTTGCTTTGCAATTATACATATCCAAAACATCCAATATTTCTTTGGTATATATGCTCGGCCCGTCATCAAACGTCAACGCTATTTTTTTGTCAAAAACAGCCGTTTCCCATTCGACATAATATGTTTCGTCTTCATCGCTCTCGGTTGTCGGCTCGCTTTCATTTTCAAATCTCACCGCTTCCGTCACGCACTCGGTTGCAGCATCTTTTTCCGACTTTTCCTCATTTTTTCTTTCGTCTTTTTTCTTTTCGGTCACTTCAATTGAGAGTGCCTCTTTTGTCACGTATTCCGATTCTTTTTCTTGCAAAACGCCGCTTTCGCTCTCATTTATATTACTGTTTTCGCACCCGCAAAGAATCAACAGCGTCAGTGTAAAAAAACAAAATAATCTTTTCATATCGCATCTCCGCCCGTTGTCGAATTTTCGGTTTTATTGTAACACATCCGTCCATCAAATTCAACACCAACGCCAACTTAACTTGTTTTTCGGGCAAAACCTTAATCATTACCGGTGCACACAAGTGCGCATATTATAGACATGCCGGTCATACATTTGTTACTTGCTACCAAAAAATAGGTTCACACATTGCAATCAAAACAAATCTCATTGCACTTCAGCTGCGTTTTTGAGCATTTGTCCCTGACCGTCAGAAATTGTGAGTATCAGTTCCCGATTCTTGCGAACAATTTCA
>CAZRYW010000048.1:0-2914 GCA_964604405.1 uncultured Oscillospiraceae bacterium
CATAGGTGTCGTTCGCCTCACTTCGCTTTCGCTCCGTTTCGGACTCCACCGCATTTGAAAACGGTGCCGCAAAAGGAGCTAAGCGTAAAAAAACAAAACCCATTATTTTCATACAGAAAAGTCTACTGCACTCTCCGCCCCTGCGAGGCCGTTTGGGGAGTGGAAACCGAGCTTGAGCGCATCCTGCGGACGATTAAGCGAAAGCGTAGGGCTGTGCCGCGGTCGATTTTGTACGAGCATAGCGAGCCAACAAAATCGGGCACCGCAAACGGGTTCCTTTTTATTTCCCCGGTGGTTTTGGTACTTTTGGCATCAAAAGTACATTGTCGTCGCACTCTGTGACAACATCAATTTTTCATCGGCATTGCATATATTGAACCATGCCACTATGGCTTGTTTTTTATTTACAGAAAAACCTGTTTTTGTTACATTGAAGATTATATCGTGCAAATACGCTTTTCAGACTGTCGATAAATATACTTTTAATGTAACCGCGAAAGGTTTGGGAAAGAAGGTTTCCCAAAGAAAATCGGCGAGGCAATCGCATTGCCTCGCCGAAAGTGGTGATTTAAGGAGGCTTTAAGCCTCTTGCACGAAAAATCACCACTTTATTCCTTATAAAAAAACAACAAACTGCGAAGATTGCCTTGGCAAGATTTGCAGTTGCGTGTCGAATTTTTCGACACGTTCTAAAGCGGCTTGGAGTTTCCTCCAAGCCGCTTTTTCAATTTCAGTTATTTAATCCGAGTGCCGCATTTATCGCATTGTAAACGATATAAGCACATTCCGCTCTTGTTGCGGGAAGGTTGGGCTCGAATTTATTGTTTGCCGTATCTCTCAAAGATGCAATATTATTTGAATAAAGTGCGTTTACCGCCTCTTTTGCGTATTCGGGTACATTCGCCATATCCGAGAATGTAACAGGCGTACCGTCAACATTCGTCTTAACCTTGAATTCGGAATTTATCGACATGATATATCTATACACAATCAAGCACAAATCCGCACGTGTAATATTCGAATTGGGATCAAATATCGTTTCGCTTCTGCCCTTTATAAATCCGAAACCGTATGCTGCGGAAACAAAAGGATATTCCCAAGCTGTCTGTGCAACATCGGAAAATGCGCTTGCATACGTTTCGGTTGAGGGTTTATATCTACCGGATGTGAGCACTATAATTTTCGAAAATTCGGCTCTTGTAATAAGGTTGTTGGGTTTGAATGTACCGTCGGGATATCCGTTTATAACATCCATTGCAACGAGTGTATCAACAGCCTTCTGTGCCCATTGAGCATCTTTCATATCGCTGAAAGTAACCTTGGGTTCCGTGGGCTTTTCGGTAGGTTCCGTTGTGTCATCATCGTCCCAATTTGCAGATCCGTTGCCGCTTGCTCCGTTGCCGCTATTTCCACCGGGTTTCTTTTCGGTTTCCTTTTCGGTAGGAGCGGTTTCGGGTTCTGTGGGCTTTTCGGTAGGTTCTGTCTTCGATTCCGTTTCCGGTTCCGTAGTATCGGGTTCCGACGATTCTCCTCCACCGAGCATATCGTTTTCAAATATAATATTTTTCACCGTTTCAACCAAAGGCTGAAATTCGGGAGCGATTTTTCCCTCCGCACCGTCAAGAACGGCACCGGGGAATGCCGCAATAATAGCATCTCTCAATTTTGTATGAACACGCTTGTTCATAAGGTCGTTAATACCCTCAAGCATGTAGGAATCAATATTTCTTTCATTCAATTCAACATTCAAATTGAGAAGATACTCCTGCAATCCGTACAAAAATCTTATGATATTGTCTCTTGTTGCACCGTTTTCGATAATAGCATTTACAAACTCGGGATACATGGCCGCACATTCATCGTATGCGTCTTCCACAGTATAAGCCTCTCTTGCGTTCACACTCGGTGTCAATGCAAAAATCATCACAATTGCGATTGCAAGTGCAGTCATTTTTTTCAAAATCTTTTTCATGGTATGATTGTTCCTTTCCGTTGGATTTTAATCCAAAAATTTACACACACATAAACAACCTCAAAAGGTTGCAGCAAGCTGCAACCTTTTGAATTATACCTTTTTAATTATCGGATTTTATTCCAAAATTTCGGGCCATGCACGTGCAAGGAGTACACAAGCTTCCGCTCTTGTTGTCAAGTCGCCGGGCTTGTAAGAACCATCCTGGTAACCTGTGATAAGACCGTTTGTTACAGCCGCATCCATTTCTCCTGCGAACCATGTGCTGATCTTATCGGAATCGGAGAATACCTTTCTTGCATCGTCTTCTGCCGCATTCCATACTGCGCTCTTAGCTCTTGCAATAATTGCAACTGCCTGTTCACGAGTAATCATATCGTTGGGGCCGAAGTTGCCGTTGCCATAACCGCGAAGCATACCGTAGCCTTCGGGAAGAGACATTGTTGCAATTATATCTTCTGCCCAATGATTTTCGGTATCATCATAGATTACACCGTCTTCAGCGGCTTCAAGTCCGAGAATTCTGTATACAAGTGCGGAGAATTCTGCTCTTGTAATATTGTTATCGGGACGGAATGTACCGTCTTCATAACCGGAGATATAACCCTTAGCCGTCATAACGTCGATTGTTTCGTGAGCCCAATGAGCGTCCTTTGTAGCTGTAGCCTTAATATCGGGCCATGCACATTCGTGCTTGTCAACCACTTCTTCGCCCTCTGTTACATTGAACTTGTAATCGCCTGTAAGAACAGTTCTGCCGCTCTCGTTCTTAACGATTACGCTACCCTTAACGCTACCGACCTTAACACCTGTAACAACGATTACGCCGTCAACAAGTTCAATCTTTACTTCGCCGTCGCCTGTGCCGTTAAATTCAACTTTCACACCGGATTCGGGAGCTGTTGCAACGTCTTTTGTTTCGCCAACCTTAACGTTGATTGT
>CAZRYW010000048.1:3014-11225 GCA_964604405.1 uncultured Oscillospiraceae bacterium
CATACACGTCTCCTGCCTTTGCTCCGTAAGGAACGTTAAGCACGATACCCTCTTCAAATTCTGCCTTGGAATAAATTGCATTGAGCTTCTTCTCACCGTTAAGCTCGATTACAACAACTACGTTATCAAGTGTTGTTGTACCCTTGATTGTAATTGTCTTCTGTTCGCTGAGCTTGAAGTCTGCGATTTCATCAAGTGTGATTGTGTCGGGTTCTTCCGTATAAGAAGCATTTACGGTAAAGCTTGTTACATATCTGTAAACGTCTTCGTCATAATCGGGAGTACCGTCCGCATCATCATCGGAATAACCTCTGTAAACATTGATTGTTGCGGAAGCGTTTGTTTTGTCTTCCACTTCGATAACCAAGTCGCCGATGTTTTCGCCTGCCGAAACCTTGATTCCGTCAGCATCGTAGTTTGCGTCAAAAGATGCCGCACCCTTACCGTTCATCCAGGAAACAAACTTGTCGATATTTTCACGGCTGTGACCGAAGCCGAGTTTGAGTTCGGACACTTCGTTGGCGTTAATAACCGCATTTGCAAGTTTTACATATTCGCCGTCTTCTTCGTAACGGAGAAGCTCTCTTCCGAAATATGTGTTAAGATGAACGAGTTCAAGACCGTGATTTTCGTCAATCACTTCCATAACCGACTTAAATGTGTCGATGAAAGATTCGTAAACATCTTCGATAGCAATACCGAAAGTATCGCTTACAAGCTTTTCGTATTCTTCAACCTTTTCGATTTTGCCGTCAATAACGTATGCAACAAAGTTCTTCATTGTACCGTAGAGAGAATCCACAGCATCTTCTCTGTTTGCGCCGAAAATATCCATAGCATCGCCGATGATTGCTTCAACAAGTTCTTTCTTGTTAAGGTTTACAATCTCCTGTCTGATGCCTGTTCTCAAAGCGATTGCTTCTCTCATCTTAGCTTCGCCCACAAGAAGGAACGCCGCTTTTATGTCATAATCTTCGATCATCTTGAGAACGCCTGTTGTATTGTCTTCGTTAATCTGGTTTGTAGCCAACTTAACCGAAATTTCAAAATAGCTTACCACAGCATCAACGAGAACGTTTTTAACGTCTTCTGCGATATAATCGTGGATAGCGTCCAAATCTTCAGTTTTGTTGAGTTCATCGTAAGCGCCAAGATAAGCATTTGCCTTATCTGCACCCTCGCCCTCGAACACAAATCCGTTTTTCTTCATTTCGAGAAGTTCGGAATAATACTCTGTCAAGTCTTCGGAGTATTCTTTCAAAATATCGAGTGCCGCAATCGGAGATGCGGGGCTGATTGCTTCATCGTTTGCCGCTTCGAATTCGGAAAAACGACCAAGCCAGTCGAGATATTCTGCATCTTCGTTTGTGATAACAAGCACGCCGTCTGCGATATCTCTCATAAGCTTCCACTTATAAAAATCTTTCATTGTTTCCGAATTGTAGAGAACCGATAACTCGGAATGTTCGTTTTCGTCCAAAAGAGCTTCAACAAAGTCTTCCGCAATCTGCACGATAGAATCTTTGTTTGTCTCGTAGCTTGCCCAAGCGTTGTCCGTAACGCCCGTCTGCTCCTCGGTCATGGCACCGAACTGGTTTTTCTGCCAATCCCAAGCTCTCTGTGTGTAGGTGTCCTTCAACTCGCCGGGAGTTGCGCTTTCCGCTGCGATACCGAAAGTAATCACGCTAAAGCACATCGCCAAAGCAAGCACAAGGCTCAAAATGCGTTTTTTCATTTACTGCACCTTCCTTTTATGTTTTTACTTAAAAATTAAATACTTTTTCATACATGTATCTACACTACCCGATAGTACACATTAGTATTGTAACACAACATACAACCCATTTCAAGTATTTTTGTTTATTTTTTTATCATCCCGTGTTTTATTTTTTTATCTTGTTTTCACCCGTTTCTCGCCCTGAAAAACCATATTTTTGCGTTTTGCTCCGTCAAAAGCATATGTAATGAAAAAACACATGCTTCACCGCAGTATTTTCGATAAATTTCTTTACATCAAATGCATTTTGTGCTATAATTCATAATGAGATATGTTGAATTTCTCGCTATATTGTTTTTAATTTATTTTATCAAAATACACAGGAGGACATTTACATGAACAAAATTTTTGTAAACGAACCCGAGCGTGACTTTTCCGTTCCCGCAGTAAAGGAAGCCATGGAAAAAGCCATCGCCTCCGTCGAAGCCGAACTCGGCCGCGACTATCCGCTTGTTATCGGCGGCGAAAAGATTTTTACCGAAAAGAAGACAACATCCGTTAACCCCTGCAAAAAGGATCAGGTTATCGGTTATGCGTCATCTGCCGACAAAGCTCTTGCAGACAAGGCTATCCGTACGGCATACGACACATACGAAGATTGGAGACTTGTTCCCACAAGCGTTAAATACGATTACGTTATGCGTCTTATCGGTGTGATTCAAAAGCACCGTTACGAAATCGCAGCGTGGATGATTTTGGAAACAGGCAAAAACTTCGGCGAAGCAGACGGCGAAATCTGCGAAGCTATCGACTTTTTCAACGCTTATGCACAGGGTGCCGTTTATCTCAACGAACATCCCATCGCACTCGTTGACTCCACAGTTGAAAACAACCGTTGCGATTATCGTCCCATCGGTGTGGGTCTTGTTATTCCTCCGTGGAATTTCCCCTTCTCCATCATGGCAGGTATGGTAATTTCGGCTGTTGTTACAGGCAACACAGTATGTATCAAGCCCGCAAGCGACGCTCCCATCACAACATGCAAGTTTGTTGAAATGTGCGAAGAAGCAGGCATTCCCGCAGGTGTTATCAACCTCATTCCCGGCAGCGGCAGCGATATCGGCGACTACATCGTAGATCATCCCCTCACTCGTTTCATCAACTTTACCGGCAGTAAGGCTGTAGGACTTCGCATTGCCGAACGTGCCGCAAAAGTAAACGAAGGTCAAAAGTGGATCAAGCGTATCATTTCCGAAATGGGCGGTAAAAACGCTATCATCGTTGACTCCTCCGCAGATCTCAAGTGGGCTGCAAAACAGGCAGCCGCAGCTGCATTCACTTTCCAGGGACAAAAATGCTCCGCTTGCAGCCGTGCAATCGTTCTTTCAGATGTTTATGATGAATTTATCGAATATTTCAAGCAGGAAGCCGAAAGCTATCGTCAGGGCGAAGGCAAAGACAACATGGATATTTGCGCAGTTATCAACCAAGCTTCTTACGACAAGATTGTAGGAATGATAGAACAGGGCAAGACAGAAGGCAGACTTATCACAGGCGGTACATATGACGATTCCGTCGGATATTACGTTGCTCCCACAATCATTGCGGATGTTGACCCCAAGACAAGCGTTATCGCAAATCAGGAAATTTTCGGACCCGTTGTTGCTGTTATGAAAGTAGATACTTTCGAAGACGCTGTTGACCTTGCAAACTCTACCGAATACGGCCTCACAGGCTCCGTGTTCTCCGCAAACCGTGAAAATATCGAATACGCAAAGGACAATTTCTTTGTAGGTAACCTCTACATCAACCGCAAGTGTACCGGTGCTGTTGTTTACAACCATCCCTTCGGCGGATACAACATGAGCGGTACAACGGCAAAAACAGGTACTGTAGATTATCTCTACAATTTCCTTCAGCTTAAATCCATATCCGAAAACGTTGTATATTAATTCAACATACAAAAAATCTCGCAGACTTTATCTGCGAGATTTTTTCTTATATTTCGGGTTTAAAGCACGGCATAAATTCCAATTTGAATTTATTTATCCTATGCAGATAATCAATCCGTTCTTTTTTAGCCTCGTCTTCAATTACACCTTCTCGGATATATCTGTCAAGTTCCGCATATGTAAATCCGAGATTGTCTTCATCCGTTTTTCCGCAAAGTCCGTCAATGGGCGTTTTTTCCACCAACTCCTCGGGAAGATTCAAAAGATGCCCGATTTCTTTCACCTCACGAACGGTCAAAAACGACAACGGAGAAAAGTCTCCGGCGGCATCACCGTATCTTGTCGAATATCCGACGTAGTCTTCGCTCAGATTGCACGTATTGCACACTCTTCCGTTACAGCTTTGACTCACGGCGTACACAACGCTCATTCTTATTCTCGGAGGCAGATTCGTTCTCGACTGCGTGTTCAGCTCCAACGCTTTCGGCATGGCACCGAGCACACCGTCCACAGCGTCTTTTATGTTGATAACATATTTTTTTATGCCCAAGTGCTCACACAGCTTGTACGAGCAATCAATATCGAACTGATCTCCGCAAGGCATCAAAACTCCGATAACTCTGTCTTTTCCCAAAGCTTCAACGCAAAGTGCCGCCGCAACCGACGAGTCTTTCCCGCCCGATATTCCGAGCACCGCATTACAGCCCTTGCCGTTTTCGTCAAAAAACTTTCTTATCCATTCAACACATTCGTCTTTCACTTTTTTTGCGTCAAACATTCTTGTGCCTCCTTTAACCCCGCTTGTCACATCTTAATGATGGCAGCCGTGCTCTCCGCAACCGTGTTCACCGCACGTATGGCCTTCGCCGTGATGGTGGTCGTGATGCGAGCAGTTTGCCTCGGCATTTGGATCGAGATTTCCCGCCAAAAGATTTTCCACCGCTTCATCGCAATCGCCCGAAACACCCGCATAGAGTTCTATGCCTACCATTGCAAGTGCATTTACCGCACCTCCGCCGATACCTCCGCAAATAAGCGCATCAACGCCCAAATGCAACAGCATGCCTGCCAAAGCGCCGTGACCGGAGCCCTCGGTATCAACTACTTCACTCTTTACGACTTCGCCGTTTTCAACATCATATATCTTAAAAGCAGACGAATGTCCGAAATGCTGAAAAACCTGTCCGTTTTCATAAGTTACCGCTATTTTCAATTTAAATTACCTCTTTTCTCATTCTTTTGCGCCGTATACGGAAAGATACTCTCTTATTCTGTTAATACAGTCGGGGTCGCTCATTCTTTCCGGATGACTTTCAAGATATTCAATAATTTCGTATACCGTTACAATCGCATACACCGGGAAACCGTGCTCTTTCTCGATTTCTTTCATCGCACTCATTTCTCCCAGACCTTTTTCCATACGATTAACCATAATCATAACCGCATTGATTTTCACTCCGTCGAGAGTTTTCATCAACTCGATACTTTCTCTTATTGCCGTACCTGCCGTTATAACATCCTCAACGATAACAACGTTTTGCCCTTTATTCGGCTTGTATCCGACAAAGATACCGCCCTCACCGTGATCTTTTGCTTCTTTTCTGTTAAAGAAAAACGGCAAATCGATTCCGTCTCTCGAAAGTGCGCTTGCCGCACTCACCGCAAGGGGAATTCCCTTGTATGCGGGGCCGTAAAGAACAACATTGTCCGCTTTGATATTTTCCTTGTAGCATTTTGCGTAATATTCGCCCAGTTTGCAAATCTGGTCGCCAGTCTTAATCTCGCCCGCATTTATGAAATAAGGTAATTTTCTGCCGCTTTTGGCAATAAAATCTCCAAACTTCAAAACGCCCGCATCAAGCAAAAATTCGATAAACGACACTTTGTAATCAGCCAACATATTAATTCCTCCCGTAAAATAATCGTTATTACTTCTATTATATCACCTACTTTAAACAATTTCAATGCATAATTTAAAAGGCACGGTATTCAAAAAAATATCGTGCCTGAGCGTGTCGAAAAATTCGACACGCTACCGCAAAGCTTGCCTTGGCAATCTTTGCGGTTTGTTATCTTTTTATTTAACGCTCTCCGAAAGTCTTGTGAGAATTACCGCCGTTTCACAACGTGAAAGTTCATCTTTCGGTGCAAATGTGCCGTCATCTCTGCCGTGCATAAATCCCGCCAAAGTACAATACATAACACCCTCTGCGGCATATTGCGATACGTTTTCAAGATCTTCATATTCGAGTCGTATTGCCCACGCACCGCTCGGTGCAGTTCCTTTATACTTTGCATATCTGAATATGATTGTCGCCATTTGTTCTCTCGTCACCGTTTCATCCGGAGCAAAAGTTGTTTCCGTTACACCGTTTACAATCTCGTTTTTCTTCGCCCAAGCTATCGCATCCGCATAGTAGCTCTCCGACTCAACATCCGAAAACGATATCGTTTCGTCGCACTCCGGTGCACCTTCCGCACGATAAAGCACGCTCACCAACATCCCTCTCGTAAGCGAACCCATAGGATCAAATTCAGATTCGGTTACGCCGTTCATCAAACCGTTTTCATAAACATAGCATACGTTTTCAAAAAACCAATCGTTTTCCGACACGTCATCAAAAGGATTTTCAAATTCCTCGTTTTCAGCATTTTCGCCTATTACTATACGTCCGCTTCCCAAAACGTTTCCGTAATCGAGCAGCATATTCGAATATTTTGCCTTCAGCGGAGAATTTTGTGCATCAACAACCCCGTTTTCAAATCCCTCAACATAGTTCGCGAGCAACATATAATCCTCGGACACATAGTCGATAACATTCACAGCACCCGAGAACATTGCATATCCGTCTCCGAGATTTCGGAGCGTATAGTTATATCCCGCCAGATTGTATGTTTCGCTTTCGTCAAGTGCTACATACGAATTCGTATCCTTATCGTATATTTTTATGTCATAAACACGATATTTGTCGGGGCCTGCAATCCATGTTCCGATTTCGTCCTCTTTCACCGTGTTTGCCACAGTCGTATCGACTTTATACGTCAATCCCGCAACCTGCAAAAATCCTCCGTTTTCGCCTGTTCCCAACTGTCTTGCACCCCATTCGAGAGCGTCCTTAATCTGCTGTCCCGTCACAGCTTGCAAACACGCCACGTTGCCGAACGTATGGATATTTTTACACGTTTTATACGAAATATCTCCCTCAATTGCCGTATTGCGAATACCGCCGCCGTTCATAACGGCGCAGTCAACATCCAAGCCCATTTCATCAAAGAAATAATACAATGCGTCCGCCGCAAAGTCTCCGCTGTTTGTTTCGCTCAAACGCACCAGTCTGTTGCCGTCCTCATCGTAATTATCGAGTCTAACATTCGTCGAACCTATTTTTTCTCCGAGCTTTCCGTCAATTTCGGCTATCCAAGCATCTTTTGTCTTTTTTACGTTTTCATCCGCAACAATATCCGTTCCGTCATACAAATCCGATGCAAGTTTTTTTGTGACTACCGTTTTCCCGTCTTCGCCGACTACATCTTCACACTCTATAAAATCGGTTTTCACTTCTTTTGTTTCCGAATCCACAACCATAATTCCGATTCGGTCAAAATAGCTTCCCGTCTGTGTAAGAAGCACATTTTTACCGTCCTTATCCGTCACATTTTCTCCGAGCACCTTGCTGTGCGAATGACCGTCAATAAATGCGTCAAGTCCGCTCACATTTGCAATCGTCTCTTCGCTTGTCCACGGCTCAGACGATTCGTCTATTCCGAGATGTCCCAGCGCGATAACAATTGTTGCACCTTCTTCTCTCGCTTCGTCTATCGCATTTTGCACATCTTTTTGCAAGTCCGCTCCGTCTTCGCCTGCGGAAATTCCGTATACGAACTCGCCGTTTTCGTTCTGAAAATATGCGGGAGTGGATTTTTCAAACGTTTCTGGAGTTGTAATTCCGACAAACGCTATTTTTTCGTCTCCGCACTCTATGATTACAAAACTTTCAAGCACATTTTCGGTGCGTTTTCCGTTCTCTTCACGATAAAAATTCGCCGATACATACGGAAAATTCGCCATTTCTATCGCATCCATGCAACCTGTCATATCATAGTCAAACTCATGATTTCCGAGCGTTGCTACATCATAGCCCGCTTCGTTCATCATTTTTATCATTGTTGCGCCCTTATCCATCGAGCCGTATGCCGTTCCCTGAATGTGGTCTCCCGCATCGACCAAAATCACGTATTTATATTGTTTTTGCAAATCTTTCTTTATCGCCGCAATCGTGTCATAGCTCAAATCATTGTCAATGTACGTGTGCACATCGTTTGTATAAAGTATGACAATATCGTCGGAAAGCGTTGCTTCTTCCGCCGAGACACCTATTCCGATCGAAAACATCATTGCAATCGAAACCATCAATGCCAAAAATTTTTTCATCCTGTTTCGCTCCTTTACTCGTTAAATACGATTCCTTTTTCAGGTACAAAAAAAGCATCGACTTAGTCGATGCTTTTTCCTGGCTCCTCCAGTTGGACTTGAACCAACGA
>CAZRYW010000049.1:0-10886 GCA_964604405.1 uncultured Oscillospiraceae bacterium
GTTGCAGCTGTGACAACAGCTACTCCCGCAGCGGCATCGAAGCCTGCTGTTGTAGGCAAGGGCGAACCCGTGAAAGCTCCCATGCCCGGCACGGTTCTCGATGTAAAGGTTTCTAACGGCACAAAAGTTAACGAAGGCGACGTTTTGGTTGTTTTGGAAGCAATGAAAATGGAAAACGACATCAAAGCTCCCAAGGCAGGTACGGTTACTGTTGTTACATCTAAGGGCTCCAGCGTTAATACAGGCGACGTTTTGGTTACTATCGCCTAAATTATTGACGCAGATTGGAGTGTGAATACAAATGCAGATGTTCGAAATGTTGGCTAACGGTCTTGTTAGCTTCATGCAGAGCACGGGTATTGCTCAGATTGCGGCAGATTTTGCCTCCGGCGGTTGGAAAACACTCGTTATGATTTTTATTGCGTGTGTGCTTTTATACTTGGCAATTGTAAAAAAGTTTGAACCGCTTTTGCTTTTACCCATAGCTTTCGGTATGCTTCTCGCAAACCTTCCTTTGGGCGGCGTTATGCATCCGGAATTATTCCTTGTTACCGATATTGATTTCGGTAAGGTCTTACACGAGGGCGGTCTGTTGGACTTGTTATACCTGGGTGTTAAGCTCGGTATTTATCCTCCGCTTATCTTCCTCGGTATCGGTTGTATGACCGACTTCGGACCTCTTATTTCGAATCCCAAGAGTATTCTTTTGGGTGCTGCCGCTCAGCTCGGTGTATTTATTACATTCTTCTGTGCGGTACTGCTCGGTGCTTTCGGTCTTTTCGGATTCGGTGCCGACGGTAACGTGGCAACTATTTTCAAAGAGGCGGCTTCGATAGGTATCATCGGCGGTGCCGACGGTCCTACAGCTATCTTTGTTACAAAAACTCTCGCTCCGTCGCTTTTGTCCGCAATTGCGATTGCGGCATACAGCTACATGGCGCTTATTCCTCTTATTCAGCCTCCCATCATGAAGGCTATGACAACAAAGAAAGAGCGTCAGATTGTTATGGAACAGCTTCGTCCCGTATCAAAGACGGAAAAAATTATTTTCCCGATAGCGGTTACTTTGATCGTTGTATTGCTTGTTCCCGATGCGGCAAGTCTTGTCGGCATGCTTATGCTCGGTAACCTTATCAAAGAATCCGGTGTTGCGGAAAGACTTTGTAAAACAGCTCAGAATGAGCTTATGAACATTATCACAATTTTCCTCGGCATCACAGTAGGTGCTACAGCTACTGCCGATACATTCCTTACCCCCAAGACGGTTCTCATCATCTGTCTCGGTCTTGCGGCTTTCAGCGTAAGTACAGCGGGCGGTTTGATATTGGCAAAAATTATGTGCAAGTTGACAGGCGGTAAGATTAATCCTCTTATCGGTAGTGCGGGCGTTAGTGCCGTTCCCATGGCCGCAAGAATGAGCCAGGTTGTAGGTCAGGAAGAAAATCCCGCAAACTTCCTTCTTATGCACGCTATGGGTTCCAACGTTGCAGGTGTTATCGGTAGTGCGGTTGCAGCCGGCGTATTCCTTGCAAACTTTAAAGCTATGTAAATATGGAGGTAAAATATAATGGTTAAAATTACTGAAACAGTCCTCCGTGATGCTCATCAGTCACTTATTGCTACAAGAATGACAACAGAGCAGATCTTGGGTATTGTAGAAAAACTTGATAAAGTCGGATATCATTCTTTGGAAGCGTGGGGAGGAGCCACATTTGATGCTTGTCTTCGTTTCCTCAATGAAGATCCCTGGGAAAGACTCAGAAAAATTAAGGACAAGGCTAAGAACACTCCTTTGCAGATGCTTTTCAGAGGTCAAAACATTTTGGGTTATCGTCATTATGCGGACGATGTTGTTGAATACTTTGTTCAAAAGTCAATTGCCAACGGTATTGACATTTTGAGAATATTCGATGCTCTTAACGACCCCAGAAACTTTGAAACCGCTATCAAGGCGACAATTAAAGAAAAAGGTCACGTTCAGGCGGCAATCAGCTACACGTTGAGCGATTTCCACACTAACGAATCTTTTATCAAGCTTGCAAAACAGCTTGAAGATATGGGTGCTAATTCCATCTGTATTAAAGACATGGCAGGTCTTCTCACGCCTTATGTTGCGTACGACCTTGTATCCGGCATGAAGAAAGCCGTTAAGATTCCGATTCAGCTTCACACGCACTATACGAGCGGTGTCGCAAGTATGACTTATCTTAAAGCTATCGAAGCCGGAATTGACGTTGTTGACTGTGCAATGAGCCCCATGGCACTCGGTACAAGTCAGCCTCCGACGGAATCTTTGGTTGCAACACTCAAGGGTACAAAGTACGACACAGGCTACGATTTGAATCTTCTTTCCGAGATTGCGGATTATTTCCGTCCTCTTAGAGAAGAATATATCAAGAGTGGTCTTCTTGACCCCAAAGCTCTCAGCGTAGATGCGAATACGCTCAAATATCAGGTTCCCGGCGGTATGCTTTCCAACCTTATTTCTCAGCTTAAGCAGCAGGGAAAAGAGGACAAGTACGAAGAAGTTCTTAACGAAGTTCCCCGTGTACGTGCAGACGCAGGTTACCCGCCCCTTGTTACTCCCACAAGCCAGATTGTAGGTACACAGGCTGTGCTCAACGTTATAACAGGCGAGAGATATAAAATGACAACCAAGGAGTTCCGTGCTATGGTTAAGGGTGAATACGGACAGACACCCGCTCCTATTTCCGATGAATTCAGAAAAAAGATTATCGGTGATGAAAAGGTTATCAAGTGCAGACCCGCAGATTTGATTCCCAATGAGCTTGAAAAGTTCAGAGGAGAAATTTCCGAATACATCGAACAGGATGAAGATGTACTTTCGTATGCACTTTTTGACCAGGTTGCAATAAAGTTTTTCAAGTATCGTCAGGGTCAAAAATATAAAATCGATCCCAATCTCGCAAATACAGAAGAAAAAACTCATCCCATATGATTTAAAATTCAACAAAATGCCCGATAAATATTTTATCGGGCACTTTGTTAGTTAAAGAAGGTCTTATTTATGCTTAAAATAGATGAAAGAATACTTGCATTGGCAAAAGAAATTGAAGAAGAAATAGCTCCTCAATTTAAAGAAATAGAAAATATCGCACAGTACAATCAGGAAAAGGTACTGAATGCTTTTATAAAAAATCGTGTGAGCGATTCTCACTTTAATCACTCCACAGGTTACGGTTATAACGACATCGGCAGGGAAGTGCTCGATCAGATATATGCCGATACATTCGGCACGGAAGACGCTCTTGTCAGACATAATATCGTGAACGGAACACATGCGTTAAGTATTGCGCTTTTTGCTGTTCTTCGTCCCGGTGATACACTTCTGGCGGTAACAGGTAAGCCGTATGATACTTTGGAAGAAGCTATAGGCATTTCCGGCGACGGTACTGGCGGCAGTTTAAAGGAATTCGGAGTGAACTATCGTCAGGTTGATTTGAAAGACAATAAACCCGATTTTGAGGGAATCAAAAACGCTCTTACAAGCGATGTAAAATGCTGTATGATACAACGCAGCAAGGGATATGACTGGCGCGATACTCTTTCAAGTAAAGAGATAGGGGAGATTGTACAATTTATCAAGTCAATCAAACCCGATGCTATTTGTATGGTTGATAACTGTTACGGCGAATTTGTTGAAAGAGAAGAGCCGAGCAATTACGGCGCCGATATGATTGTCGGTTCTCTTATTAAAAATGTCGGTGGCGGTTTGGCTCAATCGGGCGGTTATATTGCCGGAACAAAAAAGTGCGTCGAACTTGCTGCATACAGACAAACAAGCCCCGGAATCGGCAAAGAATGCGGTGCTACTCTCGGACAAAATCGACACATGCTCCAAGGTTTCTTTATGGCACCTCACATTGTTTCTCAAGCTGTAAAAACAGCTGTATTCTGCGGTGCTATGATGGAAAAACTCGGATTCGAAGTAAATCCCACATCAAAAGGCAAGAGATGCGATATTATACAGTCGATTAAATTTAACGACCCCGACAAGCTCATAAAATTCTGCAAGGCAATCCAGGCAGCGTCACCGGTTGACAGCTTTGTTACACCCGAGCCTTGGGATATGCCCGGATACAACCATCAGGTTATAATGGCGGCGGGAACGTTTGTATCCGGTGCAAGTATCGAAATCAGCGCAGACGCACCGATTAAACCGCCGTATGTCGGATATTTGCAAGGCGGTCTTACATATGAAAGCGGTAAAATAGCTGTTATGCTTGCCGCAAGTGCTCTTTTGGATTAAGGCAAGAGGAATAACGGCATCGTGGTTTTAACAAAAAAACGAATGTAAAGTGTTTTTATAAATCTACAGGCAATTCAACAAAATAAAAATTTTGTTGAATTGAGAGGAGGAAACGAGAATGAATGTAACCAACGAATATCCCGATATTCCGTCATATGCACGGAAGTTTCTTATATATATGACGACCATTCTCGGTAAATCCGATAAAACGGTTCATGAATATTATTATGATTTACGAACTTTTTTCAGATTTATTGTGTGTTATTTTAATAAAGCTTCGTTTGATGATTTTGATACGATTGACTGTTCGAATTATTCGCTTAATGAATTAAAAAATTTGACTACAGATGATTTGTATGAATTTCTCATGTATATCAGAAATACTCGAGACAACAATCCCAATGCATTGGCACGCAAAATTTCGTGTTTAAAATCGTTTTACAATTATATGACCGTAAAATCACATCAGCTTGACAATAACATTGCCAAGGATTTGGAATCTCCGAAAATCCCCAAAAAGTTGCCAAGATATCTTACATTGGATCAATCTTTAAAATTACTGGATGCGGTTGACGGTGAATTTGCCGTTCGAGATTATGCGATAATTACGCTGTTTTTGAACTGCGGTATGCGTCTTAGCGAACTCGTCGGTATAAATATGCAAGATATGCAAGAAAAAAGTATTTTTATACGTGGCAAAGGAAACAAGGAACGTAAAGTCTATTTGAATGATGCCTGTATTGATGCTATAAACAATTATTTGAAAGTTCGTCCTCATGACGGGGTTGTTGACCGTGATGCCTTGTTTTTGAGCAAACGTAAAACCCGTATTTCCAATAATATGGTATACAAAATGGTCAAAAAAAACATGGAACGTGCAGGACTCGATCCCGACAAATATTCTCCGCATAAACTTAGGCATACGGCTGCAACACTTATGTATGTACACGGAGATGTGGACGTTCGAGCGCTTCAGGAAATTTTGGGTCACGAACAACTTTCGACAACACAAATTTACACACACGTTGACGAAAAGCAGCTTCATGACGCAGTTGAACGCAACCCTCTCGCCCACACTAAAAAATCCGATAAATAAGATTAAAACAGCGATGAAAAGAAATATCTTTTCATCGCTGTTTTTGATGCAAGACTCCCCTACATCAATACAAAAACGGCATAGAGTTCATCCTTTATGCCGTTTTTGTATAAAATATAGTATTTACTTTGTACCGAATATTCTGTCGCCGGCATCACCGAGACCGGGCAAAATGTATCCGTTTTCATTCAAGCCTTCGTCAAGGTTTGCACAATAAATTTCAACATCGGGATGAGCCTTTGTCAAAGCTTCCGCACCTTCGGGTGCAGCTACAATACACAAGAATTTTATGTTTTTGCCGCCGTAGGACTTTATCTGTGAGATTGCGTCAATTGCGGAACCGCCCGTTGCAAGCATGGGGTCTACAACCAAAATCAATCTGTTTTCAATGTTTTTGGGAAGCTTGCAATAGTATTCGTGAGGAACCAATGTTTCTTCATCACGGTACATACCGATGTGACCTATCTTTGCCGAGGGAATCAGCGTCTGAACACCGCTCACCATACCCAATCCCGCACGAAGAATGGGCACAACGGCAAGCTTTTTGCCTTTTAAAACATTCTTTCTTGTTGTTTGGAGAGGTGTTTCGATTTCAACTTCTTCCATAGGAAGGTCTCTCAATGCTTCATAGCACATAAGCATTGTGATTTCTTCGATATTTTCACGAAACTCTTTGTTCGATGTAGTCTTTTTTCTTAAAATTGTTGTTTTGTGCTGAATCAAAGGGTGGTCAAATACTGTAACGTTTTTCATAATCTTTTTTCTCCTTTTAAATTAATCATTATCATTAGCTTTTGATAAAACCAAATTTATTATTATACCGAGTATCAAAGCGCAAGCAACCGAAGTTATCGTTACTTGACCGATTTGCAAAGTCAAACCGCCTATACCGGAAATCAAAATTGTAGATACAACAAAGAGATTCTTGTTTTTGTTGAGATCAACCTGCTGTACCATTTTCAAACCGGAAACGGCAATGAAACCGTAAAGAGCCATGCAGACACCGCCCATTACACATGACGGAATCGAATTAACAAATGCAATAAAGGGTGATATGAAAGCGATAATCATAGCGAGAACAGCAGATGCAACGATGGTTGCAACAGAAGCGTTTTTCGTAATCGCAACGCAACCGATTGATTCGCCGTATGTTGTGTTGGGGCAACCGCCGAAAATCGCACCGATAAACGAACCTACGCCGTCACCGAGAAGGGTTCTCGACAATCCGGGAGAGGTCAAAAGGTCTCTCTCTATAATCGAAGAAATGTTCTTGTGATCCGCAATGTGTTCCGCAAAAACAACAAAAGCAACGGGAATATACGCAACCGCAATGGTGCTGACATATGCGGCATTCAATTCGCCGAAACCTTTAATCGCCGTAAGGAAAGTAAAATCGGGTACGGAAATAAATGTTTTCAAAGTGATTCCGTCTGCAACAAGTGCTCTGAAAGGTTCAACATTCAAAACCTGAAATGCTTCGATACCCGTACAAGTACCTATGATTGTAAATATACCGGCAGCGGCATATCCGCCGAGGATACCGAAGATAAACGGAATCAATTTTCCGATTTTTTTACCGTAAGAAGATGAAACAACCGTGATAATCAATGTAATAACGCCGCACAATACCGTAACAAGCGGTGATGCGGAAACATTGGGAATACTACCCTTGGTCATATCTCCTACAGCATTGCCCGCAAGTGAAAGACCGATAATAGATACAACAGGACCGATAACGGTTACCGGCATAACACGATTAATCCATTCCACACCGGCAAACTTGACTATAATTGCAATCACAACATAAACAAGACCCGCAAAAAATGCACCCAAAATCATACCCAAAAATCCGAGTGACATTGATACACCGCCTGCAAATGCCGCAATCATCGAACCGATAAACGCAAAAGACGAACCGAGAAATACGGGACTTTGCTTTTTTGTAAAGAGCACATATACAAGTGTTCCCACACCTGCACCGAAAAGTGCAGCCGCCGAACTCATGTTTGCGTCTGCCACAGCCTGATTAACAACAACAGGCACAACCAAAGTTGCCGTCATAATCGCCAAGAGCTGCTGAAGTGCAAAAACAATCAGCGCACCGAATTTCGGCTTGTCTTCAACATCGTAAATTAATTTCATAAAAATATACCTCCGTTTTAATTCTCTAATGACTATATCACAGAAACGAAAGTTTTTCAATAGTAATTACGATAAGTTTAATCAAAATATGCCATATTTTGTTTTTATTCGAGATAATTTCTTGCCCATAGGCTTTTCAAAGACAATAATAAACACGATATTTGAAATATAGCTTGCTTCCTATTTTTGCTTTTTGGCAGAAAAAAGCATACCCAACAAGGCATCTTAAAATGCTCATATTACGTATGCTATTCTTTATATATTAAATTTAATCAATCAAAACTGCAAATAAACTTCCAAGTAATCAAATCACCTTCGGATGCATGATATTCATCCATAACCATTTCGTTGTTTACTTCATAAACCCATCCGGACATAACACCGCAGGATTTTTCGGATATGTGATTGATGCTTTTCGCATAACCCGATTCAATGAGAATCGGAATATCAAGCTCGTCTGCAACGCATTGCAAAATTTCCGTTGCTGATGAATTGTCGTCAACTTTAATTTCTGTTTTATCCAATATCATTCCGTTCGACGGAACATATTTTTCATCTTTGAGAGCCTCGTCCAAATCATCATAATGAGTCAAAATTTCCGAACAGTCTATCTCTACAGATACACTAATCGAACTTTCCGACGAATACTGAGTTTCGCTGTCGCTGCTGCAAGCTGCAAGAGAAAAACACATCACAACCGAGAGCAAAAATGCTGTTATTTTCTTCATATTAAACACCTATTTTCTTCTTTTGTTGACTATTTAATATTAACACCGAGTTTTGTTTCTGTCAATATTTTTTGCCGATTCATATCCGAAATTCATCTTTCCGCCCACGAAGAAAAACGTTGCTCCGACGTAAATCCACACCAAAACAGCGGTAATTGCCGCAAAACTTCCGTAAATGTATGACGATTTCGAAAAAAATTTCAAATAAACCGAAAACACCTCCGAAAACAAAAGCCAAGAAAATGCGGTAAATACGCTTCCGGGAATCTGCAAAATGAATTTTTTCTTTTCGCTCGGGAATCGCGAATAAATCAACATTAAAATAAAAGCCAATACAACAAACGATGTAATCGCATTTAAAATTTTGTATTCAAAAAACTTGATTTCACCGAAAACGAAAAAGAACAAAAAATACAAGGTAACAATAAAAACCAGAAAAGCCGTATGAAAAAAGCCGATTAAATTTTCTTTGAAAAACCCGTGTTTTGTCTTTGAACAAAAGATAAAATCCAGTCCCTTGGTCACGGCTTTCACAACACGAGATGCTCCCCAAAATAACGTAACGGACTGAAAGGATATCATGGGCAAGAAATATTTGTCGTCAAAATCCTTTAACAAAAACAGTATAAGTTCGTATACATGTTCGGGGATGTTGTCTTCGAAAAAAGAAACAACATCCCCGTCATTAATTTGAATAATTTTACCCGACGGAATCAAAACCGTCAACAACAGCGGCACTATCGAAATTATCGCATAATATGATACATATCCGCTGTAAAGGGCAATTTTTTCGTCATATAAAAATTTTTTCAATGCATAAACGTTTTCAAGAATTTTCTTCAAAACATCATTTCCTTATTTTTTGCTGAAAAAATACCAATTGTTATCTATCAAAACAGGTTCTTTTCCGTTCAATCCGTCGTATGCGGCATACGCTAAACCTATTTCTTTTCCGTGTTCGTCTTTACCGAGCACAAAGTAAACAACACCGTCTCCGTTAGGATTGTATCTTATCGAAAAAATCTCAAATTTTGATGCAAACGCTTCTACCAGTTCCAAAGCCTTTGACGAAAGCTTTACAAAATCACCCATAAAATAATCACGCATTTCAAGCCCGTTACCGACTTTTTTTACAAAAATACCGTCGGTACAGTTCGTTTCGATATATTTTACGACGGAATTTAATGAAGATGCATTATCTCCGAAAAATTTTTGTACTGTTTCGAAGGTGACCTCTCCGACAAAATCCGAATTTATCATCTCATCTTCCGAAAGTACATATTCATTCTTTTCACTTGTTACTTCTTTGGTAGTATATCCCCATTTGATTGTTTTTATAACAAGTGCGGCAGCTTCGGCCACGGTAATGTTTTCGCGAGGGTGCAAATAACCGTTAAATCCCGTAACTATTCCGTTTGAGACCATCATTTCCACAGCATCTTTTGCCCAAAACGAAATTTGGTCGCTGTCATAAAATTTAATTTCTTTTTTGCCGTTTTCGATATTCAAAATTCGAGACAGCATTATAACGGCCTCTTCCCTTTTGATTAAATCATCGGCTTTAATATAACCGTTTTCGTCACCGGCAAGATAACCTGAAAGATTAGCCGTTACGCAATCATTATAAAAAACATCATCCGATTTTACATCTGAAAATTTTATCTTTTTTTCATAGGAAAATCCGAAAAGATTGTTTATCATTGCGGCAAAATCGCCTCTTGAAATGTACTCGTCGGGTGTCAATGCTTCATTTGACGGAGTGCTTCCGAACATATTGAGCATATCACAATATGTTTTTCCCCAATAGTCATCGCTATATCCGAAAACAAAACTTCCGTTGTCGGATATTTTTACGGATATTGCGTTGCTTTCAGCCAAAGTATTGCCGTCGGCATCGCAAGATTGAACTTTCAGTACAAGTTTATTGTCTGTTATATCTTCATACGAAATCGGAAGGGTAAATGAAAATTCGTACAATGATATGCTGTCATCATCTCGTTTAAGTCCCGGAACTATGATGTTTTCGCAAATAGCTTCTCCGTTCGAATCCGTTAAAACGGCTTTTATTCTCGCAACGCTGTTTTTTATGGCATATGTTCCGCTGTATGACGACGAAACGGGTTTTATCGGAGAATATACTCCGTAAAAAGTCGTCTGATTTTTTCGTGACAAAATCACGCCGTCATCAAGATTAAAATCCGCATACACGGTTTCGTCATCCGTATTTTTATGTTCGGCACGCAAAATCTTCACGAAAACACTTTCGTCGGATTTTACAATCGTTCCCTCTTTTGTATACTTTTCGCCCATGATGTTGAAATCAACATATTTTTCGCCTATATCGTAGTAATAATACGTTATGTCCTTTTGCGAATTTTCCGAAAAAGCGCTGCCGAGCATCGTTTTTATCTCGTCATCGTCCTTTTCGAGTTTGTTTATCAAAATTCCGATTTTTTTCGCATTTGCAAACTCGCAATCCGAATTCAAAATCCAGCGGATATTGTCGATATACGTAAAATCATTGGTCTTTTCGTTCAAGAATCTTTCGGGTTTCCAAAATCCCGCTGTCGAAGTCGGCTGTATGAGATTGTTTTCTGCCGCAAATTCCGAAAAATCTCCGTTTGCTATCAATCTTTCTTTCGTATTGGCA
>CAZRYW010000050.1:0-10773 GCA_964604405.1 uncultured Oscillospiraceae bacterium
GTTGCTTTTTTCTCTTATTATAATTATACTGCCTAAACACAACCAATGCAATAAAAAACAGTAAAATCGGCATATAAAGCCACGGAGATGTCAATATTCCTATTATGACATTAAAAATATGTTTTATTACCGATCTCGAATAATCCTTCGTTGCCACAAGCGGTATTTTGCCGACCGACTCTCCGTCAACAAAATATTCTATTTCGCCCAAGACCTCACCTTTTTGTATCGGTGCTTCGACAACATTCTTATAAAGAGTAGAATTTGTCGTTACTTCACCGAGTTCTCGGTCTGTCGCCAAAAGCTTTGATATGGATTCTCCCGCTTCCAAAAGCACATGGTCATCATCGCCTTTTGCGCTTTTTATCTTAACTTCTTCGATTATTTTGCCTTTTTCAACAACTGTTCTTTTCGTATAATTTGCAAATCCGTATTCAAAAAGATTCCTGCTGTCAACAAAATCCATTTGTTCACCGTCAACAACATCCGCACCGAGTGCAACACAAATCAGATTAACTCCGTTTTTCGAAGCACTCGATACCAAACATCTCTTTGCAGGATTGGTAAAACCTGTTTTAATTCCCGTTGCATATTGATAATAATATTTGGATGTACGCCTTTTCGATACAAGGTGGTTCGTGTTGAGCAGCCTTCTTTCTTCGGGATATTGCTCCGTAGCATCAATGATATAGACATCCGTCGATACTATTTCACGAAACATTTCGTTTTGCATTACACATCTCGCCAGCATCGCCATATCGGACGCTGTTGTATAGTGCAATTCATCATGAGCACCGCTTGCATTCATATAGTTTGTATTTTTCATTCCTATTTCCGATGCACGCTTGTTCATCAGTTTTACGAACTCATCAACGCTTCCCGATATTCTCTCTCCCAGCACGTTTGCCGCATCTCCCGCAGAGGGCAGCATGAGTGCATACAAAAGCTGTCTCACGCTGAGCTGTTCACCGTTTTTTATACCGATATTGGTATGTCCGGGCGGCAAAAGATTCAATGCCGAGCTGCTCGCAGTCACCATTTCATCGGGCTGAAGATTTTCCAACGCCAACAATGCAACCATTATCTTTGTTGTACTTGCGGGATACATTTTCGCATTTTCGTTTTTTCCGTACAGCATCTCTCCCGTATCCGCATCCACCAAAATCATTGCGGATGTCTCCGTTTCGGGCGGAGCTGTTTGTGCCGCGACGCAAATCGATGAAAAAATCATCATTATCGCCACGATACACGCCATAAATTTAACCCATTTACAATTCATTGCTTTTCCATGACCTTTCCAGCCCATAAATTACAATGGGCATTATAGCTTATCAAATTAATTCACATAAGACAACGGGTCCGTCGTCGAGCCGTTGATTCTCACTTCAAAATGAAGATGATTACCCGTCGATACGCCTGTGGAACCGACCTTTGCGATAGTTTGTCCCTTTTGCACCTTATCGCCCACCTTAACCGAAAGCGAACTGCAATGTGCATAAAGAGTCGTTATTCCGCTGCCGTGGCTTACAACAACATATTTTCCGTAACCCGAACCGTACGTTGCCGTAATAACGGTTCCCGATTCCGCCGCTACGATATCATTGCCGTATCCGGCACCGATATCAATACCCGAATGGAACTTTTTTGTTTTATACACGGGATGTATTCTGTAACCGTAATACGACGTAATACGTTTGCTTGACGGACACGGCCATTGGAATTTTCCGTTGCCCGTGTATTTTGTTGCCGTACCCTTTCGGTTTTCTTCGGCAATGATTCTCTCAAGCTCTCTCTGGATTTTCTTTTCGTCCGCTTCGGCAGCTTCATAAGCCTTTTTGTACTCTTCCTCATCCGCATAAAGCTGATCGAGAAGCATTTGCTTTGCCTCAAGACGATAATTGAGTTCCTCTCTCAAAGCCCCAAGTTCGACTTCTCGGTTTTCGAGATTTTCTTTTTCGGTCTCGACAGCTTCCTTCGCCTGTCTTATTTCTTCTCTGGCTTCCGCCAAAACCGCCAACATTCGCTTGTCGTATTCAACCATTTCCCGAATCATTTCGACACGGCTGAGCAAATCGCTGAAACTCGACGATCCCAACAAAACTTCGATGTATGAGGTTTTTCCGTCCTCATACATCGTTCTTGCACGAATTTTAAACTCCTCGTCGTATTTTTCGCATTCTTTTTCCGCCGCAATAAGCTCCTGCTCTTTTATCGCAAGATCCACTTTTGCCTGAGCAATCGCTTTTTCGGTTTGCTCCAGTTCGTCTTCGGCACGGTTTATTTCATCGTCAATCGCAAGCACCTCTGCCGAGACACTCGCCTTTTTCTTTTTTACGCTGTCAAGCTGCTTTTTGGCTTCTTCTGTTTTCTTTTTTGCATTATCGGCACTTTTCTGCACTTCGCTCTTTGTTGCCGCCTGTGCCGTAATCTGCGAAAAAACAGGATATAACATTCCGAATATCAACGCAACGACAACCAAAATCGCACATACCGCCGCACCGATACGTTTTCTTTTTTCGTGTTTGTTTTCTCTTCGATTCATGATAGTACAGCCCTCGTTTCACTCAAACCTTCAGGTGCTTTCTCATGGCAATCGCACTGCCCACGGCACCCATAACAATACCGAAAATCAAGGTTGTTCCCACCATAAACGGGAAAATTGTCTTAAACGGAATCAGAGTGAATATATCGACAAAATCCGTCATAAATCCTACGGCATAATTATATCCCGCACCGACAATCAAAAGCGAAATAATTCCTCCGATAATACCCGTCAATATACCTTCGAGAACAAACGGACGGCGTACAAATCCCGCCGTTGCTCCGACGTACTTCATAATATGTATTTCGTCTTTTCTCGCAATAACGCTGAGCTTTATGGTATTCGAAATAATAAACACCGCTACGAAAAGCAAAATAATCATCGCAACAAAGCTTGCGTTTTTAATCGTATCCGTTACGCTGATAATTCTGTCAACAACGTCTTGTCTGTTAGATACTTTTACAATACTCGTCACCTCGGATATCTGCTCGGCAAGGGGTTTTGATTTTGTTATATCGTACATCTCTATTTTGACGCTGCTTCTGAGAAACTCTTCCCCGTCAACTCCGTCAAATGCGCTTGCGCTTTCACCGAGATATTCTTTGTACTCTTTCATCGCATCGCTTTTCGATACAAAAGTACACGTTTTTATATTCGGATATTTTTCTTTGTTATTGAGCTCTTTTACGACAGCCTGTTCCTCTTCTGCCGTTGCGTCAAAATCAATATAAGCCTGAATCTGACATTGATTGCGAATCTGGTCGCCTATTTCGTTTATGTTTGCACTCAAAAGCATAAACACGCCGAAAAGGAGCAGACAGCTTGTCACCGTGATAATTGCCGTAACAGTCATTTCTCCGTTACGCTTCATTCCCAACACGGCATTTTTCAAAAAATAGAACGGTCTTTTAATCTTCAAGAGTATACACCCCTTTCTTGTCATCACGTACAAGAACGCCTCTGTCAAGCTCGATAACACGTTTATTCATATCGTTAACGATTTTTTCGGAGTGCGTTACCATAAGGATTGTAGTACCCTGACGGTTAATTTCTTCAAAAAGCTCCATGATGGACGCTGCCGTTACGTTATCGAGGTTTCCCGTAGGCTCGTCCGCAATAATAAGAGAAGGCTTGTTTACCAAAGCTCTCGCAATGCCGACTCTCTGCTGTTCACCGCCCGAAAGCGACGAAGGATATTCTCTCGTTTTCTGACTGAGTCCCACCAATCTCAAAATGTTCGGAACTTCCGTTCGTATTTCTTTTTTCGAAGCACCGACTATTTCCATTGCCAATGCAACGTTCTCATACACCGTCTTATCTCTAAGCAGCCTGAAATCCTGGAAAACCACTCCGAGCTTTCTTCTGTGATACGGAATCTTTCTGTTTTTAAGAGTGTTGATTTTCACCCCGTCCATATAGACATCACCCGAAAAAGGCTTGATCTCCGCAGTCAAAAGCTTTATCGCAGAGCTTTTTCCCGCACCTGTTTTACCCACAAGAAAAACGAACTCGCCTTTGTCGATGTGAAACGACACCTTGTCAAGTCCCGTCACATTGTTTTTGTAAACGACGGTAACATTATCGAAATCTATCATATAAATCCTCTCTTTCAGACATCAAAATCTGTTTTGTGAGTTGTTAAGATACTTTTTCACCATCATCGCAACCTTAAACACGATTGCATGATCCAAAATACGCAAATCAAGACCCGTAAGCTTTTGCACTTTATCGAGACGATACACAAGCGTGTTTCTGTGAACATAAAGCTGACGTGATGTTTCCGATACGTTGAGGTTGTTTTCGAAAAACTTTTGTATCGTAAGAAGCGTTTCTCTGTCAAGAGAGTCTATCGACCCCGTCTTAAACACTTCCGAAAGGAAAAGCTCGCAAAGCGTTGTCGGCAGCTGATAAATAAGTCTGCCTATACCGAGGTTTTCATAGTTGATAACCGTCTTTTCTTCGTCAAACGCCTTGCCCACTTCGATTGCTATCTGTGCTTCCTTGTAGCTCTTTGCAAGTTCTCTGACTCCGTTTGCCACCGTGCCTATACCGACCGTAACCGTAATAAGCGCCTCGGTTTGAAGAGTGTCAACTATCGTATTTGCCGTTTTGTTGAGTTTTTCCTGACTCACATCGCCGTCTATCTCTTTTACCAAAACGATATTTTCGTTGTCAACCGTTATTACAAAGTCATGCTCCGTATCGGGGAAAAGTCCCTCAACGATTTCACGTACGTTGACCTCTCCCGATGCGATATTATCTTTTTCGATATCGAAAACAACTCTCTTTGCATCATAGTTGATATTGAGTTCTCTCGCCTTTGCATAAATATCCCCGGGAAGAATGTTGTCGAGAATAATATTTTTAATAAAATTGCCCCTGTCGTATTTTTCATCGTAAAGGAGCTTAACATTTTCCACGCTCACGCCCAAAACTTTACAACACTTCACAGCCTCTTCGTCTTCACCCGAAGCAAATGCGATAAATTCCGTCTTGCCTTTTCCGAACGCAACAAACGTACATCCCGCAAAATGGTACACACTTCCGCTGTCGGCACACTTTTCCAAAATAGTTTCGACCGATGCGTCTATTTCTTTGGGGCTGTTAGGTGAAATGATGAAACCCGTCTCATCAATAACGCCGATTTTTCTGTCAAAGACATCTCTGAACTGGTAAACAAGTGTTCTAATGTAATTATTAGGCATATTTTTCCTCTCCGTCCGTATAATTTCAGCGTATTTTACATATCTATGCTGATTGTAACATTTTTTTTATATTTTTTCAACACAATTCATAAAATTTTTATAATTTTTCATTTGCCTATTGTCAATTTGCCGATACAAATCATAAATTGTAATGAACAATATACCCGAAAGGAGATTTCTATGCTTGCAACGGTAGCATCTGTCAGCAGCGCCGACAGACTCAAACGTCATCTCGGAGCAAAATACTCCGTTTCAGTCCGAATAATTCAAACTCCGTCCGCCTTGGCAAAAGACGGTTGCGGCTACAGTATCCGTTTCGACGAAGCGCACAAATCCGCCGTAATCCACTCTGCAGCCGCACTCAAAATCAATATTCGTGCTTTTTACCGAGAAGATTTTTCATCTTCCTCTGTTCGATATATAAAAGACTGATCAAATCGTGCGTTTCTTCGCCCGGGATGCGTGCATACAATTTTTTGCGGGCAGAAAGGGTTTTATATGATATATCTTGACAATGCCGCCACCAGTTTTCCGAAACCCGACAGCGTCATTGCGGCAGTAACCGATTACATGACAAACTGCGGTGCAAGCATAGGCAGAGGCGGCTATGACTCGGCAATATACGCCTCCGAGGTTTTGAACCGATGTCAGGAGGAAATCGCATCACTTTTTTCCATCCCCTCTCCCGAAAGAATCATTTTCACAAAAAATGCTACCGAAGCAATCAACACCGCAATTTTCGGTCTGGTCTCCCCCGGCGACGAAATGATAGTTTCGTCTATGGAACATAACGCCGTCATGCGTGCCGCACACGAAGCTTCACGTCGAGGTGTCGTGTTGAAAATAGCCTCGGCTTCGCCGTCAGGCAAAGTTTTGCCCGAAAAAATCGAATCTCTCATAAGCGACAAAACCCGTCTTATAGTCATGATTCACGCATCCAATGTAACAGGCGGAATCAACGACATCCATGCCGTTCAGAAAATAGCTTCACGCCATCACGTTTCGGCACTTTTCGACCTTTCGCAAAGTGCGGGAGTTATTCCCATCAACGCATCCGAGCTTGATATGATAGCACTTCCGGGACACAAAGCCCTTTTAGGCCCCATGGGTACGGGAATCCTTTATGTCAAAGAAAACATAACAATCGCTCCCTTACTCTACGGCGGAACGGGCAGCCTTTCCGAATCCGCCTCAATGCCCGATATCTTTCCCGACCGTTTCCATGCGGGAACCGTAAACATTGCGGCAATAGCGGGACTTACCGAGGGTGTCCGCTTCATAAAAAAAGAAGGCGTGTACGAAAAAGAAAAAGAAATAACATCCTATCTCGTATCGTCTCTATCCGAAATAAAAAATCTTCACATCCCCGGCGAAAAAGAACGTTCGAGCGTCGTAAGCGTCACTATCCCGAAATTTGACCCCATAACGCTTTCCGAAAAGCTTGCATCGCTCGATATCTGCACCCGTGCAGGACTGCATTGCGCCCCCATGGCTCACCGAACAATCGGTACTTTTCCCGGCGGCACGCTTCGCTTTTCACCGGGATTTTTCACAAAAAAAGATGATATCGATACCGCCGTAACGGCATTGAAAAAAATCCTGGAAAATTGAAAAAAGACTTTATTTTACGCCTCAACTATAGTATACTTGAATTAGTATAATATAAAGTTGAGGTGTTTTTCGTAGTGTTTGACAATTTTTTGGACTACATCGTTGATTTCTTCACGCTTTTGCGTGTCGAAGACGTTATCGACGTTGCTATTATCGCTTTTGTTTTCTATTATCTTTCCAATCTTATTCGAGAAATCAGGGTATGGCAGATTTTAAAAGGGGTCATCTTCTTTATCATCGCCACCTGGGTCAGCGGTCTTTTACAGCTTAATGCGACCAATTTTATATTAAGAAACACCATGCAGGTCGGGATTCTCGCTCTCGTTATTTTGTTTCAGCCCGAGCTTCGTCGCATATTGGAAAAAATCGGCAGAACAAATTTCGAATCGTTTTTCCGTGCCGACAACGTAGACTACGTTAAAACCGCTTCCGAAATCACAAAAGCGGCATGTGCTCTTTCCCGTGCCCGCCTCGGTGCTTTGATTGTTATCGAAGGCAATACGGGACTCGGCGATATTTTCGGCACAGGCACCGAGATAAACGCCCTCGTCTCATCCGATTTGCTTATAACGATATTTTTCGACAAAACCCCCTTGCATGACGGTGCCGTGGTCATCCACGACAATACCGTCCGCTATGCCGCATGCGTACTTCCCTTAACACGTGACGAATCGCTCAGTCGTGAGCTCGGCACAAGACACCGTGCCGCCATCGGTTTGTCCGAAAACTGTGATGCATCCGTCATTGTCGTTTCCGAGGAAACAGGCATAATCAGCATTGCTCAAAACGGTGCTTTAACACGCAACTACTCTGAACCTCAACTTTTGGAAGCTGTTACGAATATTCTCAGGGGTGATATCGGCGACGATGCAAAGAAGCGTCCCATACATAAATGGAAGGAGATTATCAATGCTAAAAAAATATCTAAATCCGAATAAAAGAGTTTTTTCGCTTTTCTTATGTATTATATCGGCATTTGCAATGTGGGTTTACGTTTCTTATGTCGAAAATCCGCAGATAACACGCTCCGTAAAACACATTGCGCTCTCGGTAAACGGAGAAGATGCCCTCAACTTGAAGGGACTTGCCGTAAAATCCGTTTCGGATGATTACATATCCCTCACGCTCAACACAAAGCGCAGCAACTACCGTCATCTTTCTCCCGAGCAAATTCTTGCCTCAATAGACGTTTCGACCATCTCATCGGTCGGTGAGCATACCTTGAACGTCTCCGTTTCGTTTCCATCTTCAACGTCAAACGTTTCGGTTTCCGACAACAATTTGACAATTGATGTTGTCATCGAAAAATACATCACGCAAGAATTTGAAATCGTTCCCAAGCTTTCGGGCAAAATGCCGTCAGGCTATTCCGTCAGAGAAATGCTCATAGACTCCTCTTCCCCCACAGTATCTGTTTCGGGAAGCGAAAGTATTGTAAGCACCATAGAACAAGTTGCCACATCTCCGATTGATATTTCCGATATCACGGATGATTTTCAAAAGCAGATTACAATCCAAGCTTTGGATAAACACGGGAAAAATGTTTCAAACGTCAAGTTTTCTCTCGACTCTCCGATAACGGCTGATTTCGTGGTTTACAGAACCGAGCTCTTCCCACTCGAACTCAACATTTCACGTGACAACCCCGACACTTTGACTTTCTGCGAAACCAATGCGGTCAAAATCACAGGTCCGTCAAGTACAATCACAAAATGGATTGAAGAAGGAAAAGTCATACGAACAACTCCCATAGACGAATATCTGTATCAAACGCTTTCCGATGCGAGAATCGCACTTCCCGCACTTCCCGACTCATTCGAATACGTCGGAGAGGATGCTACGGAAATTATGGTAACATTCGAACATACGGAACATACACATCAATAAAATTTCATGAAAGGTTATGTTAAAAATGACTACACAGGAACTTTTGAAAAACAATCCTTTAAAAACCCGAGACGATTTAAAAAAAGCTGTTCGTGATATCTGCGAACCGTTAAAGCCTCATTTCTCCGACAAAAAGGCATATCTCAACTTGGGTGCGACAAGTGCGGCATACCCCGATGAAACCGCAATGATTGAGTCTTTTTCCCGTCCTTTGTGGGCACTCGCCCCGCTTTTCACCGACGGCGGTGACGACGATTGGGCACAGATTTACCGTGAGGGCTTTGTAGCCGGCACAGATCCCGAAAGCGATGAATACTGGGGCGAAGCCGGTCACTACGACCAAAAGCTTGTCGAAATGGCAGCCATGGGACTTGCGCTCATTCTCGCTCCCGAAAAAATTTGGGATCCGCTTTCCGATAAAGAAAAAGACAATCTTTACAACTGGCTCAATCTTGTAAATTATCGAAAAGCATGGGAATGTAACTGGGTTCTTTTCGCCGTTATGGTCAATCTCGGATTCAAGCGAATCGGTCGCCCTTACAACGGCGAAGTCGTGCGTGAAGCATTCGATACCGTTGAAAAGTTTTATCTCGGAGACGGTTGGTATCAAGACGGTGTAAATGCACACACGGATTACTACTTACCTTTCGCAATTTATTTCTATTCTCTTATTTACGCAAAACAAATGGAAAAAGAAGATACCGAATTTTGTATCGAAATCAAAAATCGTGCAAAACAGTATGCCGAACATTTTATTTATTGGTTCTCGCCCGACGGCAGCGCCATTCCCCACGGCAGAAGCATGACCTACCGTTTTGCTCAATGTGCTTTTTGGTCCGCATACGCTTATGCCGAAGTTGACGGTTTCGCTCCCGGAGTAGTAAAAGGAATCATCCTTCGCAACCTCCGCAGCTGGTTTGCCCGCCCCATTTTCGACAAAGCAGGTCTTCTCACCATAGGTCACGGTTATCCCTCTCTCATTATGACCGAAGGTTACAATGCTCCGGGTTCTCCCTATTGGGCATTAAAGAGCTTTTTGGTTCTCGCTCTTCCCGAAAATCATCCTTTCTGGACAAGCTGCGAGCTTCCGCTCCCCGCATTGGACAATGTTCACTCAATGCCTCTTTGCCACATGATTGCATCTCGTGACGGCAACCATACCGTTCTTTTCAACGCAGGCTATCCATATACAAACTGTCACACTCATTGCGGTGCAAAGTATGAAAAATTCGCATATTCCAATCTGCACGGTTTCTCCGCTCCGAAATCAGAATGGGGTCTCGGTCAAGGTGCGTTTGACTCCGCTCTCGCAATCAGCGAAAGAGACAATTCTTATCGAGTAAAACGTCTTTGCGACGAATACAAAGTTTTCGATGAATATATCTATACAAAATGGTCTCCTTGGAAAGATGTCGTTGTCGAAAGTTACGTTACAGCCTCTCTTCCGTGGAGTGTACGAATCCACAAAATTTCCACCGCACGTGATATCGACGCTTCCGACGGCGGTTTCTGTTTTGACCGTTCACTTCCCACCGAATGGAAAAGAGACGAAAAAACGGCATACGGTGTCCAAAAAAACCTCGTTACAGGCGTATGTGCCATTTCAGATAACGGAAAATGCGACATTATCGGAACAGAATCCAACACCAACCTGCTCTTCTCCCGTGCTGCCATTCCGTCAGTCAGATACACCCTTGATAAAGGCGAGCATATTATCGTAACAGGTGTTTATTCGTCGAATAAGGAAGCAACCTATGTTCCCTCGTTTGAAGAAACATCCGCCGAATATATCGTTACAATAGGCGACAAACAATATAAAATCACAAAATAACATAATATAAACAAATACGAATACCCCATCGCTTTTGAACCGATGGGGTATTCGTATTTAATCTCTTTGTCAATGATTGTGACAGAGGCACAAATCAATATAATACAAAAAAAAACATCCCATCTTACGATAGGATGTTTTTTGGTGGACCATCAGGGGCTCGAACCCGGGACACCCTGATTAAGAGTCAGGTGCTC
>CAZRYW010000051.1:0-10741 GCA_964604405.1 uncultured Oscillospiraceae bacterium
CGCTCGATACCAACACACCCGCCGGTCCGCGATTTTTCAAATCGGCAATCACACGCACCAAAACGTCTATCTTGTTGATGTTAAGCCTGCCGTTGGGGTATGTGAGCGAAGATGTTCCCACCTTGAAAACAACACGCTTTGTGTTTTTTAAACCGTCACGCAAATTCATCTTTTCACCCTCAAACTTTAAATTTTAATACATTATACTCGCAATTTATCCGTTTGTCCATAGAAAAAAATCGCAAAAATAGCAATTTACCCGCAAACGGGTTCCTTTTTCTTCCCCCACGTTTTTGCTACTTTTGTCGCACAAAAGTAGATTGCCGTCACACTCTGTGACACTTTCAAATTTCATCGGCATTGCTTCTTTGAACCACGCCATAGCGGCGTGGTTTTCGTTTACACAACAAAAAACGGGCACATAAAATGTACCCGTTTTTTACTGTTTTGTTTTACTTTACAAAGTCAACCGCCCAGTACACCGTACCGTCAAGTGCCGTAGCAACGCTGATTCCGACTTTTGTAAAATCTTTATTTAAAATGTTTGTCTTATGGATTTCGCTCTTCATCCAAGCATCAACAATCACCTGCGGCGTAAACTTGCCCATTGCAAGATTTTCCGCCGATGCCGTAAATTGGATTTTCGCATCCGTAAGTCTCTTGGCAAGGTCTGCACCCTGTCTGTTCTTTTGTGCCAAATACTTGTTTGTCGCCATATCAATGCAGTGTGCATCCGTTACCGCCGTTATGTTTTTGTCCAAAACAAGTGCGGGCAATCCCATCTTTGCTCTTTCCGCATTGATAAGCTTGAGAATTTCATCGGCAAGCTTCGAATCAACCGTTACTTTCTTTTCCGTAAGACCTGCAAGCACGGGACCGTCAGTCGGTGTTGTGGATTCTTCGGATTTTGTGTTTGCTTCGGTTGTCTCTGCCGTCGGTTCTTCGGGCTTTGTGGGTGCTTCCGTCGTTGTCTCTGCCGTCGGTTCTTCGGGCTTTGTAGCTGCTTCCGTTGTTGTCTCCGCCGTCGGTTCTTCGGGCTTTGTGGGTGCTTCCATCGTTGTCTCTGCCGTCGGTTCTTCGGGCTTTGTCGGTGCTTCCGTCGTTGTCTCTGCCGTGGGTTCCTCGGGTTTTGTGGGAGCTTCCGTTGTTGTTTCCGCCGTGGGTTCCTCGGGCTTTGTAGCTGCTTCCGTCGTTGTCTCCGCCGTCGGTTCCTCGGGCTTTGTCGGTGCTTCCGTTGTTGTCTCTGCCGTCGGTTCTTCGGGCTTTGTAGTTGCTTCCGTCATTGTTTCCGCCGTCGGTTCTTCGGGCTTTGTCGGTGCTTCCGTTGTCTCCGCCGTCGGTTCCTCGGGCTTTGTCGGTGCTTCCGTCGTTGTCTCTGCTGTGGGTTCCTCGGGCTTTGTAGCTGCTTCCGTTGTCTCCGCCGTCGGTTCTTCGGGCTTTGTTGTAGGTTCTTCGGGTTCTACGGGTTTAACCGTATCCCAAATATCAATCGAGGGAACGTCTATGTTCTCTGTGCTGTCAATCTTGAAGATAACAACGTCAACCACTTCATCTTCGTATGTTCTCACAACAGCGTAATAATCATATCTGCTCGTAAGCTTGATATCGCTGAAAGATGCCTTCTGATATGTTGTCGTTCTGCCCGTATAGTCAACGAGAGTGTACTTCACAACAGTATCGTTATAGAACTGTTCTTCTATATCTTCAAGCTTGAATCTCTTTGTTGACTTGTCTTCAATCATACCCGCAAATATTCCCGCATCTTTGTCGGAGGGAGCGGATATGCCGTCAAATGCATCGTAAAGGTCATCGGGATCGGATGTTGTTTTTGCAACAAATTCCAATTTGTCGATATAGCCCTTTGCATTTTCGGTCACAAGTATAATATTGCCGACCTCAACTCTGTAGTTTTCATCGGGGTCTACGACGTAGCTGACGTTAACGCCACCCTTTATACCTGTAATTCTCGTTGTACGTTCGCCGTCACTTGTGATTTCGGAAACCTTTGTAACAACAACCGCATTATCGGAATATTTTGCCGCAGAAATACCGTTTGTGATAACAACGGCTTCGATATCCTTGCTTCTTTCGCCGTATGCCACGAACACGTAGCTGTCTCCGTCACGGAAGAACTCGCTCACCTTGCCTGCTTCCACAGCGTCGGTAAGGTCACTCTCGCTATCGTCGATACGGAACGCAATCTCTTTGCCCGTAAAATCATAAACACCGTATGTTCCGCGTTTTGTGTTGTATTCTTTGCTGTTTTCCGTTGCGTACTTTGTCTGCTCGTAGAATTCTTCATATCTGCCGGGCATATAAATCTCGCTGATTACACCCGCCGAGGAAACTTTCACTCTGGCAATTCCGGCATAACCGCCAACTCTGTAAGCATCGGAAATTTCCGTTTTGTTAAATACGAGATAATCGTAAACGCTCTTTGCCGACACGCTCTTGAAAATATTGCCCGCATGGTCAACATATTTCATCTTAGTGGACTTGAGGGTAAAGGTTTCAACCTTTCCTTCTTCCGTAACAGCCTGAATAAGATACGTTGTCTTGCTGAACTTTGTCTGCGTATCGTATGCGGTAATAAAGATATAATCTCCGCCCGCAACACGGCTCGCTACCGTCGTGTATGCAATCTTGCCTTTGTAGTTGAGATAGAAAGTACCCTTGTCTCCTGCGTAAAGATCGCTCGAAAATGCGGGAGAAAGCTCATACGCCTTGTTGTTGATGTAGTAGTCGCCCTCAAGAGTGTCAACTTCTTCGATTTCTCCTTTTACTATAGCGTCCGAAACATAAACCGTTATTATGCTTCTTTCCTTGTTAAGGCATGTAAGAGTATCGCCGTAGCCGATATCATCGGGGTCAATCTCTTTACCGTCTTTTATGATTTTAATCATGACTTCGTCATCGGAATAATCAAGTTCCAATTCGCCGTCGTCACCTTCAAAGTAGTAATAATCGTCGTCACGGTCGATATCCGTTACAACAAACTCAACGCCCTCGGAAGAATCGAATTCGTCAATAAACACAAAGTCATATTCGCCGTCACGGTCGTTGTCGATAAGAGTCATCGAATCAAACGTATCGAAATACTTCGTAACCGAATCGTCCACGATTTCACCGTTTACAACAAGCACATATCTCTTGTCGAGATCAAGCTTTGTGGTACGCTTGTCGGACGCTTTCTTTGTGTAACTGATAACAGTCTCTCCGCTTTCGCTTTCAAAGAAACGATCTTTCGTAACTTCGACTTCGGTATTTCTCGTTTCGTCAACGGCAATCGCAAAAATCGTGTCCTTGCCCGTCTTTTTGTCTTCGCCTACGTAAGCGACGATTGCTTTTCCGAGATATCCCGTCGCATCGTCAAAGTTGCCCTGGTCAAACTTCAAAACTTCATCCTCGTCGTAGAGAGGACGGCTTGTCGAAGATTTCAAGGTGTAAACATCCGTGATTTCAAGTTCCACGTATTTATCCTTCGATGAGAAAGTTTCGCCCGTCAGATAAGTATCCGTAACGATTGCATCAACTTTTTCGATTTCGAGATAATCACGGAGAAGTGTTTTTCCGTTATAAGAATAGCTTACACCGAAAAGTCCCGTGCTGTATGTTGTCGCATCCATCATTTCTACTTCGAGAGCATTATAGATGAGCTGTGCAACAAGTCCTCTGGGTGCGGGATCCGAACCGAGACCCGAAATGCCTTTTGTAACTCTTGCTTCACTTGCGGCACGGATATATCCCTGCGGGTATGTGCCGTATTCCTTTGCCTTGGGTTCGTGACCTATCGCACAAACAACCATTTTCACAATCTGTTCGTATGTAACATACTCTTCGGGAAGAAACGTTCCCTCGGGGAAGCCGTTGATAATACCGTTTTCAACAGCTATGTTAATATATCCGGATGCCCAATGAGTTGAGGGCACGTCGGAAAATATCGTACTGCCTTGTCTTACGTTATCGTCCATACCGAGTGTACGCACTATAATGGTTGCCGCTTCGGCTCTTGTGATATAGCCCTCCGGTTTGAACTTTCCGTTTTCATAACCTTGGATAATACCCAGACCCGAAAGAAGTGTGATTGCTTCCGCATAACGGTCATTCGTATCGACGTCCGTAAAAGAAGTCGATGCCGCATAGCTTGTCAATGCCGATGTAAAGAGCATTGTGAGCACAAGAAGCAAGCTGAAAATTCTCTTCAAATTTTTCATAAATTTTCCTTCCTTTCTTTTTCATCAAGATAAATCCGAATCGAACAAAAGCGCTCCTCCGCAACCAACGTTGCCGCCGTGCCTTTTCCGATTTAATCTTCAATACTTTTTGAAACCTTTTCATTGTTTCAAATTAATTATACTTTTCAAGTATTAATTTGTCAATTACACTACAATTAAGCTTATATTTCCGTATTATTACAAATGTGAAATTTTTGTGAAAATATTCTTTTTCGCAAACTTTTTTCGCATACGCTTTCAGTTTTTGTTATAACTTGACAGCTTTCTCAAACATGCGATGTAATCGTTTATATCCTCAAACATTTTTGCGGGATTACTCAAATTTCCGCCTTTTCCTATGTCAAAACCCGTCTCTTCGTCGGTATAAAGTATAAAATCCCATTTATAAACATACTTTTGGCGTTTTATCATCGCATCGAGCACGGATTTTTCATACACCGTGCTTGCATTGTCTTTTTCACCTATGGCTATCACGCACACCTTGGCGGGACGTTCGTTTTCGTCCGTTTCGCTCAAAACTTCTCCCACAGTATCAATTGCATATCCGAAAGCGTCGTAAAGTGCGCTTCTCCCCTTCGGAGAATAGCTTGTCGGAGCATATTTACGCATTTTTTTAATATCTTTACAAAGTGCGGCGGTTTTCGCCTGTTCGCCGAAAAACACCAATGTATATGTTGACTCATCTTTTATTTTCTTTTGTTTTTCCGCTATATAATTGATGCCGTCGAGCATTGCCTGTTTTTCCATGCCCTCGCTTTTGCCTATTACAAATACAAATTCCTTGCGGTTTTCATTCATTATAACAATTTCCTTTCAACTTTTACTCTCTTTTGAGCTTTTGGACAGAGGTGTTGCAAACAAATCTTTCAAAACACCCGTTACAAGCATTATTGCGGCATATACCGCCAATGCCGCCGTAAGCGGCACCGAAAATCCGAAATACGAATTTTGAATATTTTGCGGCAGAATATTTCCGACCGCAAATGCGGTAATCGCCGAACAAAGTGCCGAGAATGCGATTTTCAAAACCGTCATGCCCAATTCGCCCGTCAAATATTCTCCGATTATATCTTTGAGCTTGATTGCGATAAATACGGCATACACCGTCAAAAGAACGGTTGATGTGGCGGCCGTAAAATTGGCACCGAGACCGTTCGGCATAAAAATGTCAACAATCAATTTGAGACAAACAACGCCGATTGCACCGAGAACCGTGAGCTTGTAGCGTCCCGCAAGATAAAAAATCTTGTTGAGAATATTTTGTGCAAGATATCCGAAAATACCGAAAGAGTATATGACAAACGCCTCTCCGACCCGCTTTGTGGACTCGGGCGTAAATGCGCCTCTTTCGTAAATGATACGTATAATATCCTCTCCGAAAAACACAACCGCCACCAGATAAAACGCAAAAATCGACAGCATGAGCTTTATGATATATCTCAAAAGCTCCCTGACGTAATCCATTTCACCGTGTTCGAAATTTTGGCTTATGGCGGGGAAAACAACGCTGCTCATGGCAACCACGAAAACACCCGACACCGTGATAAACAGGTTGCTCGCATAGCTTAGGGTAGATGCCATTCCGCTGTCGTAACTTGCGAAAACTTTGTCTATCATAAAGCACAGCTGAAACATCAATCCCGAAATAAATATGAAAAACGTTTCTTTCGTATTGTCGAATCCGCTGCCTTTCTCCACGGATTTGTCGCACACAAAAAATCCGTAACCCTTGCGATAAAAATCCGGCAACAAAATAACAATATGCAAAAACCATCCGAAAGTCGTAATCATGCTGATTGCGACAATGTCTCTCACTCCCAAAAGCAAAGCGCATATAACAATAATATTATACGGCAAGCTCATCACCGACGGAGTAAAAAACACACGTCTGTTTTGCAAAAGTCCGCTCATCATATACGCTACCGAAATAAAAAGAAAACTCGGAAGCATAATGTACATAATGGTTTGCGCCGTCTGAGCGCCCGCTTCGTCGAGAGCCGGCAAAAGCAAATGCACGATAGGCTTTGCGAAAATATAAAGCACAGCCGTTATCGCAATAATAATGAGCGATATCTGTCTGATGAAATGAGCCGCATAGTATTTTTGTGCGTCACCTTGCGAATATACCGACTTGTTGACGTTTTTAATAACAAGCGTCGAAAGTGCGCTTCCTATTGCGGTAAAAATCAAACTCGCCACACCGAAAATCGAAAGATATATGTCCGCTTCCGCATTTGTTCCAAAGCTCGATGCAAAAACCGCGTCTCTCAAAAAGCCGCCCGCTTTTGCCAAAAGAATTCCCATTACAACCAATATATATGTGTTAGCCATCCGTATCACTCCCATGGCAAATTTTCATACGTTAACTCATATTTTATAACACAAAATACGCTTCGTCAACCAAAAGTGAACAATGTCGGTGTTTTTTTTCGAAAAGACGTTACTTCGTAATCCACCTTTTCGCCTTTTTTCAAAAAATACAAAAGCGTCCCCATTCCTATGTCAAACGGAAAAATGTTTGTTTTAAAGCTTATGCATTTCGGAGACAAAGTCATCGAGGATTTAGCTTTACTTTTTCCGAGGTTGATTTTCGGCACTTTAAAAACGGGCGACAAATCGTCACGTCCGTCCGTTATCACGATGTCGGGCAGATTTTTTATCTTTTTCACGTATCTTATTATCACACCGTCCCTAACTTCGCTTTCACGCTTTTTCCCCGCCACCGTAATCATTTTTGCGTATTTCATGCAAATCGCCATAATCCTTGTATCATCCGAAAAAACTCCCATACATTCCAGCGGAACGCAAAGCCCGAAAAACTCCGTCACGCATTGTATCATCCCATCAAGATAAGTCAGCGCAAATTCGTAATCATATTCATCCGCTTCTTTCAGCACGGAAACAAAAACATCGTCATTTGCAAACTCTTCTCCGAAACAGACATCTTTAATACCGCTTTTCAAAAATTTCTTCTTTGCCCGCACGGTATCGGTTATACAAATATTATTCCCGCATATTGAAAAAGCGGGTTGAAACATCTTTGTTTTTTTAACTTTTTCCGCAAAATACATATTATCACCCGTAATATGCTTATTTCCGCATTTCAAAAAAATACCTTGCTTTTTCCGTCGTTATACGTTATAATTCTCTTGTTAAGTTTTATCACACAAAAATTTAATAAATCGAGGTGTGGCGCAGTTGGAACCGAGCTTGAGCGCGTCCTGTGGACGATTGAGCGAAAGCGCAGGGTTGTGCCGCGGTCGATTTTGGGCGAGTGTGCGAGCCGACAAAATCGGGCACCGCTAACGGAAGCGTGCGTAGCGCGCTTCCTGTACAAAACTTTATATTTCGAGGTGTGGCGCAGTTGGTAGCGCGCTTGCTTTGGGAGCAAGACGCCGCAGGTTCGAGTCCTGTCACCTCGACCAACCCAAAACCCCCTTAACAATTGGCAAAAGCAATTGTTAAGGGGGTTTTGTTCGTTTTGTAATTGCGATATTTTATAAAAAATATTCTCCCAAAGCCTCACTTGCTGACCGAATTGATATTAACCCGTAATATCTTTGTAGAAAAATCGGCTGCCGAGTTCCTCTTTATCCGTATAATAGTTATAAATGTTCCGCACTCGGTTCCAAACCTGCTCATCAAAGTAAATATCCGACCTTTGGCTGACTATTCTTTCCACATATTTACGTAGGTCGCTGTAGAACAAATCGGTCACTTCGTAGCAAGCATACTGCTCATCTTCATAAACCTTGTACTCGGCCATTTCCTCAAACGTTAAAAGCTGCCCATGAATAAACGCATAATTTGTAGGGTCAGCGGTATCATTTAGATCATACGTAAATATGTATATCAAAGGAATATCCACTCCGCCATCTGTTTCACCCTTGTGTTCGGGAACATACGCACTTAATACCAATGCACTTTCTACATCCGTTGAGCCGACAGGAATACCGAAACCATCCAATGTATGCCAATTCTGCCCAACGAGGCAATATTGATTCTCCTTCGGAACGCTATCATCGAAAACAATCGAGGGATTCATTCTCTCGACAAGCAGCATGGGCGATTCGGATGCTGCTACATCACAACATAAGTCGTCAAGCAATTCTCCGCACTTTTCCAAATATTCAAAAGCAATCCTATTTCGCTCCGCAGGATCGGTAATATTATACTCAAAATAAGGTTGCAACTGCTCTATAACCTTTTTCGCAAGCTCTTCATCCGCCTCAACCGATGTAATTTGCCCAATCGCGTCAGCGCCTGCTTCAATAGGCTCGGCAAAGTAAACAGAGCACATCCAGTCCTGTCCAAACATAAAATTATTGTTTGTCAGCACAAAGTAATAATGGTCATCGGTAAGCGGTTGCTCCAGAAAATCAATATCGTAAGCTTTAGAAATATCAATCGTCATGACCCCGTTTGTATGCGCCTCAAAATCTGTTCCGTCAAAAATAACCATATCGGAAATCGGCTCAATTTCCTTTCCGTCCGACCACAGCATCAGCTTAAGCTGCTTTTGGAAGCTCAAAGCCTTGTCAGACTTATTCTCCACTTGAACGGAAACAATACCATTCCCCTCATAGGTTGCACAGAGACTCAACTCATCTCCCGATAACGATGAAAATATACCGAAAGCAAATGCCGTCACAGTAAAACCGCAAACGAGTATCACAGCCGCTATCATTGCCGTTTTCATAGAATACCCACGATGTTGCCGAACATCCAGCTCAACACCTGTTTTCTCTTCAAAAATATTCTTTATATTTTGTAAATTTGTTTTATCGAAAGAGTCCATATTATCCTCCTTTATTTTAATTCGGAAAGCGTTTTACGCAGCTTCAGTTTTGTTTGATAAAGTCGATTATCAACCTGTTTCACGCTCATATCCATCGCAAGTGCAATTTCTTTTGGTTTTTGCTCATAATAATATCTACGAATCAAAATTTCACGTTCCTCTTCTCCAAGTTCATTTATTTCTGCGATTAACTCTCTGCGTTTTTCGGCTTCGATAAAGGCGTCCAAAATACCGAGTTGTTCTGTAAAATCGCTGTCTTCCAGAGGAACAGCATTTCTTCTTGCAATCTCTCTGCATCTGTTTATTGCCTGAGTTCTGGCAACTACGGAAAGCCAGGTTTTCATCTTGCCTCGTCTAAAATCATATTTTTCAGGATGTTCCCATAAGTAAATGAACGTGTCGGCAACACATTCCTCAACATCCTGAGTTGATCCGATATTATTCAAAACCGCTCCCGCAACCGACCATAAAAGCTTGGAGTATTTTTTTATTACTTCGTTGATTGCAGCTTCGTTTCGATTTTTTATTGCCTTTATTACTTTTTCGTCATTCAAAAATTTCACCTCTTACAATGTGAATTAATCCATCATATATAGTACGTAAAAAAACAGAAAAACACTTAAATTTTCACTAAAAAATCTTTAATGCGATAAGTCCGACTTGATGTTGTTCTGTTATATTTTTTTAACATAACTCTATTCTATTGTCAATAAATGCTATCAAATATGTATCTCCCGAAATTTCTATCTTGTCAACTGCGGAACAAAAAACGCACAGTATAAGAAGCGTATGACGTTGACAAAGGGTGGTCTTAGTGGTACGATAAATGATAAACAGTAATATGCACCGAGAAAGAAAAAACCGCCTGATTATTCGGTAAAATGTGATAAAGTTCAAACTTCCGAATATGAGAATAAATTTTCTCAAATATCAAAAGACGAAAAAATGTTGTTATTACACAAGACCTAAACAAGAGATAACATCAATAGAAAAAGCATTATTTGACTTGCAAGAAAAGTATGCTTTTACAATTCGGAAATTATAAGGAGTGAACATTGTGGAAGAAGAATATATTTGCGATGATAGGGGCGTTCTTGAAAATGTTGAAAAAATCAGAAACATGACCGATGAAGAATTTGCCGAATACTTGAAAAAACTAAAAGAAGAAGAGGAAAAAGGAAAGCCTGACAATGACCGATAACTTCAAATTCATTACAAAAATCATTCACAAAATAGTGGGTGATTTTTTTTAATCAAAAAACTTTAATTTCAAGTATGACATTCGAGAAAATCTCTGTCGTATAATTAAATAAATCAGTCGGATGATAAAACTTAAAAAGCGATTGGTAAATTTACCAATCACCTTGTATTTATCTCCCAACCCCACACATCTCACCCCACTGTGTATGTGTATCGTATACCCCTCTTAGGCTTCGGACTCTACCTCAAACCAAAGCCTCTCATGTGAGTCCTCATCTTCTTTTCCCCGCAGGTGCCTCACCTGTGAGCGGTCAACCGAATCTGCTCCGCTATGCCTCCCGCTGTAGCAAAGCGCAAGCCTCACCTGTGCAAGGGGAGGTGAGTCGCTTTAGCGACTCGGAGGGGTTGTTTTGCTACTCCACACCATTCACTTTGTTAAAGCCGACTGAGGTACTGTTTCATATTTTCAATTCAACAGCTCAACTAACCCTCGCACCACACCTCAGTT
>CAZRYW010000052.1:0-10549 GCA_964604405.1 uncultured Oscillospiraceae bacterium
AATATTTTCCAACCGTTTGCTCCTTCATATTGAAATTTCAAGTAATTTTCGTATGGGAATATCCCCCCATACAGCAGAAACATATGCTTTTAAAAAACGACAAAAGCATACAAATTGATTATACAATATACCGCATGGAAATACAATACCTTTTTTCAAAATAGCGATAATTTTAAAAGGGCACAAAAGATTAAATCTTCTGTGCCCTCGGATTAATTCCTGTCTGTGAGAAGCTTGTTAACTTCGGCAAGAAAAGTGTTAATATCTTTAAACTGGCGATAAACGGAAGCAAAGCGAACATAAGCAACATCATCCGTTTTTTTGAGCTCGTTCATTACCATTTCGCCTATACGCTCGCTGGTAACCTCTCTGTCCATGAGGTTTTGAAGCTCGGATTCGATATTGTCAACCATTTCAACCATTTTTTCGGTTTCGACGGGGCGTTTTTGACATGCTTTCATGATGCCGGACAAAACCTTGTTTCGATCGAAGGCTTCGCGTGTTTCGTCTTTTTTGATTACCATTATCGGAACGCTTTCGACTTTTTCGTATGTTGTAAAGCGTTTGCCGCAATTTATACATTCGCGTCTGCGTCTGATGGATGTACCCTCTTCGGTAGGGCGGGAGTCAATAACTTTGCTGTCTGCACGATCGCAATAGGGACATTTCATGAGAAACCCTCCGATTAATTATTTTGTTTCGAGTGCCATTATCTTATCAACACGATTTTGATGACGACCGCCTTCGAATTCGGCAGCGATATATGCATCGACAATTTTCAATGCCGTGTCGGTATCGGTTGTGCGTCCTCCGAGGGAAATAATGTTGGCGTTGTTGTGCTGTTTTGCGAGAGCTGCCGTTTGGGGCGATGTGCAAAGAGCGCATCTGATGCCGTCGATTTTGTTTGCTGCGATTGAAATGCCTATACCGGTACCGCAAACAACAATGCCGAAATCAACATTGCCGCCGAGTACTTCTCGTGCACATTTTTCGGCATAATCGGGATAATCAACGCTGTCGGGCGTATCGGTACCGAGATTGATTACTTCGTGTCCCGATTTTTCAAGATGGGTGATTATTTCACCTTTGAGTTCAAAACCGCCATGGTCTGCCGCAATTGCTATTTTCATATGTTTTTTTCATTCCTTTCTTTTTCTTCACGTTCCCGTTCGGCTTGAGATTTTCTGAGATATACAACCTCCAATGCCTCGGGAGACAAATATTCGTTTTCATCGGCAAGAGATGCCGCAAATGCCACGGATGCAGCCTTTTGATATCGCATATGAGGAGGAGCAAAACGGGCATTGTCACCGCATAATTCGACAATTCGGTTTTTGTACGCATCTACTCCGTCTCCGACGAATATAACGGGAGAAGAAAGAGATGCGCACAATTCGTCAATACTCAATGCACGAGGAGGAACCAAAACCTTAGCCTTGCCGCCCTCAAATGAGAAGAGCGCATTGTACACTTGATTTCGCCTTGCATCCATAATGGGACAAACGGGAATATTCTCGATGCAAGCAAGATTTGTCGCCAATGCGTGAAGTGTGCTTATACCGATAACGGGTTTGTCCACCGCATATGCAAGAGCTTTTATTGCGCTGACACCTATGCGAATTCCGGTAAAAGACCCCGGACCGTTCGATACCGCAAACAAGTCGATGTCGGACGGTGACAAAGAAACGCTTTTGAGAGCGTAATCAATCATGGGCATCAACGTTTCGGAATGTGTCAGAGCGTTTGTTATATTGTTTTCGAAAACAGATACACCGTTCTTGAAAATTGCCACGGTTGCGGTAAGTGCCGATGTATCAACTGCTAAAATATTCATTGTAAATCAATTCCTTCAACAATAATCTCACGTTCGCCTTCGTTGTCGGTGTAATTGATGTGCACCGTTATTTTATCTTCGGGAAGAAAACGCATAAATTTATCGGGCCACTCTATAAGGGAAATACCTTCGTCGATTTGATCTTCGAAACCTATGTCGCAAAGTTCGTCGTAATCTTCGGCACGATAAAGATCGTAATGATTGATTTCTTCCGTTCCGGAATATTTCATCATGATGGTGAAAGTGGGGGAGGCAACTCCCTTGTCAATGCCGAAATAACGAGCAAACCCTCTGGTAAAAGCGGTTTTTCCCGCACCGAGATCGCCTATGAGGCAGATTACACACGGAGGAGTTATTTTTTTTGCGAGATTAAATGCAAAATTTTCGGTCTCCGAAACATTTTTTGAAATAAACTTCATTTTATCAATCCTTTAGAAAAGACCGGTAATAGTACCGTTTTCATCAATATCTATATTGTTTGCCGCAGGGAGTTTGGGAAGACCGGGCATGGTCATAATGTTGCCCGTTAAGAACACCACAAAACCGGCACCTGCGGAAAGACGTACCTCTTTTACCGTTATGCGGAAGCCTTCGGGACGAGCGAGAAGTGCGGGGTTATCGGAAAGAGAATACTGAGTTTTTGCCGTACATATGGGCAAATTCGTATAGCCGTTGCGTACAATCTCGTCGATTTCTTTTTTTGCCGAGGGGAGATAATCGACTCCGTCGGCACCGTAAATTTCTTTTGCGATTTTTTCGAATTTTTCGTAATATGTATCTTCGAGAGGATAAAGAGGCTTAAAGTCCGCGGGCTCTTCGAGAGCCTCCAAGACTTTGTAAGCAAGCTCTTCTCCGCCTTCGCCGCCTTTGGAGAATACATCGGAAAGAGCAAACTTTGCTCCCAATGATTCGCAAGCGGATTTAACGGCTTCAATTTCGGCATCGGTATCCTGAGGGAAGCGGTTGATTGCCACAACAACCGGAAGGTTGAACTTTTTGATGTTTTCGATATGTTTTTCGAGGTTGGGAAGTCCTTTGATGAGAGCTTCGACATTTTCGTTGTTAACTTCGGTTTTGGGAACTCCGCCGTTATATTTGAGAGCACGGCAAGTTGCAACCAAAACTACCGCATCGGGTTTTAATCCGGCTTTGCGGCACTTGATGTCAAAGAATTTTTCGGCACCCAAGTCCGCACCGAAACCTGCTTCGGTAATTGCGTAGTCTCCGAGCTTCAAGGCAAGCTTTGTGGCCATAATACTGCTGCAACCGTGTGCGATGTTGGCAAACGGACCGCCGTGCATTATGCAGGGTGTGTGCTCGAGAGTCTGAATAAGATTGGGCTTGATGGCATCTTTCAAAAGCGCTGCCATTGCACCCTGAGCGTTAAGGTCGGATGCTTTTACGGGATTGCCTTCGTAATTGTATGCCACAATAATTTCACCGAGTCTGTTTTTGAGGTCTGTAATATCGTCGGCAAGGCAAAGAATCGCCATGATTTCGGAAGCTACCGTAATCATAAAACCGTCTTGACGGGGGAAACCGTTGAGTTTGCCGCCGAGAGAAACAACGATATCTCTGAGAGCACGGTCGTTCATGTCTATAACACGTTTGAAAGTAATACGACGAGAGTCGATTCCGAGGGCGTTACCCTGATGAATATGGTTGTCCAAAAGAGCGGAAAGAAGATTGTTTGCCGCCGTTATGGCATGCATATCTCCCGTGAAGTGCAAATTGATGTCTTCCATGGGAACGACCTGAGCATATCCTCCGCCTGCGGCACCGCCCTTGACGCCCATAACGGGACCGAGAGAGGGTTCTCGGAGAGCGATAACGGCATTTTTGCCGATACGGCAAAGTGCCTGTCCCAAACCGACCGTAGTTGTGGTTTTACCTTCGCCTGCGGGCGTAGGATTGATGGCCGTAGTCAAAATCAACTTGCCGTCGGGCTTTGAAGCAACTCTTTTGATAAGATCGGACGATAATTTAGCTTTGTATTTTCCGTACATTTCGAGTTCATCGTATTCGATGCCGATTTTCGCAGCTATTTTATCAATGGTCTCCATTTTTGCATTCTGTGCAATTTCAATATCTGTCAACAAAACAACCTCTCCCTTGAATATAATTTCTTTTATAATACCACAAGATGTATAATCATTGCAAGATATTTTGCACTTTATTTTGTATTTTCTGCGTTTTTTGTATTGAAAAAAAAGCAAGCGACTGATATAATAAAGTAAGCATGTTATGTAAAGGGGAAAAAGAATGAAAATTTTGATTGTTGATGATGAAAAATTACTTGTCAAGGGTATCAAATTTAACCTTGAACAGGACGGATACAGCGTTGAGACGGCATATGACGGAGAAGAAGCTTTGAAAATGGCTCGGGACAAGAGTATTTCGCTTATTATCCTCGATTTGATGCTTCCCAAAATCGACGGACTGACGGTGTGCCAAAAGGTGAGAGAGTTTTCATCCGTGCCGATAATTATGCTTACGGCGAAAACCGAGGATATGGACAAAATTTTGGGGCTTGATTACGGTGCGGACGATTATATGACGAAGCCCTTTAACATTTTGGAGTTGAAGGCACGTATAAAAGCAATCTTGAGACGAAGCGCAAACCATGATGCGGTCGATAAAAATAAATTTTCGTCGGGTAATATCGAGCTCAATTACAATCTCAGAAGAGTTAAGGTTGACGGTAAGCAGATTGAGCTTACGGCAAAAGAGTTTGACTTGTGTGAGCTTTTTGCGACAAATCCCGGAAAGGTTTATTCGAGAGAAAATCTTCTCGATATAATTTGGGGATACGATTATCCCGGAGATGCAAGAACTGTCGATGTTCACGTGAGACGTTTGAGAGAAAAAATCGAGCCGGATGCGGCAAATCCCACGTACATACTGACAAAATGGGGGGTAGGATACTATTTTAGAGAAGCTTAAAAAATTGTTTTCAACACTTCGTTGGCAGTTGGTTGTAAGTTATCTTGTTATTATCATTCTGACAACGGGTTTGATCATCGCTTATACCACAAATTCGATGACAAATTATCTTTTGAATCAAAAAAAGAGTGAAGTGCTTACTCAGGCGAATGTTTTGTCGGGATATGTGTCGCAATATCAAAATCTCAGCTCCGAAACGATATCATATCTTCTCACGCAACAGCATATTTCAACGACGTCACGTGTTATTATGACGGATGCGGACTCCGTTGTGATTTATGACTCTTTGGCGGAGGGCTCTCTTGCGGAAAAAATTATGCTCAAACCGCTTGTTTTGGAAGCTCTCTCCGGAAAAAACGTAACCGCAAAGGAAGATACGGTGTCGGGCGAAATGATGGTGAGTGCATCCGTTCCGATTATCAGCGAAAAAAAGGTAACGGGTGCTATTTTGCTTCAGTCCAGCGCCGAAAGCATCGGAGAATACACACACCAGATGTCAACGAGTATTTTTACTTTGGCAACTGTTGTATCGTTGATAGTTGCGTTGCTGGGGTTTGTATTTTCGGGAGTTATAACGGCACCGATAAGAAAACTGACAAAATCGGTTGTTGATATGACGGAAAGTGACGAGGAAGAAAAACTCGATATTTCTCATGGCGGTGAAATCGGAGATTTGGTTGACTCGTTTAACAAGTTGATTGACAAAATAGAGATGCAGGAACAAAAAAGACAGGAATTTGTTTCAAATGCTTCGCATGAATTAAAAACGCCGCTCAGTTCAATAAAACTGATTGCAGATTCTCTTTTGCAGACGCCGGATGCTCCGAGAGAAATGGAAGAAGAGTTTTTGAATGATATGAATGTGCAGGTTGACCGTCTTACGAGAATCATAGATAAACTCCTTGCACTCACGAAAATGGATGATACCGCCGCAGTCAGCAGAATGCATTTTACCGTGATGGATATTGCGGAGTTGACGCAAAATGTCGTGAAAGCATTGAAACCGCTTGCCGATTCGAAAAACATTACGCTGACTTACGAATCCGATATCGGAATTTTCTCCAGAATCGAAAAAGACAGATTGTGGGAAGCTTTTTATAACATACTGGATAATTCAATCAAGTATACCAAAGATGGCGGAAACGTCAGAATGAGCGTCGAAAGAGAAGAAAATTGTGCCGTGATTACGATAGCGGATACCGGTATCGGGATCGCACAGAGCGAAATTTATAAAATTTTCGACAGATTTTACCGAGTGGATAAAGCACGTTCGAGGGAAACGGGCGGAACGGGACTCGGACTTTCGATTGCGCTTACGGCGGTAGAGCTTCACGGAGGAAATATTCAGGTAGAAAGCGAAGAGGGCGTGGGAAGCCGTTTTAAAATAATAATCCCGATAACTCTTAAATAAAAGGAGATTTTCGATGAAAAAAATTATTGCATTGTTTACGGCGTTTGTTTCACTGTTGACTCTCAGCGCCTGTTTTGGTTCGTCCAAAAACGACAATGAAATCAAATTGTATTTTAAAGATGCCAAGACAGGTGAGTTGAAAGTCGAGACTGTGGAATATTCCGGCAGCAGAACCACCGTGGATATGGCGAATTTTGCAATGAAAAAACTTTTGGAGGGTCCGAAAAACAAGTCGAACACAAGAAGTATTCCCGAGAGTGTTTCGTCGGCGGAAGTTGTGATAAAAGACGAACTTGCAACTGTCGATTTCCCGAAAGCTTTCGGAAAATTGACTGGAAGCGATGAATTGACGGCTCGGTTTTCCGTGGTACAGACGCTTTGTGCCATACCCGGAATCAGCTCGGTTGCTTTCACGGTTGAAAAAATGCCCTTGATTTCCAATTCTACGGGAAACGAGGTTGGTGTTATAAGCAAGAAAGATGTTGTATTGCAAGTTAATCCGACAGATACTACGGATGTAAATTTGTATTTTTCGACGTCCAATGCACAAAATCTGAAAGCGGAGCAACGAAAAGTTATTACGCTCGATACTATTTCAATTGAAAAAACGATAATAAACGAACTCATGAAAGGTCCGTCTTCGTACGAATTGCAATCAACGATTCCCTCGGGAACGAAATTGCTCAATATCGAAACAAGAAGCGGTGTGTGCTACGTTAATTTTTCGGAGGAATTTGTCACAAAGTTTTCCGGAGGTTCGGGAGTTTTGAATGTTTATTCGATTGTCAATTCGCTTTGCGCAACAGACAGCGTGACAAGTGTTCAAATTTTGATTGAAGGAGAAAAAGGCGCCAAATTCGGTGGGTTTGTTTTTGACGAACCGATAAAGGCGAATTTTGATTTGGCGGTTACGGAATAATAGGAGGTTTTTATGCCTGATTTTGATGTTGTTTTATTTGATTTTGACGGTACGCTGGCAGATACGTCGCCCGGCATAAAAGAAGGATTGGCTCATGTTTTTGCGTTGAACAATATGAGACAAATGACAGACGAGGAAACGGACAGATTTATCGGTCCGCCGCTCGATGACAGTTTTGTTAAATATTGCTCTGTTTCAAGAGAAAAAGCGGGAGAAATGGTTTTGGATTTCAGAGCACATTATCATACCAAAGCCATTGACAAGTTTTATATTTACGACAAAATAGAAGACGCAATTAAAATTTTGCGAGACAAAAACATAGTTGTCGGTGTTGCAACAAGCAAACCCGAGGTGATGGCCGTGCATATTCTGAAAAAGGCGGGGATTTTTGAACTGTTTGATGTTATACAGGGAGCGACCCTTGACGGAAAACTGATAAAGAAAAAAGATATTGTGCGTTGTATTTTGCAAAAAGATATTGTAAAAGGCAAAAAAGTACTGATGATCGGCGATACCGAATTTGACATTTACGGTGCTCATGAAAATAATATACCCGCACTTTGGGTTGAATACGGATTCGGTACAAGAGAAAAAGCGCTTACCGCCGAGCCCGAATACATAGCGCATGATATGGACAAAATGATTGAATTTTTTCAAACTTTTAACAGGAGAAACATATGAATTTACTATCGGCAAATGAATTAACAAAATCTTTCGGTGAAAGAGATTTGTTTAAAAACGTAAATTTTAATATTGATGAAAAATCCAAAATAGGTCTTATAGGAGCAAACGGAGTCGGAAAAAGTACGCTTTTTAAAGTGATTTGCGAAAAAGAAAGCTATACGGGCAGTTTGAACAAAAACAGTCTTTTGAAAATCGGCTACATGGAACAGACTCCTCCCGAAGATGATAAAACGAGTGCATACGAATATGTGTCGGAGATTTTCGCACCTCTTTTCGAGCTTGAAGAAAAACTGGAAGATATCAGAATCAAAATAGAAAACGGGGACGGAGACAGAGAAAGTCTCATAAACAGGCAATACAATTTGAACAACGAATATATCGACAAAGGCGGATTGGTATATAAATCGAAATGCCGCAGTATGCTTTTGGGACTCGGTTTTGCGGAACACGAACTCCAAAACAAGCTCAGCGAGCTTTCGGGAGGTCAACGAACAAGACTTTCTTTGGCAAGAGTGCTTTTGTCGGATGCGAATTTGCTGCTGCTTGACGAACCGACGAACCATTTGGACATTGATGCTATTGTGTTCTTGGAAAATTTTTTGAAGGATTTTAACAGGGCGTTTATAGTAATCAGTCATGACAGATATTTCCTGGATAAGGTTACGAACAGAACATTTGAACTGGAATGTGAACGCCTTACTCAATATGACGGAAATTATTCGGTTTTTGCCGAAAAGAAAAAAGCCGCTTATCAGGCTGCTGTGAAAAAATACGATAATACGATGAAAGAAATTAATCGTATCGAAGGTATGATTGAGCAGCAAAAGCGATGGAACAGAGAAAAAAACATAAAAACAGCCGAAAGCAAGCAAAAAGTTATAGATAAGCTTGAAAAAGGACTGGAAAAGCCGACTGCGGATAATTCGAGAGTTAAATTCAAGTTTTCGACAACGCTTGAGGGCGGTAATGACGTAATGACGGTGAAAAATCTCTCCAAACATTACGGAGACAAAAAACTTTTCGAAAATGTCGATTTGTTGCTGAAAAAGAAAGAGTGTGTGTTTGTTCTCGGTCCGAACGGTTGCGGAAAATCAACGTTTTACCGAATCATTAAAGGTGACGAAGTTCCGGATACGGGCAGCGTAAAGTTCGGAAGCAATATCGAATGTGCTTATTATGACCAGACACGCAGCGATATTTCGCAAGGAAAGACAATACTGGACGAGGTTTGGGACAGATATCCCAAAATGACGCAAACTCAGGTGAGAAACGCTCTCGCGGCATTTTTGTTTACGGGTGACGATGTGTTCAAAAGCACGGATTTGCTCTCGGGCGGCGAAAAAGCGAGAATCGCACTTTTGTGTCTTATGCTCAAAGGGTCGAATTTTATACTATTGGATGAGCCGACAAACCATCTTGATCTTATTTCTAGAGAAGCGCTTGAAGATGCTATCGAAGATTTCGACGGAACGGTATTTATAATCAGTCATGACAGATATTTGATAAATAAGCTGGCAGACAAGCTGTTTGTGTTTGAAAACGGAACTATCTGCGAATATAATTGCACATATGACGAATATTTGGCACGATGTGAACAACCCGAAAAAGCATCCCGTGAGATTTCGGCTCCGAAAGCCGAAAAAATCAATGATTACAAGGCGCAGAAGGAGCGTGAGCGAGCAAAACGCATGCGAGCAAGTCGCATTGCAAAGCTTGAGGCGTTAATCACGGAAACAGAAGAAAGTATTGCGGCAGTTTCAAATGAAATTAATCTTGCGGGAAGCGATTACCAAAAGTTGATGGAACTGAATAATCTTTTGGAGACGCACGAAACGAATCTTTTAAATTATATGGAGGAATGGGAAAATCTCAGCGAGGAGGAAGAATAATGCCTTCAATCGGTATGATCAGAGGTGTTGGCGAAGGATATAACGCAACGGGATATATTCTGAAAATAATACGTGCGCTGAATCGCAGGTTTCGCTCTAAAATTACCGTTGAAACGATAAAGCTGGGCGATTGCGAAAAATACGGTTGCGACATCGATGATTTGGCGATTATTCGTTTGAGAAGCTGTGATGCGATTTTCTCGGGAGACATACATTCGTATTCCGACCCGCTTGATTATTCGATAAATGACATTGCCATGGCTTTGGACAACACGATTGAATATAACGTGATTGCGGGACTTGGTGAAATGGGAAATGTTTGTGTGACAATCGCATCTTATTTTGACGGCGGTACAAAACTGAGACTCAACACAACAAACGAGGACGGTTGCAGCGAAACGAGAGTTTGCAGTACGTATACGGCAATGCAGATTGTAAAAGCGGTCAGCAGAGAATGCGAAAACAGTCGCAGGAGACTGGCTTTTGTGTCGGATTCCGACAACGAATACTCGGCAAAACTGTTTTTGAATAAGTTCCGTGATTTTACGATGCCTTTGCCCAATTTTAAAATGATTAATTTCAGTGTCGAGGATATAACATATGAGATGCTTTATGACGGTGCACAGTTTGATATGATTTTCGCATCGAAAACCTTTGCGGATTTTGCAAGAGGAATATACAAGTCTCTTTTGCGGGAAAACTTTGTGTCATATACCAGATACGCAAAGGCAAAAAGTTTGTATTACGTAAAAAGCGTATGCATGAATTCTGCCGTTTGCGGAGAAGTGGCAAGTATTTGTTCGTATATTTCGGCGTTGTGCGATTTGCTCAGACGTGATTTCGGAATGGAGAAAGAATCCGAACATCTA
>CAZRYW010000053.1:0-10270 GCA_964604405.1 uncultured Oscillospiraceae bacterium
CAATATGACAATTGCGTTCGTATTCTTGACGGTTGCTCTTTCCAAACTCGAATTTCACATTGCAAGTGTACACGTCAGCTTCTCGTCTCTTCTTGTTTGCATGATGCTCGGCACCGTGTTCTGCAACATATGCCCTCTTTCGGACGATTTAATGAAACGTTCCGACAAATGGACGTCCCCTCTTTCGGCACTCTTCTTTGTAATCAGCGGCGCCGAATTGGAACTTAGTGTTTTCACGAGCGGAATTGTTGTTTTGATTGGCATCGTGTACATTCTTTTCCGTTCACTCGGCAAATATTTCGGTGCTTTCATAAGCGCCAAGGCAACAAAGTGCGATTCGAACATCTGCAAATATCTCGGTATCACACTTCTTCCTCAGGCAGGTGTTGCACTCGGCATGTGTTCTTTGGCGTCCGAAGGTTTGGGAGCCGAAGGTGCGCTCATCCGCAATATAACACTCTTTGCCGTACTCGTGTACGAACTTGTCGGACCGCTCTTCACTCGCATGGCATTAACCGCCGCAGGTGATATCAAGCCCATGAGCGATGATGTCAAAAAGCGTCGTCAGACAATGCTCGAAGAAGCGAAAAATCACAAATCCGAATAAAAAATTTAAACCTAAAAAAGCCTCGATTGCGGTTGCAATCGAGGCTTTTGACTGTCAATAAACATATTTTTAACGTAACAGCGAAAGGTTTGGGAAAAATAACAAGCTGCGAAGATTGCCTTGGCAAGATTTGCAGTTGCGTGTCGAAAAACATTTTTATACCAATCCGGCTCTTTTCAAAACAATATCCATATGCTTTTTCGTCAACGGCTCGTCCGTGCCGAACCTGTCGGCATAGCCTACCATATATCCCTTTTCATAACAATATGACAGCGCCCAATCGTTCCACGACGATCCGTCAGAGTATCTTTTTGTGACTTTTCGTCCGTCATATCCGCATCTTCTTGCGACAAGCACCGCAAACTGTCCTCTCGTAATATAGTTGTCGGGTCTCATCGTCCAATCCGCAAATCCCGAAACTATGTGATCTTTCACACAATTGGCAAAAAGTGCTTTAACACTATCCGATTCATATTGCAAATCGGTATATCCGGCAATATAATTTTCATCGTATTTCTTTCCTTCGTACCTTTTGCCGTAAAGTGCTTGAAGTGCCGATTTTCTCGAAACATAATTAATTTGAGAAATTTTTTCTCTTTCATTTTCGATTTTTTCCGACTCTTTGTACTTTTTACACGACTCTATCATGTCCACAGCCGAATAAGCCTGTCCGTCCATAGATATTCTCTTCATCATATACAAAGATTCTTTATCGCCTTTTTTCACTTCGTTAATGCCGGGTTCTGTAGTTACCGTCACATGATATCCCGCTTCTCTCAAAAACTTGTCCCGCTGTGCACAAAAGCTTCCGTAAGGATATGCAAATGTGTCGGGCGCTTTTCCGATGTTATCTTTAAAAAGCTTTTTTGCCGTAAACAAATCGGTGCGAACAGCTCTTTCCCATTCGACAAAGCTTTCTCCCGCTTTTTGTTCCATGCCTCTTCTTCCGTCAAACGATGCTCCGTGGAAATTATATGTATGACAACCTATCGCTCCGTAGGGCGACTCTTCCACCGTTTTCACCTCGTCCCATTCCATCGCTTCTTGACCGTAATGCACAAAACCCGCTACCACAAACACTTCATATTTAAATTTCAGTCTTTGTGCCATCGGCAAAAGCGTTGTGCAATTGTTTTTATATCCGTCATCAAACGTAATCACAACGCATTTTTCGGGCAAAGTTCCGTTTGAATATACATAATCTATTACATCTTCAAACGAAACTGTCGTATAGCCGTTTTGCAAAAGAGCATAAATATCACTCTCAAGCTTTTTGGGAGTAACCGAATACATTCCTCCCGTATAATCCACGCTATGATACATCAGTATCGGAATTTCTTTTGCTTCGATCTTTATCGACAAGCCGAAAACCCCAATCATGCACAAAGCCATGCAAAAAATCATAGTTTTCGCCGATAAAATACCTTTTTTCATAATTTTCTCCTCAATTGTAAAATTTTTCTTTCTACTATATATATTTTTTGCACTCCGAAAAAGTTTCGCAAAAACCAAAATTTCACATTTTTTCTCTGAATTCATTCTATCATACCTCACTTGACAAAACAAGCTTTTCATTATAAAATATAATCAATACAATACAGAAAGGATTGACTCCAAATGAAAATCGCTCTTATTAACGAAAACAGTCAGGCAGCTAAAAATGCCCTCATCGAAGCAACTCTCAGAAAGGTTGCCGAACCTCTCGGTCACGAAGTATTCAACTACGGTATGTATTCCGCAGAAGATTCCGCTCAGCTTACATATGTTCAGATAGGTATTCTCTCCGCAATACTCTTGAATTCCGGTGCGGCTGACCTTGTCATCACAGGTTGCGGAACGGGCGAAGGCGCAATGCTCGCTTGTAACTCTTTCCCCGGTGTTCTCTGCGGTCACGTTGTAGACCCCACAGATGCTTATCAGTTCACACAGGTTAACAACGGCAACGCTATCGCACTTCCCTTCGCCAAAGGTTGGGGCTGGGGTTGCGAATTGAACCTTCAGTACGTATTCGAAAAGCTCTTCGCCGAAGAATGGGGCGGCGGCTATCCCAAGGAAAGAGCAGTTCCCGAACAGAGAAACAAAAAGATTCTCGACGAAGTTAAAAAAGTTACTCATCAGGATATTTTCTACATTCTCGAAAACATCGACCAGGATCTTTTGAAGGGTGCTATTGCAGGCGAAAAGTTCTCCGAACTCTTCTTCGCAAACTGCAAGTGCGACAAGATGGCAGAAGTTATCAAGTCCAAGCTCGCCTAAAATATCACAAAAGGGCTGTTGCAAGTGAACTTAAAAATTGTTCGCTTTCAACAGTCCCTTTTTTGTTCGCTCTTTCGTTTATTTGTTCAACCACCAAATCCCCACATTCAAATACAATGCAAAAACACACCAAATCAGATACGGTATCTGCATAAATCCCGCCGTCTTATCGGTTTTGTTAAATTCTTTAATCATTTGCCAAACAAGTGCAATCAGCAATATCAGCCACACCGACGAAAAAAGGTACATTTTCAGATTAAAGAAAATAATGCTCCACAAAAAGTTCACCGCCAACTGCGACAAAAAAATTCCCGATACCTCGCCTGTTTTATTGTAAACCCTCGCACCTCCGATTCCCATCAACACATACAATATCGTCCACACAACAGGAAAAATCCACATCGGAGGCGACAGAGGCGGGGATTTTACATATGCGTAAATATTCATGTTGCCTCTCGTCAAAAAAGCCGCCAAAGCACCGACTTCAAGGCTTAAAGCGATAAAATACACATACCGCTTGATTTTTTCCCACATATTTATTCACCTCGTCATATTCATATGCAAAAACAAGTGTAAAAATACTTGACTTTCCGTCATTTCGGTTATATAATTAATTCACACGCGTTGAAGATGTGTAAGTAGGTTGCAAAGTGTCATACAAGAGAGTGACCGTCGGCGGCTGTGAGCGGTCTTGTGATTTTGCAATTGAATTTCAGCATCGGAGCGTTCTGCGAAAGCTGTGATTAAGCAGAGTGTAGCGTCACGTAAAACGCATTGAGTGCAGGATTTTTTCCTGAATATGGGTGGTACCGCGGGTTATGCTCGTCCCTTTTTGGGGCGGGCTTTTTTGTTTTCCCGTCAAACCGATATACAATTTTTTATCTCAGTATATGAAAAAAGCATTTGCAATGCTCCAACCCCCGATTCCCCGAAAGCGGGAGACGAAAAGGTAATTTTATTATATTAGGAAAGGACTGATAATATGTCAGAAAAAGTAACAGCTCTCCGTGAAGAGTTTCTGAACAAATTGTCTTCTGCCGATTCAATGGCGGCAGTTGAAGAACTTCGAGTTGAATACTTGGGCAAAAACGGCTCTATCACAGGACTTTTGAAAGGAATGAAAGACCTTTCGATCGAAGAAAAAAAGGATTTCGGTCAAAAAGTCAACATCCTCAAAAACGAAGCGGCAGATGCAATCTCCGCCAAAATCGAAGAAATAAAAGAAAAGGAAATCGCAGCCGAAATCAACAAGATGCCCGAGTTCGACATTTCCACCCCTGCCGATTTAACCAGAGGCAGCTATCATCCCATCACCCTCGTTCAGCGTCAATGCGAAAAGGTTTTCAAATCCATGGGATTCCACGTTGAAGACTACAGCGAAATCGTAACAGACTACGAGTGTTTCGAAGCATTGAATATTCCAAAGAATCATCCCGCACGTGATATGCAGGATACTTACTACCTCGAAAACGGTCAGCTTTTGAAGAGCCACACTTCTGCGGCTCAAAATGCCATCTACAAAAAATACAAGGACGATCTTATCAAGCACGGCACTCCGATTAAGGCAATCTTCCCCGGCAGATGCTTCCGTAACGAAGCGACCGATGCATGCCACGAAAACACATTCTTCCAGATGGAAGGCGTTATGGTTGACAAAAACATTTCAATTTCCAACCTCATCTTCTTTATGAAAACAATGCTTTCCGAAGTTTTCCAAAAGGACATCAAAGTTCGTCTTCGTCCCGGATTCTTCCCCTTTGTCGAACCCGGATTCGAACTTGACATCAACTGTCTCATCTGCGGTGGTGACGGATGCCCCTCCTGCAAACACTCAGGTTGGCTCGAGCTTTGCCCCTGCGGCATGATTCATCCCGAGGTTCTTTCTTCCGGCGGTATCGACCCCGAAGAATACACAGGTTTTGCTTTCGGTCTCGGCTTGACACGTCTCGCAATGATGAAATACGGAGTTAAAGATATCCGTGATTTGAACTCGGGCAGTCTTAAAGCTCTCGGTCAGTTCACCGACGACGAATAAGGAGGTTTGACATATGTTTTTATCTATGAATTGGATCTCGGACTTTGTTGATTTGACAGGTCTCGACAAAATAAAATTAATCAATCAGTTTTCTCTTTCGACTGCGGAGGTTGAAAACGATATTTTCTTCAAAGGAAGCGACATCGACGGTATTGTTGTAGCCGAAATCAAAGAGGTTAACGACCACCCCGATTCCAAAAAGCTTCATCTTTTAAAAGTCGATGCAGGTAACGGCACACTCACCGACGTTGTCTGCGGTGCTCCCAACGTTCGTGTCGGCATGAAAACCGCATTTGCTCCCGTCGGTGCACGCATCGGCGAAATTACAATCGCGCCTCGCGATTTGGCAGGTTTCACCTCGTTCGGCATGTGCTGTTCCGAAAAAGAAATCGGCATTTCCGACAATAACGACGGCATCATGGACATTATCGATGATTTGGCAAACGGCACTCTCATCAAGGATGCCTACGCCGTTGACGACATCATCTTCGAAGTTGACAACAAGTCCCTTACAAACCGTCCCGACCTCTGGGGTCACTACGGTATCGCACGTGAATTTGCCGCAATTTCAGGCAGAGAATTAAAGAGTCTTGATACGGTAGACCTTTCCGTATACGACAATCTCCCCAAAATCGACATGAAAATCGAAGACCCGCTTTGTCAGCGTTACTCCTGCTTGCAGGTTGAAAACATCACAAAAAATGTAAGTCCCGTAAATATGCGAATCCGTCTTTTCTACTGCGGTATGCGTTCGATAAATCTTCTTGCGGACCTCACCAACTATTTGATGCTCGAAATGGGTCAGCCCATGCATGCATTCGATTCGAGAAAAGTCGAAAAACTTCGCATCAAGCGTTTCGATAAGCCGTTCACATTCAAAACTCTTGACGATATCGAACGCAACTGCGACGAAAACACACTCATGATTTGTAACGACAATACCCCCGTTGCGATTGCGGGTATCATGGGCGGTTTGGACAGCGAAATCGTCGAAGATACAACACGTCTCACTCTCGAAAGTGCAACGTTTGACGCTGTTTCCATCCGTAAGAGCACAGTAAGACTTGCTCACCGTACAGATGCTTCTCAGCGCTACGAAAAGTGCCTTGACCCGAATCTCACGGTTCCCGCCATTGCTCGTTTTGTAAAAATACTTACCGATATCGACTCCGATGTTAAGGTTGTTTCTTCTCTCACCGACGAAATCGCATACACATACCCCACACGTTCTCTCAATTTTGACAAAAAGTTTGTTGACCGCTACACGGGTATCGAAATCGACAACGATACAATCGTTAAAACTCTGCGTGCTCTCGGTTTCGCAGTCGAATGTGAAAACGACTCTTTCTCGGTTACCGTTCCCTCATGGCGTGCCACAAAGGACGTTACGATGAAAGCCGATATCATCGAAGAAATCACACGTATCTACGGATATGACAACTTCGCCGTTCATACGGCGTCCGTTCCGCTCTATCCCGTTCGTGCTTCCGAAGCCAAAACAATGGAAGAAAAAATTAAAGATATCCTCGTAAAGCGTTTCTCTCTTCACGAGCTTCATTCTTACGTTTGGGCATATTATGACGAATACAAAGAACTCGGCATCGAAGTCGAAGACAATATTCGTCTCGTAAATGCAACAAACCCCAACATCGAAACAATCCGCAAGTCCATTGTTCCCACACAGCTTTGCCAAGTCAAGCAAAACACATCCTACTCCCCCTCTTTCGGCGTATTCGAAATAGGACGAGTTGTCGAAGGATTGAAAGAAGACGGACTTTGCAACGAACAGAAAAAGCTTTGTATAACCCTGTTCGACAAAACAAAGAGTGTCGAAGAGCTCTATCTCTATTTGCGTGATATTCTCGCCGTCGTAACGGATGATTTGCGTCATGCTTCTCTCATGTTCGAATCTGCCGAGGCTACGCACTCCTATGAGCATCCCAAGAACCTCAATACTATTTATCTCAACGGCACAAAACTCGGTACAATCGGCATTGTTCACCCCGTAGTCGGTAAAAAAATCGACAAGAAAGCGTCTATCGTCTTTGCTGAAATCGACGTTAACGCATTCTCTGACGAAAAGAACAATTCCATCAAATATTCCGAACCTTCCAAATACCCCGAAATGGAAATTGACGTTACGTTCATTTCCGACAAATACGCACCCATCGGAAAAGCAATCGAAGATGCCTCCTGTCCTCTCATCAAATCGGTCAAGCTTCTTGACACATATACCGATGAACAGGGCAAGTCCATCACGGTTCGTATTCTCTTCTCTCACAGCGAAAGAACGCTTACAAAAGATGAGGTAATGGAAGTTGTGGATTCCGTTGTCGCAAATCTTGCCTCCGCGGGAATCCCCATGAAAAAATAATTCAAACAGCTAAAAAGCCTGTCGGTTCAATTCCGACAGGCTTTTTATTTTTATTTTTTACTTTATTTCAAACTTCTCCGTCAAAGGCGTCATATCATCTCTCCAAATATAAACCGAACCGTCACTCATTTCATATTCAAGATTTACCAAGCCGCCTTTTGCAACTTTTTCTATTTCATAATCACCGTTCGCAATAACCCACACGGCTTTTTCACCGTCGTTAAAGAGTCTCACTTTCAGTTTTCCGTTTTCAACAAACGGTTTGTTTATAACCACATCACAAACACGTATTTCACCGTTTTTTACAAATCTTCCGCTCTCTGCGTCGTATTTGTTGTAAACCAATTTGTTTTTGTCGGCATACAATCCGCAAATACCGCCTTGTTCAAGCACTTTTTCCGTTTTATCTTCAATCGGGTCATACGAATAAACAGCCTTATCCGTATTAAAATACAAAATATTATTTATCTTGCACAGTCCCGAATAAACACCCCTGAAAAACCTGTTGCCGCCTATCGACCACTTTCCGTCGCCGCCGTCAAGGTTTTCGAAAATTACTTTTCCGTTTTCGTCAACAATATTGTTCTCGCTCACATAATACAAAACCCCGTCACACGAAACAACCGATGCCGTCGTGCTTCTCCATGCTTCGTTTTCATATTTTTTATTTGTTGCCTCGTAAGGCGATGAAAATCCGCTGTGCTCCATAGCTCTTATCCCGTCTTCGCTCAAAAGCAAATACTCATGCGAAACCATTGCAAATCTGTCATACGATGGGTCATCCCACGTTACATCAATATGATACCAATCGCCGTCAACTTCGACCATATTCCAAATATGCATCATCTCATCCGAGCTCACCAATGTGCAATTGATGTCCAAAACATTCATCAAATGCTGAAACGCTTCCGAATACGCAGCAGCCAATCCGCTCTTTTTCAAAAGTATCAAATATGTCTGATCCAAATCCTCGATATCATAAACGTAGTTTAACGCCAAATAATCATGCACCGCAAAAATCTTTTCGGCATCTGTCATATCGCCTGTTATCGAGAGGAGTATTTCGTTCGTTGCCGCTTCAATTTCTTTGCGTGTTTTCTCCACGGCATCCTTGTCCGATTCGCTGTACGTCATCTTTTTCAATTCCGCCACATAATCGCCTTTTTTTGTATAGCTGTAACTTCTGTTCACGTAATAATATTGCGGATTTTCGTAAAGTGCCGTTGAAAAATACGAGTTTATCTCCGATGCTTTTATTTTAACGTCGGGATAAAGCACAACCGAAGATGACATATCCTCCCATGCCACAACCACTTTTTCTTCAAACAAGTCCTTTGTGCTTTTTCCCGCCTCCATCAATTTCACATCAAAATCTTCTCGCACGGAGTTTACATCATAAATATCACACACCGCATCAAAGACTTCCTCGCTTGCCAAAACAGAGCACGACAACAGACTCATCAAAACCAACATAAAGATCGCTGCTTTTTTCATAAAAGAAACACCCCTTTTTTTTGATTATAACAATACCAAAAAGAGGTGTCAATCATCATTTTTTATTTTAGTTGGTTCTTTGCCGCCCCAAAAGACGGCAAACACATTCCGCAAAATAATAATCCGCATAAACAAGGTGCTTTTGTATTTTTTCGCTATTATACGCCTCGCTGCCCATCATCACGATTCCGTCATGTGTTTCGTCCCAGTCACAGTATTTTTCAGTTGCCTCTATTATTTTTACGGCTGCATTTCTGTATTTTTCTTCGCCCGTCTCATTCGCTATTTCAACCATTCCGCAGGCGGCGATTACTCCCGCCGAAGTATCAATCAATTCGACATCGTCTCCTTGACAAAAATCACTTTTCGCAATCCAACCCGTTTTTTCAATATTTTTAACAAAATAATCGGCACACTTTACCGCCGTATCTAAATACTTTTTCTCTTTTGTGTGCATATAACTCTGCACAAATCCGTATATCGCCCATGCATTGCCTCTCGACCAACAGCTGTCGCTCGTCATCCCCTGACCTGCCAAAGCACCCGAAAAACTTCTATCTCTTTTATCATGAACGCATATGTGATTTGTACTGCCGTCGCATCTCACATGATCTCGCATCGCCATGTCCGCATGACTTTTTGCAATCAAAGCATATCTTTCATCATTGATTTCTTCGCTCGCCCAATACAAAAGCGGAATATTCATCATGCAATCTATAATCGTCCACGTATCTCGTTTTTCTCCGTTTTCTTCATTCCACGCACGAATAAAACCGCCTTTGAGGTTAAACCTTCCCGCCAGCATATCGGCAGCAAAAAGAGCAACGTCTCTCGATTCTTTTCTTCCCGTCAAAATATAGTCGCTACCCTCCGACAAATACCACATAAACCCCACATCATGGTGCAATCCGTCACGATTTTTAAAAGCCTCTCTCAACAAATCTTCCGCTTTTCTCGCAGCCGTAAGATATGCCTCGTTTTTTGTTGCGTTATACATAACAAGACACAATCCCGGATAAAATCCGTTTGTCCACCAACACACGTCCGTTTCATACCGATTGTCATACACTCCGTCAATTGTCGTGTACGGCAATTTTTCGTAATTTCTCCGTATTGTACAACTGAGTTTTCTGTCCAATTTTTCATATATTTGTTCTATTCTATCCACAAAACCACCGTCCCGAAATCCAAAGTCCGTTTTATCTCCAAATTAATTATATCCCTTTTGCCTTTGCCGTTCAACACCGCAATTTCTCTTTTACATACCGTTTTGTCGGTATTTCATGTTCGAGTATAACCCTAATAAAAGTTCTCATATTATAAGCCAGCCGGTAATGCATTTGTTACTTCCTACCCATAAATAGGTTCATGCTTTGCAAGCAAAACAAATCTCATTTCACTTCAGCTGCGTTTTTTAGCATTTGCCCCTGACCGTCAGAAATTGTGAGTATCATTTCCCGCTTCTTGCGAACAATTTCAGTCCGATTAGGTCGCTGAGTGCGAC
>CAZRYW010000054.1:0-10215 GCA_964604405.1 uncultured Oscillospiraceae bacterium
GGCGATTGCTCCTTCGTATAAAGCGGATATTGTTATCAGCAGAGATATGAATGCAAGGGATATAACACATGTATTTAAAGACGGTGTTCTTATTGCACACAATTCGGTTGCGCTTTTCGAGGGCAAAAACGCAGATACGGAAAAAGTTAAAAACAGCGTTAAAATCAAAAAGGTGACGGCGGAAGATTTTAAAACGGAATTCAAAGAAGAAATGACGGTTATAGAAGTTTTGCCCCACTCGCTTATCACAAACGGGGTTAAAGCACATACAAAAGACGGTTTGAACATGTGTGCCGTGGTGGAAAGACACAAAATGACAGGTAACATAGGAAAATGCTTTATCAAGGATTTCGGCATAAACGGCGGTGCTATTGCACAGAGTATAGGTCACGACTCGCACAACATTACGGTTGTGGGTTCGGATGAAGAGTCGATGGCGCTTGCCGTTAACGCACTTGGCGAAAGCGGAGGAATGAGCGTTGTGAAAGACGGAAAGCTTGTTGCTTTTATGCCGCTTGAAATAGGGGGAATCATGAGCGACAAGAGTGCCGAAGAAACATTGAAGGCTCATGAGGAGATTTTGAGAAGCGTTAAAGAGATTGCCTCAAACGACGAGATAGATCCTTTCATGATGCTGTCGTTTTTGTCGCTTCTTGTTATTCCGAACGTGAAAATCAGCGATAAAGGACTTTTTGATGTAAATAAATTTGAATTTATTGATTGATTAAAAAAGCGTAAATTCGAGAAATGAAAAACTCGAATTTACGCTTTTTCGTAATTGACTTTACTGTAAAACAATGCTAACATACCAAATGAAAGAGGGTGTTTTGATGAAAACGGGAAAATGGATGTTCAAATACATTAAACCGTATATTTTCGCTATGACGTTTGCATTTTTGCTGACTGTTGTAAATACGGTGCTCAGTAACGTCAGACCGCTGATACAGGGATTGATAGTGGACGAAGTTTTCGGAAAAGGCAATATAAGCATGCTTACAAGGCTTGTGGCGGCACTTTTGCTGTCGATTGTGCTGAAAGATATTTTCAGGATAATCGATCATTACATACTGGAAGGCACAAGTCAGAAAATCATAAAAAACATGAGAATAGAGTTGTATAACTCGCTCCAGAAACAGGATTTTAAGTTTTTCGATTCGAACAGAACAGGCGATATAATGAACAGGTTGACCGGTGATATTGATTCGATACGTCACTTTGTGGCATGGGTATTGAACGGTATGATAGAGAATCTTTTTTTATTTGTTACGGCGCTTGTTATTTTGGGGTCAATCAACTTTACGCTTACGATTGTGCTTGTTATGATTACGCCTTTGATAGGCATAACGGGATACAAGTTTTCGAGAAAAGTAGGCCCCGCATTCAGAAAAGCGAGAGAGTGTCTCAGCCGTCTTAACACGGTGGCACAGGAGAATATTTCGGGAAACCGTGTTGTCAAAGCTATGGTAAGGGAAGAATTCGAACTGGAAAAATTCGACGAGGCGAATAATGCCTACAAAGAAGCGAATATAGAATCAAACAGAATCTCGCAGGTATATATGCCTCTTTTGAATTTTATGGCGAACACTTTGAACGTGTTGGTGTTGACTGTGGGCGGATGGATGGTCATTACGGAAAAGATGACGATAGGTGACTATGTAACGTTTAACTCCATGAGTTGGGCGCTCAATTCTCCCATGCGTTCACTCGGATGGCTCATAAACGATACGAGCAATATGATGGCAAGTGCGGAAAAGGTGAAAGAATTTTATCTTGCACAACCCGAAATTTTCGGCAACAAGAAAGATAAGGACAGAAACGAAAGATTAAAGGGAGACGTTACTTTTAAAAACGTGTCGTTTACTTTTGACGGAACGACTCCCGCATTGAACAATGTATCGTTCGAAGCAAAATGCGGACAAACGGTTGCGATTATAGGAGAAACGGGATCGGGAAAATCCACGATTGCGAATCTTATGTTCCGTTTTTACGATGCGAGTGAGGGCGAGGTATTGCTTGACGGAATAAACGTAAAGGATATGAGCTTGAAGCACGTCAGAAAGAGCATGGCGATGGCAATGCAGGATATTTTTCTGTTTTCGGACACGATTGAGGGAAATATTGCATACGGCAATCCCGATGCAAGCTTTGAAGATGTGAAAGAAGCTGCGATAAAAGCCGACGCCAATCATTTTATCAAAAACATGCCCGACGGATACGATACGATTGTGGGTGAACGAGGCGTGGGACTCTCGGGCGGACAAAAACAGAGAATTTCGCTTGCGAGAGCACTTTTGAAAAATCCGTCAATATTGATTTTGGACGATACAACAAGTGCGGTTGATATGGAAACCGAAAAATATATTCAGGATATGCTCAAAAAAGAAGCGGGACAGAGAACGATGTTTATTATCGCCCACAGAATAAGCAGCGTTAAAAATGCCGATTTGATACTTGTTATGGAAAAGGGAAGTATTATCGAAAGAGGTACGCATGAATCGCTTCTTGCTTTGGGCGGAAAATACAAAGAAGTATATGAAACTCAAACGGGCAATTTTGATAAGAAAGACTGAGCGGAAGGGGGATAATTATGGCACGTAATAAATTTGACGTTGATGAAAAACTGGAGAGTCAATTTAAGTTTGAATATATTGTAAGACTGGCAAAATATCTCATTCCGGTAAAAAATCTTATGATTGTGACGTTGCTATTTGTGGTTTTGACGAGTATTTTGAACATGCTTTCGCCCATGATAACAAAGCATGCAATGGATGTGAGCTTGCCCGAAAAGGATTTCAAGTCTGTTATATTGCTCGGCGGAGGGCTTTTGGCGATTTATGTTTTTAATGCGGTAATCGAGAGGTTCAGACTGAAAGCGATGAATATAGCAGGTCAAAGTCTTGTTGCGGATTTGAGAAGAGATGTATTTATCAAGCTGCAACAGCTGCCGTTTGATTTTTTTGATTCAAGACCTCACGGAAAAATACTGGTGAGAGTGATAAATTACGTAAACTCGATTTCGAATTTGATGACAAGCGGACTGGTGAATCTTATTACGGACACGTTTACCGTTGCGGTAACGTTTGTGATGATGCTTTTTTTGTCGGTGAAGCTTTCGCTGATAATGCTGGTCGGTGTTGTGGTGTTTACTTTTATCATTTTTGTGATGAAAGACAAGCAGAGAAAAGTTTGGCAAAATTACAGCGCAAAGCAGAGTAACCTCAATGCGTACATACATGAAAGCATAACGGGAATCAAAGTGACGCAGTCGTTTAACAGAGAGAGAAAGAACGAAGAGATTTTTACAACGCAATGTGAAAATGTGCGAAAAGGATTCATGAAAGCAAAAATCATAGATATATGCAACTGGCCGATGGTTGAGACGATTTCGACGATTACCACGTGCATGGTGTTTTTGATAGGCGGATATGATTTGCTGAGAGGCGAAGCTGTAACGGCAGGTACTTTGATTGCATTTGTGGGATATGTTTCGCTCTTTTGGACACCTGTGTTGAACATTTGCAATTACTACAACCAGCTGGTGAATACGGCGGCGTATTTGGAGCGTATTTACGAGGTGCTCGATACACCGGTGACGGTGGAGAATTTGCCCGGTGCTGTAGATATGCCCGAAATACGAGGTGACGTGCAATTTAAAAACGTGGATTTCTCGTACGAAGAGGGCATAAAAATTTTGGATGATATGACATTTGCGGTCAAAGCGGGTGAAACAACCGCTATAGTCGGACCGACAGGCGCGGGCAAGACGACGATTATCAATCTGTTGACGAGATTTTACGATGTTCAATCGGGTGAAATTTTGATTGACGGAGAAAACATCACAAAATATACTCTCTCGTCGCTTCGCCGAAATGTTGGAGTAATGTTGCAGGATACTTTTATTTTTTCGGGAAGCGTGTACGATAACATCCGTTACGGAAAGCTCGATGCAACCGATGAAGAAATAAGACGTGCGGCAAAAGCCGTTTGTGCGGACAGCTTTATAAACGAGTTGGAAAACGGATACGATACGGAAGTTAACGAGAGAGGCAGCAGACTTTCGACGGGGCAGCGACAGCTTATCAGTTTTGCGAGAGTTTTGCTGTCGGATCCGAAAATATTGATTTTGGATGAGGCAACAAGCAGTATTGACACAAAGACCGAAAAAGCACTTCAAGAGGGGATTAACGCACTTTTGAAGGGACGAACGGGGTTTGTTATAGCGCATCGTCTGTCAACGATAAGAAATGCGGACAGAATCATGTATATAGACAAAGGAAAAATCATGGAAATGGGCACGCATGACGAGTTGATGGAGAAAAAAGGATTGTATTATAAGTTGTATATGAGTCAGTATACGGAAAATTGACAAAACGGCAATTGCTCTTTTGGGAGTGATTGCCGTTTTGCGTATACGGATTATAACACAAGACAGGTTGACTCAAAGGGAGAAAACGTGTAAAATGTAAAAGAGATTATCTCAATAGGAGAAAAAGGAAAGTGAAAAAATGATATTTTTACATATATCCGATTTACATATAGGAAAAAGATTGAACGAATATTCGTTGATTGAAGAACAGAGAGATATTCTGGATAAAATAGCGAAAATAGTGAACGAAGAAAAACCCGACGGTGTATTGATAGCCGGAGATGTTTATGATAAAAGCGTTCCCGGCGGAGAGGCTGTGGCACTCCTCGACGGGTTTTTGGAAAAGCTTGAAAAGAGCGGTTCGAAAATATTTATGATAAGCGGAAACCATGACTGTGCGGAAAGAGTTGCATACGGTGCAAAGGCGTTTGAAAGAGCGGGAGTTTTTATTTCGCCCGTGTTTGACGGCAAAATAAAGAAAACGGAATTGTTTGACGAATACGGAAAAGTGAATGTTTATCTGTTGCCTTTTATAAAACCCGCACACGTGAAAAGATATTTTGACGATGAAATCGAAAACTATACCGAAGCGGTAGACTGCGTTTTGAAGAATACCGAAATTGACGAAAACGAAAGAAACGTTATCGTGGCGCACCAGTTTGTGACGGGTGCCGAAAGGCGTGACAGCGAGGTTGTTTCGGTAGGCGGATTGGATAATGTGGAAGGATGGGTGTTTGACAAGTTTGATTATGTTGCACTCGGGCACATACACAAAAACCAATGCATAGGTCGTGAAAGTTTGCGTTACTCGGGAACGGTGCTGAAATATTCGGCAAGTGAGGCAAACGATAAAAAGTGCGTTGTGAAAATAGAAATGAAAGAAAAGGGAATTGTGAACACAACGGAAATTCCGCTTGTGCCGATGAGAGATTTTGTCGATGTAAAAGGAACTGCGGAAGAAATATTGAAAAACGAAAACAAAAACGATTTTGTGAGAATTACATTGACGGATGAGGAAACGGTTGTTGACGCATACGGAAAATTGAAAACAAAATATCCGTTTTTGACGGAAATATTGTTTGAGAGAAAAAAACAGTCTGCGATAAGTAAATTCGAGTATCGTGAAAACAAGAGCGAGAAAGAACAGTTTGAAGATTTTTTCTCGGATATGAACGGAAAAGAATTGACGGAAGAACAGTATAAAATTATCGAGAGCATTATTGCGGAAATAAAGGAGGGGGAAGCATGAGACCGTTGTATTTGAAGATGAGTGCGTTCGGTCCGTACAAGGATTGTGCGGTTGTGGATTTTTCGCTTATCGAAAACGGACTTTTTTTGATAACGGGTGATACGGGTGCGGGAAAAACAACTGTTTTTGATGCCATAAGCTTTGCCCTTTTCGGAGAGGTCAGCGGAGGAAACGAAAAGAAATTGACAAAAACACTGCGAAGCGATTTTGCCGACGAAAACACAAAGACAGAGGTGGAGTATGAGTTTTTGTATCGTAACGAAAGATACAAAATCATAAGGAATCCCGAATATATGAGAAAAAGCAAACGTGGCGGAGGAGAGACAAAGGAAATTGCCGATGCGACGCTGATATTGCCGAACGGAGACGTGGTTTCGAAAATTGCGAATGTGGATAAAAAAGTCACGGAAATACTCGGACTCGATCGCTCTCGATTTTCGCAAATTGCGATGATTGCACAGGGGGATTTCAGAAAGATATTGACGGAAAAAAGCAAAGAACGCTCGCAGCTTTTCAGAAAAATATTCGATACGTCGTTTTATGACATGTTCCAGAAAAAACTGTCGGATATGGTCTCGGAGGTTGAAAACGAGCGTAAAATAGCATTGGGAAGAGTGACGGATTTGCTCAACGGGGCACTTTGCACCCAGGACGAATATGAAGCCGAGATTGAAAACGCAAGAGAAGATATATACAATCCCGAGAGAATGATAGCGATCTTGGGAAAAAGTATACTGAGTGATGAGAAGAAAATCGAAAAATGCGAAAAGACGATTGAAGATTGCGACAGAATATTGAAAGAAGTGCATCTTAAAATAACGAATGCAAACGAAATAAACGATGCAATAGCACGCAAAATGAGAATCGAAGCCGAAGTTGTGCTCTTGAAAGAAAGAATGGGAGAGATAGAGAAAAATAAAACAGAACTGAAAAAGGGAGAAAAAGCGAGACGTGTTTATATTTGTGAAGAAAAACTGAACGCTGCAAAGGAAAAATATGCAAAAGCGTTGACGATGACGGAAGAAAAACGAAAAGAACTCGAAAAAAAGAGCGAAAACATAAAAACGCTTGAGGATGATTCTGTCATTGCGGAAAAGAAAAACGAAGAAGCGAAAATTTTGAAAGAAAAATGCGCTCTCACAGCGGCGTTGTTACCGGATATAAGAAATTTGAAAGAAAAAAGAAAAAACATAGAGAGGATGGAAAAAGAGTATATTGTATTAAGCGAAAAGAGCAACGAAGCGAGCGAAAGATATGTAAAAATGAGGCAATCTTATTTTGACAATCTTGCGGGGATTTTGGCAAACGAGCTTGTCGAAAATAAGCCGTGTCCCGTTTGCGGAAGCTTGACACATCCGAAAAAAGCTGTTCTTACCGAAAATGCAATAACCCGTGATGAACTCGAAAAAGCCGAAAAAGATGCTGAAAAATGTTCGGAGAAAATGAAAAATGCGGCACTTGAAACGAATAAACTGAAAGGCGAGTCGGCTGAAATAGAAAAGCGTATTTCGGCAAGCGGAGATATTGATTTGACGGATGCGGACAGGGCATATTTTGAGACTGAAAAAATCTTGAACGAAATGAGAAAAGAGATTGAAGAGTCGGAAAAGGCGTTTGAAGAGATATCGGAAAAGCTGCAAATGGCGAGAAGTGAAATCGCAAGGATAAGAGGCGAGATTACCGCACTCGGTGAAAATTGCGAAAAGAATAAAGACGAAGTCGAAAAATTGAAAAAAGAGTTTGAGGAATTGTTGGTAAAAGAAGAGTTTTTGTCGGAAGAAGATTACAAAAAGAGCGTTTGTTCGGATGAAAAAATCGAAATGCTGCGTGATAGGATAAGCGGATATGAAAAAAATCTGGCTGAAAAATGTGCCGCACTCGAAGAATGTGAACACATAACGAAAGATAAAGAGTTTGCGGACACATCACGTTTGATTGAAGAAGAAAACGAAAATGTTCTTTTGAGAGCCGAAGCCAAGAAAAAACGTGACGAATTGAAGATTAAATCGGATTTGAATTTTAAAACGGCAGAGGGATTGAGAAAAGAAAAAGAGGCAAACGAAAAAACACAAAAAAGATATATTGCACTAAAGGAGTTGTCGGACACGGCAAACGGAAAAATTGCGGGAAACAGGATAACTTTTGAAGCGTACGTTCAGCAGTATTATTTTGAGCAGACGGTCGAACGTGCAAATCAACGTTTGCATAAAATGACGGGAGGCAGGTTTTTGCTCGAGACAAAATCGGAGGGCGGAACAAGAGGTGCCGGAGGATTGGATTTGGATGTTTTTGACCGAAATACGGGAAAAAAGCGAGATGTATCCACACTTTCGGGCGGCGAGGGATTTATGGCGTCGTTGTCATTGGCATTGGGTCTTTCAGATATGATACAGGAAAAAAGCGGAGGAGTGAGACTCGATACGCTTTTTATTGACGAGGGATTCGGAACGCTGGATGAAACGCATTTGTCAAAAGCTGTGGAGATTTTGAACGGTTTGTCGGACAATGACCGTTTGGTCGGAATAATATCGCATATGAGTGAGCTGAAAGAGAAAATTGACAGAAAAATCATTGTTAAGAAGCTGCCGGACGGTTCGAGCGGCATATCAATGACTGTATAAAAGGAGGTTTTTATTGTGGAATATAAAACGGCAAGTATAAAAGAAATAGAAGAAATCTATAATAACTGTATGGTTGAAGATTTTCCGCCTGCGGAGCTGAAAAAACTCGAAGATATAATATATTCCGTGAAAATGGGTTGGTACACGGTATATATTGCATACGACGAAGAAGGCACAAAAGGATATGCGTGTGTTGCAACGATAGACTGCGAGGATGAAGAAATCAAAAAAATCGGATTTTTGGACTATTACGCCATTGTGAAAAAATACCGTGGCGGGGGGATAGGATCGACTTTTTTGAAAAAACTCGGAAGTCTTTCGAAGACGGACTGTATTCTTCTCGAAACGGAGAGCATTGAAAGTGCGAAAAACGACGATGAAACGAACACACGAACGAGACGAATTGCTTTTTACAAACGTTCGGGCTGCATTGACACGGGATGCATGTATAATGTTTTCGGAGTGGAATACAATATTTTCGTAAATCGTGAAATCGCTTTGACGGAAGATTTTTTGGCAAAGCTTTTGGCGGCATACGAATATGCTTATGCGGCGATACTAAGACGAAACGACAAGGATTATATATACAGAGTAAAATAATGGTTGAAATTGATTTTTTTAAGTGGTATAATAAATAAGATAAAATACCGAGGAGGAATTTGTTGTGGAAAGAACATATATAAAAGACGCAATAGCAAATCCCGGGAAGGTTAAGCTTCAGGGGTTTGTAGATATTATAAGAGATACAAAATACGTTGTGTTCATCATTATGAAAGATATTACGGGCACAATTCAGGTTACAATCGAAAAAGAGGGTAACGAAGAGCTTGTAAAGAAGATTGAAGGTTTGACCGCAGACAGCGTTATCACGGTTGTGGGAGAAGCTGTGGCAAGCGAATACGTTAAGCTCAACGGAGTTGAGGTTATTCCCGAAGATGTTGTAATCGAATCCATGGCGGACGCTCTTCCGATTAACCGCAAGGAAATTCCCGCAACAAAGAAAAAGGCAGCTGTTGAGCGCAGCTCCATCGACCAGAGAATAGACTATCGTTGGATTGACTTGCGTACAGACGAAAACCAGCTCATGTTTAAAGTGCAGACGGTGATGGTTAACGCAATGAGAAAGTTCCTCATTGAGAAGAACTTTATCGAAATACATTCTCCGAAGCTTATCGCAACGGCGAGTGAAACGGGCAGCGAAGTGTTTGAAGTTAAATATTTTGACCGCTTTGCATATTTGGCACAGAGCCCTCAGTTTTACAAGCAGATGGCAATGGCTGCGGGATTTGAAAGAATTTTCGAAGTAGGACCTGTTTTCCGTGCCGAAAAGAGCTTTACAAGCAAGCACACTACGGAATTTACGGGATTTGACTTGGAATTTTCGTATATTACATCTTTCCGTGACGTAATGAAGATGGAAGAAGAACTTCTTCGTTATATGCTTGCCGAAGTCAAAGAAAAATACGGCGACGAAATAAAGGAAATGTTCGGAATTGACGTGGTTGTTCCCGAAACTCCGTTCCCCGTGATAAAGCTTGCCGATTTGTACGATGAATTGGAAAAGGAATTCGGCTATACGGTGCCCGAAGAAGAAAAGAACGATTTGACCACGGAAGCGGAAAGACTGTCGTACGATTGGGTGATGAAAAAGTACGGTCACGAATTTTTGTTTGTGACGGATTTCGGACCCGAAAAGAGAGCGTTTTACCATATGCGTGACGAAAACGGAATTCCGCAGGGATATGACCTCATTTGGAGAGGCGTTGAAATTACAACAGGTGCACAGCGTGAACACCGCTATGACGTACTTTGTGCGCAGGCAAAGGAAAAGGGACTTGATGAGGACGTTAAGTTTTACCTTGAGTTTTTCAAGTACGGTTGCCCTCCCCACGGCGGTTTCGGCATAGGCGTGGACAGACTTACGATGCTTTTGCTCGGATTGCATATTAAGGATGCGATGTTTATATTCCGCGGTCCCA